>QYQL01000072.1 GCA_007280915.1 Verrucomicrobiaceae bacterium | reverse complement strand
GATCTATGGCGAGACCACCGGGCGGAACTGGCTCTCTCCTGAACCCAAGGAAAAAGATCCGGCAAAAAACCAGAATTCCCTTATGAAGAACGGGGAATGGAACAGCTTCCGGGTCATCGCCCAGCGCCCCCGCATCCAAACATTCATCAACGGTCAGCCGGTTGCCGACCTCACTGACGAGGAAATTTTCAAGACCCATCCGAAGGGATTCCTCGGCCTTCAGGTCCACGCCATCAAACCCGGCGACGGACCCTACTCGGTGGCCTGGCGCAACATCCGCATCAAGGAACTGCCCTCCAATTAAGGTCCAGAGGCGGCAAGGCAAAATTTCCTCAACCCGCCTGTGAGCGGTTGTGAATCAATCTGGCCGCCAATTGAACGGCCGCGATCATGCTGTCGGGGTTCGCGATCCCTTTTCCCGCGATGTCGAATGCCGTGCCGTGGTCCGGGCTGGTCCTCACAAACGGCAGACCGAGCGTCACGTTCACTCCGGTGTCGAAGGCGTGGAGCTTCAGCGGGATGAGGCCCTGATCGTGATACATGCAGAGCACGCCGTCAAAATCGCCCGCGATCGCCCGGTGAAAAATTGTGTCCGGCGGGTGAGGGCCTGAGAAGCGGCCGGTTCCGGCGGACTGAAGTTCGGCGACTGCGGGGGCGATGATATCGATATCCTCGCGTCCGATGTCTCCGCCTTCGCCTGCGTGGGGATTGAGTCCGGCGACGGCAATGCGAGGGGCCTGATGGCCTGTCTGTTTCAGGAATCCGGCCAGGAGGCGTCCCACTCTCACGATCTCACTTTGGCTGAGCAGCCCGGGCACGTCGCGGATCGGCACATGCACGGTGACCAGTGCCACGGTGAGACCTCCACCGGTCAGGCACATGGCAAAATCATCCACTCCCGCGCGCGCCGCGAAGAATTCCGTTTGTCCCGGGAATTCGTATCCGACTGCGTGAAGCGCATTTTTCGAGACCGGCCCGGTGACGACCGCCTGCCAGGCACCGGAGAGAAGCTTTGCTGCGGCTTCTTCCAGGGCGACTGCTGCCGCGTGGGCTCCCGCTTCTGTCGGAACACCTGGCGCATGGCCGGACATCTCCCCGACAATCTCGTAACGAAAGCCTTCAGGCGCGGACTCTATCGCGGTGCGGATGACCTCCGGTCCGATGCCTGCCGGATCCCCGGATGTGATGCCGATGACGGGAATCATTTCGGAAGTTCCGGGGTGAAGCGCTGGGCGAGAGGCATCCTGCGACCGATGCCGAATGCGCGCCCGGTGACCTTGAGTCCCGGTGCCGCCTGCTCGCGCTTGTATTCGTTGAGATCCACCCGCCGGACCACCCACCTGACGGTGTCTGCATCGAACCCGCGCGAGATGATGTCCGCCGTTCCCTGGTTTTCCTCGACGTAGAGGCGAAGAATTTCATCCAGAATCTCGTAGGGCGGGAGGGTATCCTGGTCGGTCTGGTCGGGACGGAGTTCCGCGCTCGGCGGCTTCTCGATCGTGCGTCGCGGGATCATATCGCGACCGGCTGTTTTGTTGATGAACTCCGCCAGCCGGTAAACCATTCCTTTTGGGAGGTCGGAAATCACCGCGAGCCCGCCGCACATGTCGCCGTAGAGCGTGCAATAGCCGACCGCGAGTTCGCTCTTGTTTCCGGTGGTGAGCAGGAGGTGGCCGTGTTTGTTCGAAAGCGACATGAGCGTCAGCCCGCGCAGACGGGCCTGCATGTTCTCCTCGGTGAGGTCTTCCGGCTTCCTGTCGAATGCTTCCGCCATCTGGGATTTAACCGCATCGAAGCTGCTGGAAATCGGGATCGTCAGGCATTTCATTCCAAGGTTTTTTGCCAGCAGGAGTGCGTCCTCGACGCTGTGTCCGGATGAGAACGGCGACGGCATCGCGACCCCTGTTACATGTTTAGCGCCAAGGGCCTCGACCGCGATGCATGCCGTAACCGCGCTGTCGATTCCCCCGCTCAGCCCCAGCACCGCCGAGCCGAAGCCGCACTTCGTCATGTAGTCGCGAAGCCCGAGGACCAGCGCATCGCGAAGGTCACGGAGATCGCCGGCTTCTGCCTGTTCGGATTGTTCGCGCGCCCATGGAATGAGGGTGGTCCGGGATTCTCCTTCGAAGAATTCCACCTCGTGGTTCATGTCACCGATATCGAGAAGGAACGAGCCTTCGCGGAATCCCGGGGCCTGGACCCAGATCACCCCGTCGGCGGTGGCAGCGAGGGAGTGTCCGTCAAAGACCAGCTGGTCGTTTCCGCCGACAGCATTGCAGTAAAAAAATGGAACCCGGTGCCTGCCGGCCTGCATGCGGATCATTTCCCGCCTTTGCGCAGGCTTGCCGATTTGAAATGGCGAAGCGCTGAGATTCAGGATGGCGGCCGCGCCGGCGACGACGAGATCGTGAACCGGGTCCCGGTTGTAAAGCCCCCCCGGCAGGTAGGCGGGCGTCCAGATGTCTTCGCAGATCGTCACGCCGATCCTGCGTCCGGCGATGTCCACGGGAGCAACCGAGCGGGCGGGCTCGAAGTAGCGTGCCTCGTCGAAGACGTCGTAGGTCGGCAGAAGGGATTTGAAGACCTTGCGGACCGGCCGGCCGGCCTCGAGCACGGCAGCGGCGTTGTGAAACGGTCGTCCGGAACCGGTGAGATTTTTCTCAACGTATCCGACCAGCCATGCCGCGGAGCGCACCTTCGAGTGCAACTCCTCCAGCGCCCGCAAATTCCCGGGAACGAAGTCGGCTTTGAAAAGGAGGTCCTGTGGCGGGTATCCGGTCAGCGAGAGCTCGGGGGTCAGGATGATTTCCGCTCCCCGGCTTTCCAGTTCCCCGCAGGCCTCCGCGATCCTGCGCGCGTTGCCAGCGAAGTCGCCGACGACGGTATTGATCTGGGCGAATCCGATTTTCACCAGAACCCCCATTGCCGGGTCGCCATGATATAAAGGCCGAGCCCGAGGTTTGTGATCGCGTGCGCCGCCACGCATGCGGCCAGGTTTTTGGTTTTCACGGCGAGACCGTTGTAGATCAACCCGGTGAGAAACGCCGCCGGCCAGTCCGGCATCGAATGGACCAGCATGAACAGCCCCGCCACCCCGAAGAACGAGAGCGGCTGGTAGGTGCCCAGCGCGACAGATTCAAAATCCTCGCGGATCAGGTAGCGCATCAGAAATCCGCGCCAGAAAATCTCCTCCACCAGCGGGACGACCACGACCAGCCGCGCAAACCGCGCCACAACGGTCAGCCAGTAGAGGGGAGGGCTGTCGGAAAAAACCGTGGGATCGAATCCCCCGGTGCGCGGCGGACTCCCGAACACAAGCTGCGGTGAAAGCCAGAGAGCAAGCGCGAGCACACCTGCCGTGACCGCCGCAATCCATCCGCCACGTCCCCCGAAATCGTAGCGTTTCCAAAAAATGACGAGTGCCGCGCCGCAGAGCAACGTCTGGAGCGGATAGACCCAGAATTCCGGCCTGCTGAGCAGAAGCGATGAGCCTCCGGCGCTCCTGACCGCCCCGGCCAGCGCAAGCCCACCCATGAAAACCACAAACGGCACGACATAGGGGGCGATCCGGGATGAGGATTTGCTTTCCATTCCTCCCTCCCTCATATCCGAAATCCGGCGTTTGTGGGAACACTTTTGCTTTCCGCCGCGCCCTTCGCTCTGCTAGTCTTCCGCTCCGTGACGAAAAATCCGGTCTACTATTTCTTCCATTCCCCCGGGAATGTGGGTCCGCTCGTTCTCCGCTTCGCGGTTGCCGGGATCTTCTTTTACCATGGCACCCAGAAGGCACTCGGGTGGTTTGGCGGGGCCGGATGGCAAGGCACGATCGATTCCTGGACATCCACCACCGGGCTCGGGCTTCCTTTTATTCTGGCCTCCCTTGCCATGGTGCTGGAACTCGCCATTTGCCTCGCTCTCTTTTTTGGATTTTTCACCCGGCTCGCCGGGTTGGGGGTGGTCGTCAACATGACCGGTGCCCTCATCATCCTGGGACGGAATACGCCGGTCTTTTCGGATCTGGAGCTTCCTCTCATGGTCTGGGCGGCCGGGCTCGCCATTTTCTGTCTCGGCGGCGGGGCGCTCTCGATCGACCGCGGTATCAGCAAAAACCTGCTCCCGATCGTTGGATAAAACCGGATTGTTCGGAAAATTCCTCCGCGTGGCCGCCGTGGGCACCGGGCTCTTCTCGATTGTCTATTGTGTGCTGGCGGCGGGACTTCTCCGGCGCTGGTTTGCCGCGTCAGCTCGGGCGGATGCGCGACTTGATCCCGCGACATTTTTCCGTCCGCTCAAATCCGGCGAGCCCGGCCTCGCGCGGAACCTCGAAATTTTTCTGGAGGCCATCGAGCCGGACGATCGCGTTCTTTTCGGTGTCCACTCGCCTGAGCAGCGGGAGCTTTGTCGCGACCTGGCCCGGAAGTTTTCTCATCTGGACATTCACTGTCCGCCTCTCGATCACTTGAATCACCTGAATCCGAAAATCGAAAAGCTCCTCCAATTGGAACCTTTTGCGACTCACGACCGGTGGATCGTCCTCGACAGCGACACCATGGCAGGCCCGGAATTCCTGCGCGCTTTCCGTGCCGAATGGCAGGAATCAGGCACCGATGCGTTTTCCGCTCCCTACGTGTTTGCACCCCCTGACAATCTGCCTTCGCGGCTTGATGCGGCCGGAACCGAGCTTTCCCTTTGGCCCGGCGTGGCCATTCTGCGTGCGGCCGGCCGCGTGGATTTCCTCACCGGTGCCTGCATGGCGGTGAGGGTGCCTGTCCTCCGCTCCCTTGGAGGATGGAATGTGTTCGCGGATGAACTGGCCGATGATAACGCACTCGGACGCGCTGTCAGCCGGTCCGGAGGGCGTGTCGGGATTTCAAAATGCATCGCCACGCTCGCGCCTCCCCGCGCGAATGTGCCGGATTGGTTGCTGCATCAGCACCGTGTCTTCGCAACGTTCCGGAGGTGCAATCCATCGGGCTTTCTCGGACTGCCGCTCACATTCGGACCGGCCTTTTCCTTTCTCTCCCTTTTTTCAAACCCGCTTTCCCCGGCACTCTGGCTCCTGCATCTCTTCGTCTCGATCAGCCGGCAGGCCGTTGCCAATGCGCTCCCCGGTCGTCGCCGATCGTTGTCAGCCGTCTGGATCACCGGCCTCGTGGAACCGTTGTTCTGGGCGGCTTCCCTCCTGCCGTTCCCGGTTCGCTGGGCGGGAAAATGGATCAAGCTCTCCCGTTCAGATCTCTCCCGCCGATCCCGCTGAAAGGCCTCTGTGCGTCGAGGTCCGAAGTATTTAACCGTGTCTCCGCAAAATCCGGATTCCACATCCTTCCTAATCGCTGGGTTGTCGAACGAACATCCGCTTGGATGGTTCAGCATCGCCGATTGGTCCGCGACTACGAGCGCCCTCAGTGTGCGCCGCTACGTAGGTGTTTTCCGCCATGATCCGTAGCATGATCAATCGCTATTCCTAAACCTCCCGTTTTTCAAACAGCCACTAAAAATACCACGCCGACATGCGCACGGGTTCCTTCGGGGCTCATCCCGACGACGATTCGCATGACATGCTGCCTTTTCATCCGGGTGAATTCTCTCCCGCTTATTCTTATTGATTGATTCCGATCAAATCACGCCGCATGATCTTTTGAATTCCATGAGGGTTCCACTGCATGTCGTCGAAGCGCGCCGGGAAAAACTGGCCGCCCTCATCGACCGCCACCGCTACCTTCCTGTCCACGAACTCTGCCGCCGCCTTGGCGTCTCGGAGGCTACGGCAAGAAGGGATCTCGCCTCTCTGGCCAGCCGGAACAAAGTCAAGCGCACCCACGGCGGCGCTTTGGCGGAATTTAATGAGCGATTTCCTTCATTTAATGAGCGGCAGACCGCCGGGGCGCGCGGTAAAGCCAGGATAGCCAAAGCGGGAGCGCGTCTCCTGCAGCCGGGCGGGACCTACTTCCTCGACTCTGGGACCACCATTTATGCCATGGCGGAGATTTTTCGCGGGGCACCGGTTTTTCCTGTGACCATTGTCACTTCGAACCTGCCTGTTGGAGAGTTGCTGTCTTCGGTGCCGGGCTTGAACGTTTTCCTGACGGCGGGCCAAATTCTTGGCCGCCAGTCCGTCCTCCTCGGAGAGACGGCTAGACGAAGTCTGGAATTCTGGAATTTCGACATCGCATTTCTCTCCGCAGAGGCCGCGAACCAGCATGGAATCTGGAATTCCCAGGAGATCATCGTCCAGCAGCAACTCGTCGCGGTCCGTCGTTCGGCCCACGCGATCTACTGTCTGGACTCTTCCAAAATCGGATCTACGGCTTCTTTTCTCCTGAAGCGCTGGCCGGATGTGGACATCCTTCTCACCGACGCCCCGGAGGACAAACTCGAGCGGCTTGGAATCAGCTCCGGTTTCAACCGCACGCTTTCCTGCGATACTTCTTTGCCGCTGCCGGATATCCTCCTGCCATCCAAACCTTCTGTCCCCGTTCATTTCCTCTGATGTTTTCCCGCCCGCAAAATTTTTTCAAAAAAACTGTTGACGATTCCTTAAGGAAATATATGACTGGTTTCAGTCATTTAACTTTTTTCTGATGGCCTCTTCTGATATCCCCAGCCGGTCTGTAGTTGAGTCACTCGTCCGCGAGACGTTGTTTCGCCAGATGGGGCGGGAGGTTCCTTCTGAGCCGGCACCTGTTCTGATGGCCAATAGTTCAGCCCGCCACATGCACATTTCCCCGGAGAATGTCGAAGTGCTTTTTGGCAAGGGTGCTGAACTGACCATTCATAAAATGCTTTACCAGGAGGGGCAGTATGCTTCGCAGCAGACGGTCACCCTGGTCGGTCCCCGCAAGCGGATTATTCCGAACCTGCGCATCCTGGGGCCCTGCCGGAATCTCACCCAGATCGAGCTGGCTTTCACCGATGCGGTGCAACTCGGGATCGATGTGCCGGTGCGCATGTCGGGAGACATCGAGGGGACGCCGGGCGCCTACATCATGGGGCCGAAAGGTTTTCTAGAAATGAAAAACGGGGTGATCCGCGCCGCGCGCCATGTCCACATGTCCCCGTCCGACGCAGCATTTTACAAAGTGAAGCACCTCGACACGATCACCCTCAAAGTCACAGCGAAGGGATGCACCACGCGGTTTGACGACCTGATCGTCCGCGTCGATCCCACCTTCAAACTCGAGGTTCACATGGACACCGACGAGGCGAATGCCTGCGACCTCGACCACGCGGACAAAGTGGAGCTTTTCAAATCCTAACCATCAACACCAAACCAAACAACAAATGAGCGAAGCAATCGGACTACTCGAAACCCGCGGATACGTCGGCCTGGTGGAAGCCAGTGACGCGATGATCAAAGCCGCGAACGTGCAACTGATCAAATCCGTCCCCATCGGCGGAGCATTGGTCACAACCATCGTCCAGGGCGATGTCGGCAGCGTCAAGGCGGCCGTCGAAGCCGGCCGTGAAGCGGCGACCCGCGTGGGCAACCTCGTGGCCTCGCATGTCATCGCCCGCCCGGCACAGGAACTCCTGAAGTTCTTTATCGCCTGAGAAAAATCATGAAGCAGGG
>QYQL01000114.1 GCA_007280915.1 Verrucomicrobiaceae bacterium | reverse complement strand
GCGGTCTTGGCTGCGGCGTCGGCCGCCTTGATGAGCGTGGCAACGTTGAAGGATTCGATGACGCCCAGCGCGCCGGTCGGCTCGACCGGGCTTGTGCGCCCGATCGCGAGGAACACGTCCTCATGGAGATTGGAAATAACGATGTGGTCGATGAGGCAGCCGTTTGCCGTCTCCACCGCGGTGGCGACCGCAGACTCGACACCGGCGGTGTCGCCCGCGATGAGGATCATGTATTTCCCCGAACAGATCGAGCGGGAGAGGAGGAGTTTGACATCCCCGGCTTTCAGCGCGGAATCGGCAACCGAGAAGCCGGCTGCAATGCTGGAGAGTTCGATAAGACCAACGGATTTGGCGTTCATTTCTTGATAAGGGTAATGCGGTCGGATGTGACAGCGCTGACGGTGGCTGCAAACGGGGAGTGGATGATCGCGCCGAGGGCCTTGGGAGCCGGTTCGGCAACCGCCTGGCCGGCCTGGACGGTGTCTCCCGCCTTGACGACCGCGACGCACGGTGCCCCGGCGCTCTGCTTGAGCGGCAGGTGGATCTGCTTCACCGGAAGCTCGATGTTCGTCATCGGTGCCGGAACGTCGTATTCGCCGACATGAAGTTTTTTCACAAGCGACTTGATCGGGACGTGGCGACCGTCGCGCATCGGGTGGACTTTGACCTCGGTCTTGCCCGCCCACTTGTAATTCGCCTGACGCATCGCGGTTTTGGCATCGTCGCACGCCTCTTTCGGGTAGAGCTCCTCCGGGCAGGCGTAGAGCGTGCAGAGCCCGCAGGAGCAGCAGAGGGAGGCCCATTCGTTCCACCTCTCCGTGCCGGTCCCCGTGAAGGCGAGGCTGCGCATGACCTGGTGGGGTTCAACCTGGTAGCCGAGAAGGAACCTCGGACACAACTCGGTGCAGTAACGGCACTGGTCGCAGGCGGACTTTCCGATCTTGGCCTTCGTTGTCGGCGTCTTGAGCTTGCGCTCGATCACATGATGGTTGCGCGGCAGCACGACCACGCCCGTGGCGGTCTTCGTCACCGGCCGGTCCAGATCGTCGGTCGTCTCGCCCATCATCAGCCCGCCAAGGCACAGGACAGGATCGTCGGTCGTGGCGCCGCCGGCCGCTTCGATGCAGTCGCGGAAGCTGACGCCGATCGGCACGGTGATCGTGACAGGATTGCGCACCGCTCCCGCGATGGTCAGCGTCTTGTGGGTGACCGGTTTTCCGTCCGCCGCGCTGGCGATGTTCACGAGGGTTTCGACGTTTGTCACGACGACGCCGACATTGATCGGGATCCCGGCGGGCGGAATCAGGCGTCCCGTAACCGAGTAAACCAGATCGTATTCATCGCCGGCGGGGTAGAAGTCGCCCAAGAGGTGGACCCGGACCTTCGTCCCGGCGCAGGCGGCTTCGATCGCTTTCACCGCCCCTTTTTTCTTGGCCTTGATGCCGATGACCCCGTCGGTGGCCCCCGTGGCGACCATGCAGAGTTCCATCCCTCGCACGACATCCGCAGCCCTCGTCTCCATGACCGCCGCATCCTTGTGCATCAGCGGCTCGCACTCCGCACCGTTCGCAATAACGGTATCCGCCTTCGCCGAAAGCTTCACATGGGAGGGAAACCCACCGCCGCCGGCTCCGACAACGCCGGCCAGTCTGACTTTTTCAATGAAGGACATAGGAATATTGGACTGCCAAAAAGATTTTACAACCGGCCGCCATCTAGGGCGGAGGGAAGAGTTGGGTTTTGGAAATTACCCGAGAAAGTCGGCTGAAAACAACAGAAAAGCAGACTCTCCCTGGCGGAAATCCACTTTTTCTTGCCCAATCCCCCGCGTCCGCAGATACCTTGGCGCATCGCAATTGCCCCGGCGGGCAGATTCGTTTACAAAATAATTTTTCATCATGAGCGGAACCACAATGGTCAATGTGCAGGTGGACGGGGAGTGGAAGCAGTTTCCAAAGGGAACCCGGCTCATCGAGGCCTGCATGAAGAGCGGGAAATTCATCCCTCACTACTGCTACCATCCGAAGCTCAGTTCGCCGGGCAACTGCCGGATGTGCCTTGTCGAGCTCGGCATGCCGAAGATGACGCCCGACCGCAAGCCGGTGCTCGGCCCGGACGGTCGTCCGGAGATCTCATGGGGCCCGCGTCCGGCGATTTCCTGCGCGACGGAAATTTCCGAGGGAATGGGAGTGAAGACGTCCTCTCCGATGGTCGAGGAATGCCGCAACGGCGTCATGGAGTTCCTGCTGATCAACCACCCGCTCGATTGCCCGATCTGCGACCAGGCCGGCGAGTGCCGGCTGCAGGAATTTTCCGTGGAGTTCGGCAAGGGCGAATCCCGGTTCATCGAGGAGAAGGTCAAAAAGCCGAAGCGTGTGGACATCGGCGAGCGGATCGTGCTCGACGACGAGCGCTGCATCATGTGCTCGCGATGCATCCGGTTCATGCAGGAGATCGCGCACGACGACGTGCTCGGCTTCCTGAACCGCGGCAGCTACACGACGCTTTCGGTCTATCCCGGCAAGCGCCTCGACAGCAATTATTCGCTCAACACGGTGGACATCTGCCCGGTCGGCGCGCTCACCAGCAAGGATTTCCGGTTCAAGATGCGCGTCTGGTTTTTGAAGGAAACCCCGAGCATCGACGTGAATTGCGGCACCGGGACGAACATCCTGATCTCGAGCCGCGAGAACATCGTCCACCGGATCACCCCGCGCGAAAACGATTCCGTCAACTCGTGCTGGATGCCGGACAGCCACCGCCTGAATTTTCACTACCTGAACAGCGAAGGCCGCCTCAAGGAGCCAGTCGTGCGCGGTGAGGAGGAACCTGCAAAATGGCCTTTTGCGCTGGCGAAGGCTGCGGAAAAGCTCAAGGTCTGCCGCCCGGCGGAAACCTCGATCATCGCGTCCGCGCGCATGACGAATGAGGAGCTTTTCCTCGTCGGCCGCTTCGCCAAATCGCTCGGCATCGAAAACGTGGATGTCCTCCCCCGCCCGCAGCAAGGCGACGGGTTCCTGGTCTCCGACGACGGAAACCCGAATACCTCGGGAGCCAAACTGCTCGGCCTCGCGACCGGAAAGCTGCCCGCCATCGTCAAGGGTGTCGAGGAGGGCCTGATCTCAGGACTTGTCGTTCTCGGCGAGGATGCGGCGGATTGCGGGATCTCCGAAAGTGCACTCAAGCGGCTCGATGTGCTTGTCGCCATGGGAATCCTTTCAAATAAGACGACCCCGCATGCGACCGTCCTCCTCCCATCAAGCGCATGGGCGGAGAAGCGCGGCTCGATGATCAACGTGAAAAACCGCCTGCAACGCCTCAACCAGGCGATCCAACCGCCAGGCAACGCACGCGATGATTGGGAAATTTTGCGCGATCTCATCCAGAACATCAGCGGTGCCAACGGCATCTATTCCATCGAGGACGTCTTCAAACAAATGGCGGCTGAGACACCGGCCTTGAACGGGCTCACCCTGAGCCGGATCGGCGATCTGGGAATCCAGCTTTGATGGCACGCAGATTCTTCTTTCTGGCGGCTGCGGCGGTGTTTCTGGCCGGCTGCGGCGGTAACGAAGCCGCTCCCTCCTCAACGGACCAGCGCGAGACGCGCGTCGAGTGGCTGGGCAACCAGTGCTTCCGGATCACCTCCTCGATCGGCACCTCGATTTTGACAGATCCGTTTTCTTCCGGTGCCGGCGGACGGACACTTCCCTCGCCGCTCAAGCCAGACATCATCCTGATCAGCCACGAAAGTTCCGACGCCAACAACTCCGATGCCGCAGACAACCAGCCAACTGTCTTTCGTGGCAGCATTGGGATTGGGTCAAACAATGCCACCGGCATCCGCATCCACGGGATCCCCACATTCCGGGATCCAGACAAAGAGACTCCGGACGGCATGAACATCGTCTTCGTCTGGCAGATGGACGGCATGAGGTTCTGCTTCCTGGGCGCGCTGATGAATCAACTCTCCTCCGCGCAGATTTCGCAGATCGGGCCGGCGGATGTCCTTTTCGTCCCCGTCGGGGGATCGCTTTCCCCCTCCGCCCGGCAGACTGTGCTGGAGCAATTGCGTCCCCGCCTCGTTATTCCGATGGGCCGCGGTGCCGGTGGATGGACCTATGGCAGCGTTCTTCATCCTGCGGGGGATTCCGCCCGGTTTTCTCGTTCGACTCTTCCCCTCCAAACCACGACGCTTCTCCTCTGACCATGAATGTTCTTGTCGTTGGATCCGGCGGACGCGAGCACGCGCTCGTCTGGAAACTCGCCCGGTCGCCCCGGGTGAAAAAAATTTATTGTGCCCCGGGAAATGCCGGCACCGCCGCACTTGGCGAAAATGTTGCGATCAGCGACGTCCCCGGCCTCGTCGCCTTCGCCAAATCCCGTGACATCGGGCTGACGGTTGTCGGGCCGGATGACTCGCTGGCCGCCGGGATAGCGGATGCCTTCGAAGATGCCGGCCTGAAGATCTTTGGCCCGAAAGCCGCTGCCGCACGCCTCGAATCCTCGAAAGCTTTCGCGAAGAATTTCATGAAGCGTCATGGGATTCCAACGGCTGGTTATCAGGAATTCACCGACAGCCTGGAGGCGCATGCCTGGTGTCGAACCGCGCAATACCCGCTCGTGATCAAGGCGGACGGCCTAGCCCTCGGCAAGGGGGTCATCATCGCGGAAACCCCGGCTGAAGCAGCCTTGGCTATCTACCGCTGCATGGATGCCTGCGTCTTCGGAAACGCGGGGAACACGATTGTCATCGAGGAATTTTTGCAGGGCGTGGAATGCTCGCTTCATGCGCTCGTCGATGGGGGCTCCTGGCTCCTGCTGCCGGACTGCCGCGACCACAAACGCGCATTCGATGGCGACCTCGGCCCCAACACCGGAGGGATGGGAACCATCTGCCCGTCCGGATCGCTCGACGAAGCACTGCTCTCCCGCGTGAAATCGGAGATCCTCGACCGCTTTCTTGCCGGGATCAAAACCGACGGCATCGCGTTTCGCGGAATGCTTTTCCCGGGTTTGATGATCACGCGCGAAGGCCCGAAAGTTCTGGAATTCAACTGCCGCTGGGGCGATCCCGAGACCCAGGTCCTTGTCAGGCGTCTCGAATCCGATCTGCTGGATCTTTTGGAGGCTTGCGCTGACGGGAATCTTTCTACTCAAAGCCCGGCGTGGAGTCCGGGGGGCGCAGCCTGCGTGATCCTCGCTTCCGGCGGATATCCCGGCTCCTACGAAAAAGGAAAGGAAATCCGCGGGCTCGATGATGTCTCCTCGCTGGATGGAGTCGTCGTTTTCCATGCGGGAACCAAACCTGCTCCCGGCGGCGGTGTGCTGACAAACGGCGGGCGCGTTCTCGGCGTCACGGCAACCGGCAGCGACCTCGCGGATGCCCGCGCCCGCGCCTATGAGGCGGCAGACAGGATTTCCTTCGATGGGCTTCAACGACGGAACGACATCGGCGCGGGACGAGCCATATGAAGCGCCTGCTCCTCGCCGCACTTGCGATTCCACTCCTCCATGCGTCGGACGAACCTCCCGCGAGTCTGAGGGAGACGGTCAACGGGCTTGAGCCCGCCCAGATCGACAAAGCCATCGAAGGTCTCCAGTCGCATTTTTTATCGCCTCAGGCCCTCGATGAAGTTTCGAAGCAGAAGGCCCTGCTGGAAGGTCTCCTTCGGCGGCTGGCTCCCGGAGCGGATGTTATCTCCATCGGGAAAGCTCCCGCCGAAACCAAGCCGGTTCCTTTCCTTGCGGAAATTCTGGATGACCGGGCCGGATACCTGAGGCTTGGCAACCTGGATGCCTCCACGCTCGCCCAGCTCGACACCGCGCTCGCCAGCTTCTCCGAGAAAAAGCTTCCGGCCGTCATCCTTGACCTCCGCTCGGTTTCCGGAGGAACTGGGCTCGATGAGGCGGCGGATTTTGCCCGCCGGTTTGCGCCGAATGGAAAAATCCTTTTCACGATCCAGAAGCCGAGCGCCAAGCAGGAGCGCATCCTGACGTCGAACCAAAGCCCGGCCTACCAGGGAGTCCTGGTCGTGCTGACAGACGGCAACACGTCCGGTGCGGCCGAAATCCTCGCTGCGACCCTCCGTTTCAACGCCGGCGCCATGATCATCGGCAGCGATACAGCGGGTGAGGCGGTCGAGTTTTCCGAGATCCCGCTGGGTGGCGGAAAGGCCCTTCGGGTTGCTGTCTCCCAGGCCATCCTGCCGGACAAGTCCACGGTCTTTCCCATCGGGGTCAAACCCGACGTGCCGGTTTCACTTCCCCCCGACGACCTGGCGAAAATATTCGAGGCCAGCCGCGACAAGGGGGTCAGCCAGTTCGTTTTTGAGGGCGGCCGGCCTCGCATGAACGAGGCGGCTCTCATTGCGAACACGAACCCGGAAATCGAGGGATCAAGGGATCCGGAGGATCCGCCGCTCCTGGATACGGTGCTCCAGCGGGCCATGGACCTCGTCACCGCGATCACATTTTACAACAAACACAACTGAGCCGGCGATTGCGGGACGGGCCAGCGAATCCACCAATTCATTGACGCGCTGGCTTCCGCGGCGATAATTGACCATTCCGATTGATGACGATCCTGGACCGCTACATTCTCAAGAAGGTTTTGACGACGTTCTTTTGCTGCTTTCTCGGGTTCATCGGGATCTGGTTTATTTTCGATCTCAGCGACAACCTGCAGGACTTCATACACGGCAATGCCGCGATGGACGCTCTTCTGGAATACTACGGGTCGCAGATCCCGCAGATCATCGTGATGTGCCTGCCGATCGCCCTTCTGCTTGCCCTGCTTTATTCCCTGACGGCGATGTCCCGCTCCAACGAGATTATTTCCATGATGGGTGCCGGCCTCAGCCTCACCCGCATCATCGCTCCCCTGATTGCAGTGGGGGTCTTGCTTTCCGCCGCAACGGCCTACTTCAATTATGAATCCGCTCCCCACGCAGCGGAAATCCGCAAACAGATGCTCAGCGATATCAAGCGTGGAAAAAAGCGGGATTTCAAAATCAAGGGACACCTTTTCAGGAACCGGGTCGACATGCGCACATGGTATGTCAACAGCTTCAACGTCAAAAAGGAAACCCTCAAGGAAGTCCAGATCATCCAGCAGAACGAGAACGGAGATATTCTCAAGCAATGGTATGCCCGCGACGGCTTTTATGATCCGGCTCTGAAGCGCTGGACGCTGACCCGCGCCCGCTGCACCGAAGTCGATCCCTCCGGAGAAATCACGAAATCCGAAGCCCTGCCGACGATCACGATCGACGGGTGGTCGGAGACCCCGTGGAGAATTTCCAGCTCGGTGATGAACCCGGAATTTCTCTCCGTCCGGGAGCTCAACGACTATCTCCAGTTCAACAGCGATTTTCCAGACAAGCGGCTTGCTCCGTATCGCACGCACCAAAACTTCCGCTGGGCGCTGCCCCTGGTCTGCGTGGTGGTGGTTTTTCTGGCAGCACCAATGGGGATTGTCTATTCGCGGCGGGGAATTCTGGGGGGAGTTGCCATGGCAATCGGCCTGTTTTTTTCCCTCGTCTTCGCAAGCAGTCTCTTCATCGCACTGGGCAAGGGGTCGCGCGTTTCCCCATTCGTGGCCGCCTGGGGGCCACTCCTGTTTTTCTTTGCGATCGGATTGTTTTTGCTTTGGTTCCGCTCGACGAACCGAGATCTCCCGAAGCTGAAGCTTCCCGGATTCTGATTGCCGATTCCGACCGACCCGGCAGGTCGACTCTCAATTCTGCGGCAGAGGCTTGATCCCGGAAACAGCCCTCTGGAATAGCGTCTCGGCAAGGGAGAAAAACAGGGCTGTCCCGCATGCGATGACCAGCCACGCAATCCAGGACTGGAGTGCGACATATCGATCGATATCGAAGGAGTGAACGAGCGCAACCGTGAAGGAACTCAGGAGAAAGGAGGCGAGGATAAGCGCTGCCGACAGCACGGCGCACGTGTGGCTTTTCAGGCAAAATGGCACCGCTGCCAGGGACACAAAACAGAGCCCTAGCGACGCAGCCACCAAAACGGACCCGGCTTCCCCGGCCAGCTTCAACCATCCGGGAACTGTCTGGGTTTTTTCCGGGAGACAAGAGGCGAGCGCCCGAGTTTCGGTGGCGACAGATTCCAAACCCTGAACAAGATCCTGCCGCAGCGTGGGAGGGGGAAGCATCTGATAGTCGGACGATATTCGATACAACTTTTGCAATTTCCCGGTGGGCCTGAACATGAATTTGGAATCGGGCATCAGGGCTGATCGCATTTGAACAAGCCACTTTCGGAAATAGCGATCGGGAAAATGCCGCAGGGATTCCAAATAACTGGTGACGTAGAAGGCCTGTCGCTGCCGGTTGTTTGTCACTCCCGGCAGATCGGCCAGGGCGGAGGACCCATACATTAGGTAGTCCGGATTGTGTCCCAATAATTGGTAGGGGCCCAGCCTCGCCCGGCCTTCCTTGATCGCAAGTTCCAGTTTCCCCGCGAAGCGGATTTCATCCGGAGCAGCCAGCCCGCTCGAAATCTTTTTTTTCATGTCGTCCACGATGATGTCCGCATGCACGGAAAACAGGTGCATCGGCAGGAAGGTGCCCGACTCTCTTTGCGGCACCCACTTCAAGGCTCGGGGGAGCGCTGATACAAATAATAAAACCAGCAAACCACCCAAGACCAACGACGAGGCTGTCGCCACCGGCGAAATGGCGCCACGCCGAAAGAACAGGCCAGCCAGTAGAAGAAGCGGACTCGTCAACACCGCCAGGCCCCAACTGGGTTTCAGGTAGTACGCCATGACCGCGAACAGCAGCGCACCGGCACCGGCCAGACAAACTTTCCATCCGGCTGCATCGCCCCGCTCCGCCGGCCAGCGCGACCGGATATAGATCATCTGACAATAAAGCTGCATGGATGCGAACAAGGGGAAAACGGATTCCGGGCGGACCTGCATTCCAAAAAATATTGTCTCTGAACTCCAAAGGTAGAAAGCCACGCCAGCAAGGCCGATCCACGGAGCCAGATAGAAGCTGGATCGGTTTTTTGGGAGAATGGACATCCACGACCACCAGATGGCCATCCAAACGACCCCGCACGCGAGCGAAACGGCATGCTGGAAAACGACGATGGACGAAAAGCTGCCGGTCACCTTGAGCACGGCGAGCAAGATCGCAGGATAGAAGAACGCCCTCTCATCGAATTGCATCATCGGACCGCCGGCCAGCACCGAGAGGGCGGGGCCCAGGTAGCCCGGAGAGTCGGGATCAAAGACCGGTGTGAGAGGAAGCGCAAAACGCTGAAACGCCGCCGACGTCAGCACGAGGACAAACACCGCCAATACAGCGGCCGGATAAGCACGCTGAAGAAGAGAACTCTTGGAGGCACCTCCGGCCTTTTCACGAGACGGCAGGCTCATCGAAAGAGTCCCTGTCGCACCAGGCGGTGCATTTCATTGTGATACCGAAGCTGGGTTTCAAGAATCACTCCGATACACAGGCTGAGCGCCGACAAAAGGGCCAGTCCGGTGGCGAGAATCGCAAGGGGGACATGATAAACCCATTGGTAGCGCATGTAATCAAGGAGCGGAGCGGAGCCCGCCGCAAGCGACAGGACTCCGAAAACGCCCGCGAGGCTTCCAAAAAACAGGGCGGGCCGGTAGTCTTTGCAGATTGCGGCGAATGCCGCTAGAACCAGCATCCCATCCCGGTAGGTGTTGAGTTTGGACACGCTTCCCTTCGGGCGGGCCTTGTAGGACACGTCCATTTCTCCGACAGGAAAAACCTTTGAGATGGCCTGAAGTGTCATTTCCACTTCGATTTGGAATCCGGTCGAGCGCAGGGGGATCGTTTTGACGAACTCCCTTGAAAACACTCTGAAACCGCTGAAAACGTCATGGATGGGGCACCCGAATGCCTTTCTGATCAGTGCGCAAATCAGACGGTTTCCGAACTGGTGCAGAGGTCGGTATGCATCACGCAATTCCACGGCCGGCGTGACCCGGCGGCCCACCATCATACCCAACCGCATCTCTTCTGCTGCGGCGAGCAGGGCCCCGGCCGCCTCCGGCGGATAGGTGGAATCCCCATCCACCATGATATACCAATCCGCCTCGACAACATCGAACATGTGCCGGACAACATTGCCCTTCCCTGGCAGCGGTGAATTGGTGACCGCCGCTCCGGCCTTGTGGGCCATCTCGCCCGTTCCGTCGGTGCTGGCATTATCAAACACGTGGATCTCGGCGCCTGGCAAAGCCTTCCGAAATTCCGCTACCACCCCGGCGATTGTGGGAGCTTCGTTGTAACACGGCACCAATACTGCAATTCGTCTTCCCTGATGGCTGCTGCTGTCCATGAGTCTGGTTTTCTACGATGAAATGCCGCAATGCGCAATCATCACAAGAGCAGGGAGGCTGCATCACAAAATTCTCCTGCCCCCCCTCCGTGACAAATTTCGTTAGTGACGACACCGGCGTCTTGTGTTCAATGCAGGGAATTCAGGGCCCGTTTCAACGTCCCTTGGAAATTGATTTGCTCAAATTTATGGTCCGATCTGCTTCCACACCAAGCTGCGTCAGCGTCATCATTCCGCTGTATAACGAGGCGGCCACTCTCCCGCGGGTCATCGCCACCGTCTTGGCTCAACCCTGCGTGGCTCAGGTTGTGATCGTGGACGACTGCTCATCCGACGGTTCCCATGCGGTCGCTCTGGCCGCCTCCGACCCACGGCTTCTGGTGCTGCGCCATGAGCAGAATGCGGGAAAGGGCGCGGCGGTGCGGACGGGAATGGGGAGGGCCACGGCCGACATCGTTCTCATTCAGGATGCGGATCTGGAGTATGACCCCGCCGACTACGCGCGGCTCATCCAACCGATCATCGACAATCATGCGGACGTTGTCTTCGGCTCGCGCTTCGTCGGGTCGGAAGCCCACCGCGTCCTTTACTTCTGGCATTCCCTCGGCAACAGCCTGCTCACCCTGATGTCGAACATGGTGACCAATCTCAACCTGACCGACATGGAATGCTGCTACAAGGTCTTCCGGCGCGATGTGGTTGCGAAATTTCAAATCGAGGAAAACCGGTTCGGTCTCGAACCGGAGATCACCGCGAAGGTCGCCCACCTTGGAGTTCGAATCTATGAAGTAGGGGTCAGTTATTACGGACGCACCTACGCCGAGGGAAAAAAGATCGGCTGGAAAGACGGCTTTCGGGCGCTCGTGGCCATTGCAAAATACGGCTTTCGAAGTTAGGACGGCGGCGGCGAGTCCGGCACAACCATCTTTTTTTTCCGGCCACTGATGAAATCCTTTTTTCGACGCCACCCCCTTCTCCTCGACGCTCTCCTCTGGGCCATTCCCGCTTTTCTTTTCGGTGCCGCCCTGCGCCTGATGCTGCTGCACTATTCTCCCTATGCCTATTGGGGAAGCGACTCGAGGAGTTACTTCGGTTTTGCGAACGGCGTCTTGAACGACTTCTACTTCAGCCTGAGCGAAAAGAGGCGCTACCTCTACCCCATCTTCCTGCTGCCGGTCGCCATGCTCCCGGGCCCCCCGCTCCGGTCGCTGGCTTGGATTCAAGCTGCCATTGGCCTGTGCACCATTCCGGTCTTCGCCTACTCGGTGCGGCGGATTTTTGTCACATGGAAAATCCTCATTATTCCCCTGACCACCCTGTTTGCCGGGCTTCCGGTCTTCATCTGGCACGAGCACGAACTGATCGGCGATACCTTCCTGCTCAATGGCCTCGTCTGGTGCGTTGCGGGTTGGGCCGCCTGGACAAGCCAGCCTGACCCCTCCCGCGCTCGGCGGCTCTGGTGGCTGTTCTTTGCAGCCTTCTCCTTCATCGTTCTTAGCAAGCCATCGGTAAAATTCTTCTGGCCCGGACTCTTGGCAGCACTTGTCTTCATTGGAGCGTGGCGGGTGATGCGCTGGCGGCATTGGGTCGCGCTTGGAGCGCTCTTTCTTGCCGGCCTCACCGTTGGCGATGACGATCAGGGGGCTTGGCTGATCTACAACTCCACATTTCCCCTCACTCAGCTCAACTCGCCCCTGCATGCCGAAGTCAAGGCCGAGTTGGCCGGGTGGGTGCTCGCAAAGCGCGCCCGCATCGACTCCTATGCCAAAGAAGACTACGAGGTGCAAAAATATCTCAGGGCTCCGGAAAATGAACCCTCGCGTCCGCGACTGCAGGCCCTCGCAAAGGATAAAGGCGACCTCAGCCGGGTCTACCGAGATCTTGCGGTCGAAGGGATACTGGCCGAGCCGCTTTCCTACCTTTCCATTGGTCTCCACCGGATGCTCGAATCGTGCAACCCCTCAGACCTCAGCCTGTGGCGATTCCAAGCAGACTATTGCTCCAGCCGATTAGGGGAGGCAATTGCGGCGGGAAAATATCCCGAGGAAATTCTTCGTCTCGCTCTGGGAATCCCGCGCGCCGCTCCTTTCCCGTCACAGGAAGAGTTGAATGCGCGGATGAATCCGTATCCCGACTCGATCCCGGCACGCTGGCTGCCCACCTACGTGAAAGCCTATCAGGCTGCAGGCGCCCTCGTAAATCGCCCCGATTCCGAGCCCTGCCTGCTCTCTGGTTATCGTCCCTCATTCCTTGGGTGGTGGTTCCTGCTCGGCTGCGTATTGGCTCTCCTACCGCCGTATTTCCGCACGGTTGGAGTCTGGGTGCTTTTGCTTAGCACGGGTCTCTTTGCGACGTATCTCGTGGGCGTCATGCATGTCCGCTACTTTGCACCGGCATGGCCGGTCGTGCTGCTCGCGCTCGCAGTGTTAATTGACGCACCGTGGCGAGCGGTCCTCCGCCACTGGAAGCGCCTCCCATGAGACCGGAAATCCGGTGGTTACTGGCCTTCGTGGATCGCGCGTTTCGCGCCCGTCCGCTCCTGCTCCGCCCTGCGGTGTTCGCTCCGCTTGTTGCGCTCACATTTCTCGCTGTGAATTTTTGGCAGCTCCACGATGTGGTCGTCAATGCTAAGCGGCTGAAGAACATGACGTCCGAGGACTCCGCGCACTATATCCAGATCGCCGGCCTGTTTGCACGGGGCGACCTCTCCATGTCGTATGTGGAACGGCGCCCCCACCGACAACCACTCTACCCGCTTCTCCTCGCGCCGGCTGTAAAGCTCAGCGAAAACAATCCGTTCTGGCTCGGATCGGTCAATATCTGGATCGGAGTCGTGACGATCTTCGCCCTGTATTTCGGAATTCTCAAACTTTTCTCCAGCCCGCTGATCGCGGCCGCAGCGACCGTTTTTTATGCCACGAACAAACTGATCGTCGAGGAGGTCACCGGCCGGATGATGACCGAGCCTCTCCACATCCTGCTCGTCCTACTGGTCATTTTCTCATTTAT
>QYQL01000178.1 GCA_007280915.1 Verrucomicrobiaceae bacterium | reverse complement strand
GTCCGGGAGTTCGGTAAGCCGGTGGATCGGCATCACCGGGAAAAGCTGGCCGAGCGCCCAATGGTCGAGGAGCGACTGGAAGACCGAGAAGTTGCAGAGGTATTGGTCGCCGAGCGCGACCTCCATCTCCTTCACCTCCTCCGGGACATAGCGCATGGTCCGGAACATTCCGACAATCTCCTCGGCGATCTGCCAGTAGATCGTCTCGATCCGGGCTTTCGCGCGGAGGTCGAGCAGGCCGAGGTCGAACATCGACTGTGCCCGCTCCCGGATCTCCTGCGCGTCGTGGAGGCTCTCCAGACGGTTCTTTTTCCCGAGGTCGTTGCGGATCTCGAGCATGTCGTTGACGATCTGCGGGTCGTCGGAGGCCGGGACCACCTCATCGCCGCGGTTGTTTTTTTCGATCGAGCCGAACGTCTCCACGATCAGGACGGAATGGTGGGCGACGATCGCCCGTCCGCTCTCGCTGACGATTGTCGGGTGCGCCACGGATTCCGAATCGCAGACCTCCATGACGGTATACACGATGTCGCGCGCGTATTCGTTCAGGGTATAGTTTGTCGAACTGTCGAACGTGGTGCGGGAGCCGTCGTAATCGACGCCGAGCCCGCCGCCGACGTCGAGGTATCCGGGCGAGTGGCCCATCTTGGAAAGTTTGGCGTAGAATCGCGCGGCCTCGCGCACGGCCCGCTTGATCGTCCGGATGTCCGGGACCTGGGATCCAACATGGAAATGCACGAGATTCAGGCAGTGGGCGAGGCCTGCCGCATGGAGCATGTCACTCGCCTCGACCAGATCGGCTGTCGAGAGCCCGAACTTTGCATTTTCCCCGCCGCTGGTCGCCCATTTGCCCGCGCCCTTCGAGAGCAGGCGGACGCGGAAGCCGATCATCGGCTCGATGCCCATCTCCTTCGAGACGCGCAGGATGTGGTGAAGCTCCTCGAGTTTTTCGACGACGAGGATGACTTTTTTGTCCAGCTTGCGCCCGAGAAGCGCGTTGCGGATGAAGCTGGTGTCCTTGTAGCCGTTGCAGATGACGAGGCTCTCGGGATCCGAGTGCAGCGAGAGCGCGGCGAGGAGCTCCGGCTTGCTGCCGGCCTCGATGCCGAAGTGCCACGGGGCCCCTGCGTCCATGATCTCCTCCACCACCTCGCGGAGCTGGTTGACCTTGATCGGAAAAACCCCGCGATACACGTTCTTGTATCCGGATTCGGTGATCGCCTCAGCAAACGCCGTGTTGAGGACCTCGACCCGGTCGCGGAGCAGATCGTGGAACCGGACGACGAGCGGGAATTGCAGGGACCGGCTGCGGGCCTCGGCGACGACCTCCATTAGGTCGATCTTTTCGCCGTTGCGCTTCGGCTTCACGACGATGTGCCCGGCTTTGTTGATTCCGAAATATCCCCCGCCCCAGCGGTCCACGTTGTAGAGTGCGAGGGCTTCCTCGCGGTCAAAGTTCGCCATGATGTTAAAAATTGATGAACTGATATCCTCCCTGGCTGATTGCCTGCGCCTCCTCCTGGGTCATCCAGCGTTCGGCGGCAGGGGGTCCCCAGGAATCGGAGAACGCGATTTCGCCGGTCGTCTCGTTGTAGCCGATGATCATCCGGACGTGCCCGTTCATCGGGTTGGGCCGGATTTTTTTGGCAGCCTTCCTCGCTTCGGCGAGATTTTTATCCCACGCCTTTGGATCCGACATCTGCGAGCGTTCCTTCGTGCGCCCGAAAAGGCTGTTGTCGAATTCTCGGTCCACGCTCACCCCCCACATGATCGGGAGTCCGTGGCTGATGCGTTTTTTCACATTCAAGACATTCACTTTCCCGGCCTCGACCGCGAGCTGGCGGCCTCCCCGCGTGATTGCTTCTTTCGCCCCGGCCGCGATTGCTGCAATGCTTGTTCCGCCACCCGCGTCGGTGTCGCCGGCCATGGCGAGGACATACATGTCGGCGGGGATTCCCATATACCGCATGACGCGTTCCCATGTGGCCGGCACGCAATATCCCTTCGGTCCCTGATCCACCATCGGAATATCCTTCAGAATCACATCGCCGTTTGCGCGCTTCTCGATTCTAGACGCCAGCCGCTCGCGCAGCTCGGCATCCGGGATGCGCGATTTGCCCTGCAGGTCAGCGGCGGCTGACGGGAGAACCCGGATGGCGGCGTATTCATCCCGCGGAGCCGCGAGCAGGATCGCATGGCCGTTCCAATCCCAGCGCTTCACGGATTCGCGGGTCTGGGTTCCCTGTCCGAATTTGTCCGCGACCGGCTGGCCCAGCGTGGCGGTCAGCGCGCTTTCGAGTTTGTTTTTGTCGGCGACGATGGCGGCCTTGAAATCTTTGATCGCCTTGGTGCGTTCCCTGGCCTGCTTGACGTCAATCGGCCCAGTATTCGAGTCCACCGCATCCCCCTTGTTGGCGAACATCATCGAGATCCCGTTCACGGAGCCTTTTTCGCCGTAGAGGGCGAGCGAATACGGGCGCGTGCCGAGGACAACATCATTTGCGCGTGGATATTTCCGGTAGCTCGAATCGGTTGTCGTGAGCGATTCCTCCGGCCACCCGAGCCGCTTCGCCGTCTCCGCAGCATCGTCATCCCACAGATTGTCATCCGTCCAAAGCGGGATTCCGAATGCGGTGTTCAGTTCCTCAAATGTCGCTGCCCGCGCGGGATGGAACAGGCCCGCGGCCAAAAAAAGGAGAGGGAGAATGCGGGCGATCATTTGCGAGGCCCCACTTGCTCTCCTCGCGCCCGGGTTTTCAAGTTTTTTCCTGTGGAATTTCGCATGGTTGCGCGGGAGATGGATTTATGGAATGGATGGTTGTAGCCACCCGGCGAAATTTCATGCGAATCCTCTATTTTGACTGTTTTTCCGGAATCAGCGGCGACATGACGGTGGCTGCTCTGCGCGACCTCGGTGTGGAGGAGGAAGTTTTTCACCGCGCGATTGCTTCGCTCGGGCTCGGGGATGAGATCCACGCGCACTTTTCTCGCGGCGCCAAGCAGAACATCGCCGGCGTGAAATTCGATGTCCACGTTCATGGGCAGAATGCGGAATGCGGAATGAGGAATGAGGAATGCTATGAAGGAAGCCAGGAGCCGCACTCGCATGGCCATCATTCGCACGGGGACCACTCGCATCCGCATGAGCATCACCACGAGGCGGGGCATGTTCACGGACGCAATTACCGGGAGATCCGGGAGATGTTGGAGAAATCGTCGCTTGCGGCGGAGGTGAAATCCCGTGCGCTGGCTGTCTTTTACAGGATCGCCGTTGCGGAGGGCCGGATCCACGGGATTCCCGCGGAGGATGTCGGGTTTCATGAGGTCGGCGCGGCGGATTCGATCGCCGATATCGTGGCGGCGTGCGCCGGCATTCATGCGCTGGGACCGTTGCGGATCGTGGCGTCGGTTCCTGTTGAGGGCACCGGATGGATCACTTGCGCACACGGGAAATTTCCGATTCCCGCGCCTGCGACATTGGAAATTCTTTCCGGCATTCCGCTCCGTCAGGTAGCGGAGGAAACCGAGTTCATCACGCCGACCGGCGCGGCCCTGCTCGCGGAATTTTGCGGGAGGTTCGGGACGATGCCGGAAATGAAAATCGTGAAGACCGGTTACGGGCTTGGCACGAGGGACACCCCGCCGCGACCGAACGTCCTGCGCGCCGTGCTCGGCGAGGTTTCCGAGTCCGCCGAATCCGATGAGATTTCACAGATTGAGACGAACCTCGATGACATCACGCCCGAGCTGGCTGCGGCCGCGATGCAACGGCTCTTTCTGGCCGGAGCGCTTGATGTATTTTTTACCGCCGCTCAAATGAAAAAGAACCGTCCGGGTTTCGTGTTGAGCGTGCTGTGTCATCCGGACAAGACCGACGAGCTCGCGCGGATCCTTCTGACAGAGACGAGCGCCTTCGGGGTCCGGATCCACACGGCGAAGCGCTACAAGCTTCGCAGGGAATCCCGCGAGGTTGAGACGCCGTATGGGCCGGTGATGATCAAGCTGGGGTTTCTCGGTGACGATCTCGTGCAGGCATCACCGGAATTTGAGTCCTGCCGCGCGGTCGCCGAGGCTGCGGGAGTGAGAGTGCGCGATGTCCACCTCGCCGCATCGATCGGTATCCTTCCGAAGCCCGTTGCCTGAGCGAAGATTTCCTTCCGGTGCATCGCGCCGGTTGCGCGAACCCGATCCCCGCGTATTTTGCATCCATGAACATGCCTCAAATCACACGCCGCAGTGCCTTCCGCCTTGGATTCGCTTCGCTCGCCGCCGGAATGTTTGGCGATCGGCTGATGGCGCAGGCCCCGCCACCGGTTCCCGCCGGCCCTTATACCCTGCCTCCTCTTCCGTATGCCTACGATGCACTTGAGCCCCACATCGATGCCGAGACGATGAGGATCCACCACGACAAGCATCACCTGGCCTATATTTCAAACGCCAACAAGCTGCTCGAAGGACAGCCCGTTTTGGCGAAACTGACGGCCGGCGAACTTCTGCTGCAGCTCGACAAGGCACCCGAATCCCTGCGCACCGGCCTGCGGAACAATGTCGGCGGACATCTCAACCATTCCCTTTTCTGGCTCATGATGTCGCCGAACGGCGGCGGGGCTCCTTCGGGCGAACTGGCCGCAGCCATTCAATCCACATTCGGTTCCTTCGAGGAATTCAAAGCCCGGTTCAGCGATGCCGCCTTGAAGCGTTTCGGAAGTGGATGGGCCTGGCTGGTGATCAACGGGAGCAGCCGGATTGAGATCGTCTCAACCCCGAATCAGGATCCCCCGCTGCTCGACGGACAAAAACCGCTGCTCGGATTCGACGTCTGGGAACATGCCTACTACCTGAAATACCAGAACCGCCGGCCGGACTACATTGCCGCCTGGTGGAATGTGGTCAACTGGCCGTTCGTCGAAGAACAGTTCGCCAAGGGATAGCCGGTCAGCTGAAAAGATCCTTGAGCCGGTCGTAGAAGCTTTTGTGGATCGGGCTGTTGTCCTCGCCGCAGAGCCCGGAGAATTTTTCGAGTGCTTCGCGTTGCTCGTGGTTGAGCCGGGTCGGGACCTCGACCTGGACTCGGGTGAGAATATCTCCGCGCGCCGCGCTCTGGAGAGCTGGCATCCCCTGGCCGCGGACCCGGAAGATCGCGCCACCCTGGGTTCCCGCCGGGATTTTCAAACTCACGGCGCCCTGAAGTGTCGGCACGCGGATTTCCCCGCCCAGAGCGGCAATCGTGAACGGGAGCGGCACTTCGCAGTGCAGGTCCATGCCGTCGCGCACAAAGACATCATGTTCCTTGATGTGGATGACCACGTAGAGGTCGCCGGGCTGGCTGCCCCTGAGACCGGCTTCGCCTCCACCCGAACTGCGCAGCCGGGAGTCGCTGTCGATACCCGGCGGAATTTTGATCTTCACGCGGGAGGTTTTTTCCATCCGGCCGTCGCCCTGGCACGAGCGGCACGGCTTGTCGATGATCTGGCCGCTTCCGTGGCACTGCGGGCATGTCTGGGCGACCTGAAAAAATCCGCGTGAGGCAACGACCTGTCCGCGTCCGCGGCAGGTCGGGCAGGTGACCGCCTTCGAGCCTTTCTGGGCGCCGGAGCCGTCGCAGGTTTCGCAGGCGTCGAGCTTCCGGATTTCGATTTCCTTTTCGGCACCGAATGAGGCTTCCTCCAGCGTGATCTGCATGTCATAGCGGAGGTCGGATCCGCGCTGACGTCCCGATCCGCTGTCCCCCCCGCCGAAGAAATGGTCGAAGATTCCTCCCGATCCGCCGCCCGCGCCGAAGACCTCGCGGAACAAATCGAAGGGATCGTGGAATCCTCCTCCACCTCCCATGCCGCCCTGCTGGAAGGCAGCGTGGCCGTAGCGGTCGTAAGCCGCCCGCTTCTGCGGGTCCATGAGAACATCATAAGCCTCGCCGAGTTCCTTGAAGCGGTCCTCCGCCTCGTGGTCGCCCGGGTTTTTGTCCGGGTGGTATTTGACCGCGAGCTTCCGGTAGGAGCGCTTGACCACCTCCTCGGTCACCGTCCGCTCCACCTCGAGAACTTCGTAGTAGTCGCGCTTTTTTCTGCTCATGCCCCGGCGCCCTTGGAAACCGTGACGCTGGAAGCGCGCAGAAGCCGGTCTTTCAGCTTGTAGCCCTTGCGCATCTGGCGGACCACATGTCCTTCTGGGACTTCGGCACTGTGCTCCTGGGCCACTGCCTCGTGACGAGCGGGGTCGAAAACCTCGCCCTCCGCGGGAACCGCCTCGATCCCGTGATCGCGGAGAAAATCCTGGAGTTGTTTCTGGACCATAGCCATGCCCTGCACGATGGACGAGGGGTCCGCGGCCGTCCGCGCGGCTTCGAGGCCGAGTTCGAAGTTGTCGAGAACAGGCAGGAGCTTTTCCAGAAGGGAGGAGTTTGCGTAGCGGATGGCCTCCTCCTTTTCGCGAACCGCCCGCTTGCGGTAGTTGTCGAGGTCCGCCTGCGTCCGCATGGCGAGGTCTTTGAAGCGGGCGGCCTCGGCCTGAAAATCAGGCTCCGCAGCGGGCTCCGGAGCTGGAGCCGCCGAATCTGCTGCGGCGGATTTTCCGGGGTGCGCAGCGGCCGGTGGAACTTCTGAATGCGATTTTTTCATGTCTTGGCGATGGCGATGAGAGTGATGTCGTCGTGCTGCGGGTGGCTGCCGGTGAAGTTTTTCACATCCTCGGCGACGTATCTCACGACGCTGGCCGCGCCGTGTGGCGCGCTGGCCTGAAGGCCCTGAACCAGTCTCGGGAGTCCGTATTCCATCCCCTCGCTGTCGAGCGCCTCGGTGGCCCCGTCCGTGTAGAGCAGGATGCAATCCCCCTTTTCCAGCCCGAAGCTGAAATCCGCGCAAACTCTATTGAAGACTTCTCCGCTGTCAATCCCGAGCGCCATGCCTTTCGGGCTCAGCTTTTCCACATCCCGCGTGGCCGCCCGGTAGAGGAGCGGGGCATCATGGCCGGCCCGTGCGAGGGTGACCTGGCGCTCGTCGGAATCGAGGATGAGGTAGGCCATGCTGATGAACATGTCCTCTTTGATATCCGGGTAAAGCTGGCGGTTGACGCGGCGCAGCAGATCTGAGGCGGAGGAGGTGTTCATCGCCTCGCTGCGGATGACGCTGCGGCACATCGCCATGATGAGGGAGGCGGGAATCCCCTTGCCCGAGACATCGGCAATGGCCACACCCAGCCGTGTCGGATCCATCTGGATGTAATCAAAATAGTCGCCGCTGACCTGGCGCGCGGGAATGTTCAGGCCGCTGAGTTCGTAGCCGGGGACGGTCGGCGGATGCGACGGGAGGAGGATGGACTGAATTTCGCGCGCTATTTCCAAATCGTGGTCGAGGCGCTTTTTTTCGCCCGCCTCGAGGTAGACCACCTCGTTATAGAGCGCAAATGCACCCTGCTCTGCAATAGCCTTGAACACTTTCACGTCCTCGGGACCGAATGGCGTGCTCATCGGCCCGTTGGCCAGACCGAGCACCCCGAGAATCTTCCGCCTGTAAATCAATGGTCCGACGAGTGCGGACGGGTGTTCTGCGGAATCGGTGCCCTTGCCGCCAAGGACGCTGACCTGACCGCTTTCCCAGCACCGTCCGACGATTCCCTCTCCGCGTTTCACGGGGTGGAGTCGCAGAAAACTTTCGAGAGCGATCGGCGCGGCCGAGGCCTGATCGAGCACGTGTCTGGGAACGTCGACCATGGGGGGACACCCTTTTGAGATGAAAGCCGGGGCAAGCGAGTCCTCGTTCTTCCCGGCCAGATATAGAGCGCCGCCGTGCGCATCCAGAATCCGGACCGCACTTTCGACGATGAGGCGGTGAAGCTCCGAACTACGCACCCCTTCGGAGAACGCCTCTCCCAGCCCGTGAAGAAAATCAAAAACCCGGTCCTCCTCGACCTCGATCTCGACCCGCTGGCGCTCCAACTCGCTCACCTTCTTCGTGAAGGCGTTCAGGATCACGAGCAGGGCGACAAAGGTTCCGAAGAACAGGGCGAGATAAATGTAGGTCCACATGAGGCCTCGAATGAGGGCAATATCCAGAACGCGGGTTCCGGATCAAGAACGATCAGTCATCCGCCCGATCCTCCCGCGTCAATTCCTGGCGCAGGTATTCGACGACATCCTTGAACTTCACCGCGTTGTGGGCATCGGCCTCGATGAGGGCCTCGTGCGCCTCCAGAACGGTTCCCTTGGCATCTTCCTCGTTGTCCGCCACCGCCTGCTGCAGGGTTTCCGGGGCGCTTGCGGACGGGCCGGCCTCGACGGAAAAAAGCTGGTCCAGGCCGAGGTTTTCGAGGAGCGATGCATTCCGGTCGTTGACGTTGACCGTCCTCAGCCCGCCCTGTCCGATTTCGCGCAGCCGGAGCGCCACTCCTGCGAGGGTTCCCATGAATGTGGAATCCATGAGTTCGCATCCCGCAAGGTCCACGACGAAGTCCCGGCGTCCGCGCTGGATCATCTGCTTGACGAATTCCTTGACTCCCGGGCTGTTTTGAAACGTGCCCCGCCCGTCGACCTTGACCCACACAGTCCGGCCGATATTTCCCACGAGAATCGAAGAAGGAGCGCTCACAAATTTCCTGATTATCACTAGCCCCCGTGGGGGACAGTGTCAAATGCAGGCTACTTCCACATGTAGGACTGGCGGATGGCGACGATCCGCCCATCGGCGATCAAAAGCACGCGCCAGGAAGTGACGCGGCCGTTTTCGAGAAAATCATCTCCGGTGACCTCAAACATGGATTTCCGTGATCCGTGGGTTGAGGGATAATACCGCTCCTGTGCGAGAACGTGGTTTGCGAGTCCGGCCTGGCGGTATTCGAGACGCACCGTGACATCCGCCGGGTTTCTCGATTTCCAGAAGAAGCTGTAATAATTTCCGTTGCGGGCTTGGATTTCACTGTTGTCCACCGCGCCCCACAGTGCGCGCTGACGCTCGAAGGCCGCCACCTCGCTGACCGTGTTCACCGGAGGTTTCGATGTGTCCACGGACGACTGCTGGATTTTTCGGAACTGAAAGGAATCGTCGAGCGCAAGGGGCAGGATGTTCGCTTTTTCCAGTTTGTTTGCGGGGCCTTCGGGTGCCGCGCATCCCGCAATGGCAAGCAACGCGCACAGGAGGACTGGAATTCGAATCATTCCGCGGATACAAGCGCGTTTCGTCTCCGGTGTCAATTGTGGCCCTGCACGCCTGCGGGCCAAATGGACGGGGGCGCCCCTCTCGGAGCGCCCCCGTTTTTGGATGGCTGTAAGCCGGATTCTGTCCGGCCCGCGGCTTGCGCCGGGGCTTGGACGGCCATTTGTCTTGCCTCGGCCTTGCGGTCGAGACAGTCCTTTCGGACTGCGACTAATACCCGGAGGTCACCCGCGGCTTGCGCCGCAGGATCGGGCAGGCAACCCGGTTCCTCCTGTTCTGTCTTGCACCGCATGGGGTTTTTCGTGCCCCCGGACTTGCGCCCGGGGCGGTGGGCTCTTACCCCGCCTTTTCACCCTTCCCGCCCGGCTTTCGCCGAGAGGAGGTTTGTTTTCTGTGACACTGTCCGTTGAAAGGGACTTTCGTCCCTCTCCCCCGCGCGTTCTACGCGGCATGCTGCCTTTCGGTGTCCGGACTTTCCTCTCCCCGCCACCTTGCGGTTCGCGGAGAACGGCCGTCCGCCATCGGAGTTGAGCGTATACCCACAGGCGGTCGGAAGCAAGCGGCAGATGATTTTCGGAAGCATCCGCCCGGCTTTTTTTAGCGGAATTTCTGGTGCAACCAGCCAAGCGGGAACCGGTCGCCTGGGCAGTCGGTCGGCTTCGGGTTGATTTCCTTGTGACCTTGGACGATTGCCTGCTTGCCCTTGATTTTTCCGACGCGGGAGCGGAGGTAGGTGATGAGTTCATCCAGCGCGGCGAGTTGTTCCTTGGTCGGCTGGTCGCGGTTGAGATCGCCGACGAGGCAGATGCCGAGGGCGATATTGTTCAGGTAGTCGCTGGCGACGTGACCGCCATTGATCTGTCGGGTCCAACGGTTGCCGATTTCGATTTCGCCGTTTCCGGAGGAATTTCCATTTCCAATGACGAAGTGGTAGGCGAGTCCGTTCTGCATTTTCCGGACCCGGCGGTGATAGACGTCGAAAATTCTGGCATTTCCCTGTCGGGTGCCGCTGTTGTGGACGATGATGTATTTCCAGCGGCCCTTCTGGACGCGGGCGTTGTCGATGGCGCGCCGGACCGCCGGGGTGAGGTAGCGGTAGCGTTTGAAAAAACCGCCGAATTGCGATTTGGGCGCCGGTTCCTCGCCCTGATCTTTTTCAAGGCCGGATTTTTCAACAAGAATTGGAGCGTCCAAGGTCCGTCCCTCCGGAGTTTTTCCCTGCGGGATTTGCGCCGGGCTGACTGCGGGGGTGGCTGACTGCGGGGGTGGCTCCGGAGTTGGAGAGGGCTTCGCTGGTTGGTGTTTGGCTCCTTCGCCCGGAAGCGGGATGAAGTCGGGGGTGCCGGAGGGTCCGGGGG
>QYQL01000035.1 GCA_007280915.1 Verrucomicrobiaceae bacterium | reverse complement strand
CCGAAACTCATGTTCCAGATCGCCCAGAAACTCAAACGCGGTTTGCTCATGGTTTGTCAGTTTAGGCTCTCAGGAACCCGCCGTCACTTCAAACACCATTCCCACCCGTCCGGAGCCATGGGTGCGATTTGCGTTGTCAATTCCGCGGGGGCTTTGCATGCTGCCCCGAGTGCTCGAGCTTAAAGATGTCACATTGTTTATCGGCAGCGGGGACGATGTCCGCCCCTTGCTCTCGGATATCAACGCCTCCTTTCCCAGAGGGCATTTCGGCGCGATCATAGGATCCTCCGGCTGCGGAAAAAGCACACTCCTCAAGGTGATCACCGGCATCGCCCCCGGCGACGAGGAGGGGACGATTTTCTGGAACGGCAGAAATGTCACGGAGGAGGACTTTTCCCCGTCGGAGATCGGTTATGTCCCCCAGTTCAGCATCGCCCACGAGGAATTGACCGTGCGCGAGTGCGTCGGGTATGCGATGCGCCTCCGGGTCCGCGGAATGCACGCATCGGCACTGGAGGAAGCGGTCGAGGGAATTCTGGAGGAAGTCGGAATGGCCGAAGTCCACAACCAGCTCGTGAGTGTGCTCTCCGGTGGTCAAAAGCGAAGGCTTGCGCTCGCGATGGAGCTGGTGAGCAAGCCGGCGATGCTGCTTTGCGACGAGGTGACAAGCGGCCTTGACCCGCAATCCGAAGACGAAATCGTCCGCCTCCTGCACGGGCTCAGCCGGACCGAAGGCCGTGTCGTGCTTTCCGTGACCCACAGCCTGCGCCATCTGGAACTCTACGATTCGGTTCTCGTTCTTCACGAGGGCGTCGTCGCGTATCACGGTCCCTCCCAGTTTCTCACCCATTACTTCCGCACGGAGGATGCCCGTGATCTCTACTCGCAACTGGGACGGCGGAGCACGAAGGAGTGGGCTCAATCGTGGAAAAAACACCGGCATGCCTTCTTGGAGACCCGCGGAGGTCTCGACATGGTGAGCCCGGTCAGCTTTGACAGCGCGGCTCCCAAGGAGGAGGAACCCATCGAATCCCCGACCCACGAGACGATCCCCTCCTCCACCCTTCCGGTGCCGGGCCCGATCAGCCAGTTCTTCACTCTCCTCTCCCGCCGCCTCAAAATCTTTTTCCGCGCGAAGGCACAGCTTGCCCTCCAGCTGGGGCTGATCTTCGGCTTTCCGGTCCTCGTGGCGATCTTCGCCTGGAACGGACTTCCCGCGGTCAAGAACCTGAGCATGGGACTCGGGCTCGATGTCGTGCAGCAGCTCGTCGAGGCGAAAGAGTTCCTGATCCAGTCCAGCAAAGTCGGCAGCCTGGTCTCCGGAATCGTCATGTTCCAGGTCGTTCTCCTGACCCTCATGGGGGCCAACAATTCGGGCCGGGAGATCGCATCCGAGCGACTGATCTTCGAGAAAGAAAAGCTCTCCGGATTGAGCCCGCTGAGCTACGTGGCGGGAAAGGCGGTTTTCCTTGGTTTTCTTGTGCTCGCCCAATCGCTTTGGATGGGACTCTTCGTGCATTACGTCTGCGGGTTCCCGGGTGAACTCGGACCGCAACTCGTGTTTCTAACCCTTGTCAATGCGGCAATGACATCGGTCTGCCTGGCCGTCTCCAGCTTTCTGAACTCCGCAGAGCAGGCGTCGCTTGTCTCAATTTACCTCGTCGGTTTCCAGCTTCCGCTCTCCGGGGCCGTTCTGGCCCTGCCGGACTTCCTCGGCAGCCTCGTCCGGCCGTTCATCGCCGCTTACTGGAGCTGGTCCGGAGTTCTTCAGACACTCAAAGGCGAGCGCTACTACGACATCGTCCAAATGGTCGTCCAGACCGCGCTCTCCCCCGCATCGCTCTGCGTCTGGGTCCTTTGCTCACACGTCATTATCGGCTTGTTTGCCGCCTGGGTCGGATGCCAGCACCGGAGCTTGAAGTAGGAAGCTTCGGAGTTCGCTCCGTCGCGGACAAATATTTCTCCATGGCGGCCAGTGTCTCCGAGCCCACGTGGTGCTCGATCCCCTCCGCATCCGCGCGGGCGGCGGACGGCGAGACTCCCAGGGCTTCCAAAAATGCGACCACCTTTTCGTGGCGAGCCCTCGCCTTGCCGGCCAGTCGCCGCCCGGAATCGGTGAGAAAGATCGACCGGTAGGGCTCTGTGCTCACGAGTCCCTCGCGCTGCAGCCGCTGGACCGTCCGGATCACCGTGACGTGCGTCACCCCGAGCGATTTGGCCAGATCGGTCGCGCGGGCCTCGCCGCGCAGGGCAATCAGGTCCGCAATCGCCTCCACATAATCCTGCGCACGCTCCTGGGCATGCTGGAGGCGGGTCAATTGCTGATACGTCGCCGTCTCCGAACCTTTGCCGCCGGCACGGGCTGCGGCTCCAACCGGCTTGTGTTTCTTCAAAAGCATCGGCCCGAGTCTTCCCCAAACATTACCCATTGACAACCTTCCACTGCAGAGTTTAGCGTGGGCCTCATATTGTAGCTTATGCTACATTTGCGGAAAATGCCAAACACACATTCATGAAGTCCGAGATGCAGGAAACAGCAGATGACATGGATGGCTGGAAGCGGCAGGTTGCTGAAGTCAGCCTGCCCGAGGTGCACCGCACGATTTTTGTGCCGGGGAAGGTGTCGTTCTGGCGGAAGATGCTGGCCTTTGCCGGTCCGGGATTTCTTGTGGCGGTGGGCTACATGGATCCCGGCAACTGGGCGACGGATCTCGCTGGCGGCGCACAGTTCGGCTACACGCTCCTCTCGGTCATCCTGATCTCCAACCTGATGGCGATCCTGCTCCAGCATCTGTGCGTGAAACTGGGAGTGGCCACCGGGAGGGACCTCGCCCAAGCCTGCCGGGACCACTATCCGAAGCCGGTGGTGTGGTTCCTTTGGGTGCTCTGCGAACTGGCAATCTCCGCCTGCGATCTGGCCGAAGTGGTGGGGTCGGCGATAGCGCTCCAACTTCTTTTCGGGATTCCGCTCGTCTGGGGATGCGTCATCACCTGTCTGGACGTTCTGGCGGTTCTTTATCTCCAAAACAAAGGGTTCCGTTATGTTGAGGCCATTGTGATCACGCTGATCGTCACGATCGGAACCTGTTTCGCAGCAGAGCTTCTGTTCGCGAAGCCCAGCATTGCGGGGGTGATGCTCGGCTTCGTTCCAAGCGCGGAGATTCTCACGAACCACGGAATGCTCTACGTCAGCATCGGCATCCTGGGCGCGACCGTCATGCCCCACAACCTGTATCTCCATTCCTCAATCGTGCAGACGCGCATGTTCGAGCGGACGCCGGAAGGCCGGCGCGAAGCGATCAAATTCGCGACGATCGATTCCTCCGCCGCATTGATGTTTGCGCTCTTCATCAACGCCGCCATCCTCGTCCTCGCAGCAGCCGCATTTCATTGGTCCGGACATCAGGACGTGGCCGAGATTCAGGATGCCTACAAGCTGCTGAGTCCGACCCTCGGGGTCGGCGTGGCGAGCACGTTGTTTGCGGTGGCTCTGCTCGCCTCCGGGCAGAATTCCACGCTCACCGGCACCCTCGCCGGACAGATTGTCATGGAGGGATTTTTGAATTTCCGCATCACCCCTTGGCTGCGACGTTTGATCACCCGAGGCATCGCGATCATTCCGGCGGTCTGCATCATCGGGTTTTTCGGCGAGAGCAAGACGACCGACCTCCTCGTGGCCAGCCAGGTCGTTCTGAGCATGCAGCTCGGATTCGCCGTCTGGCCGCTCATGCGCTTCACCTGCGAAAAGGCGAAGATGGGGGAATTCGTCAACCCGCTCTGGATCACGATCCTGGGATGGACGACCACCCTCATTATCATTACTCTCAACGTGAAGCTCCTTTTCGACTCCTTCGCACCGGAACCCATCCGCCGGGCCTTCTACTACGCCATCGGACTCCCCATCGAATAACCCCCATGTATCACACCATCCTGATCCCTGTGGAAAACAGCCCGGCGGACCAGACGATCCTCGAGCATATCAAACCGCTCGCCAGGCTCACCGGCGCAAGGTTTCTCCTCCTGCACGTCGCCAACGGATGGGTGGCCAGAAATTTCGAGCAACTCAAACTGGCGGAAGGTGAGGAGATTCAGGAGGACCGCTCCTACCTCGAACGCCTCGCAGAAGAACTCAGGAAAGAGGGATTCGAGGTGGAAAGCATCCTCGCCATGGGAGAGCCCTCGACCGAGATCGTCAAATTCGCCAAATCCCACACGATCGACCTCATCGCGATGGCCACGCACGGACACCGTCTCGTCGCCGACCTGATCCACGGCAGCACCGCCGACAAAGTCCGCCACCTCGTGGAGATCCCGGTCCTCCTCCTCAAGGCCAGGGAGTATATTCAACGCTGAAACCTCGCTTTTTAAAGTCTGTCAGCCTTGTTTTTAGTGCTGATTTTTAGCAAACAGCCACATAGACGGTGCCGGAGGATTCTCCACCACGGATTGGATTCGGAAAACTCACCGTATGGGCATGAACGCTCTGGAAGACACCTTCCAGAGTCGAGCAGAACCCGCTGTCCGGCGGCTCGTCGGACCACAGGGCAAATACCCCTCCCGGAACCAGCTGCCGCCGGAGGCTTTTCAATCCCTCCAGGGTGTAAAATGACGCATGCCTGTCGTTCAGCCAGTGCTTCGGGGTATGGTCGATGTCCAGCAGGATGGCATGAAACTTCCGCCCCGGCTCGACTGCGTCGAAGCCCGTTTCGGGATGGGAAGCCATGACGAAAAAGTCTCCTTCGATGAATCGGGTGCGAGGATCAGACGAAATACTGCTCCCCAACGGAGCCAACCCGGCCTGGTGCCAACGGATGACCGGCTCAAGAAAATCAACAATGATCAAAGACCTCACGGTTTGGTGCTTCAGCGCAGCGACTGCCGTGTAGCCAAGTCCCAGACCTCCGACCACCACATCCAGAGGACCTGGCGGGGCCACCGCCAGCCCCAGATCGGCCAGAGCGTCTTCCACCGCATGGAAAAGACTGCTCATCAGGAACTCCCCGTTAAGGATGATCTCATAGACAACCTCGTTCTCCAGCATGGGGATCTTTCGTCTTCGCAGGACGAGTTCTCCAAGCGGGGTGCTGCGGAAATCGAGTTCCTCAAAAGTTTTCACCATTTCATCGACCCTGCTGCCGGGCAGGCTCGATGGCGAGAAGTTTACACCAGCCCATCAGTCAAATGTAGAAACCGACAAGCAGGCTTGCGGCCGGATTCCTTTCCTCTGGCAGGCAATAATGGAGACAAGGCATGGGCGCCCCCTTGTCGTCCATGGCGGGAAAAGCGTCAGCCTTGCATACTGACATTATCTGCCGGACATCTGGCAACTCGCCCCCTGGAGGCACACGACCACGATACACTGTCACTTGAGGCTTGCGATCACGGCTAAAAATCTTCACGCCGTGATCCCGGCTTCAGAAAATCTGACAAATTCCGACATGTCGCGCAGGCCGGCGGGAAATGCTCGCGGACGCAGTGCGCCCCCGCTAGGCTGGCCGCTCAAACCGCCACCATGTCCAAATCCGAGCACAGTGTTCTGCCATCCGACGACGAGATTTACGGCTCTGCCGACATGGGACGCGCGGCCGAGGCGGATGCGTTTCCGCAGTCGGAACGTCCCGCCCGCCACGCCTACGAGGCTGTTCACGATGAACTGATGCTCGACGGCAACTCACGGCAGAACCTCGCGACGTTCTGCCAGACGTGGGAGGAGCCGGAGATCCACCGGCTCATGGATGAGTGCCTCGACAAAAACATGATCGACAAGGACGAGTATCCGCAGACGGCCGAGATCGAGGCGCGCTGCGTGCGGATGCTGGCCGACCTCTGGAATTCACCGGCCCGGCCGGATGGCGTGGGGTGTTCGACCACAGGTTCAAGCGAGGCCGTGATGCTTGGCGGCATGGGCATGAAACGCCGCTGGGAGGCAAAAGCCAAAGCGGCGGGCAAAGCGCCGGGACGCCCGAACCTCGTCACCGGGCCGGTTCAGGTCTGCTGGCACAAGTTCACACGCTACTGGGACATCGAACACCGAGAGATCCCGATGGAGAACGGGCGCCTCATCATGACACCGGAAGAAGTTCTCTCCCGTTGCGACGAAAACACGATCGGCGTCGTCCCGACGCTGGGAGTCACATTCACGTGCCAATATGAGCCGGTCAAAGCGGTCGCTGAGGCGCTCGATGCTCTCCAGGCCAGAACCGGGCTGGACATTCCAATCCACGTCGATGCCGCAAGCGGAGGGTTCCTGGCCCCGTTCTGCGCACCCGGGCTGGTGTGGGATTTCCGCCTGCCCCGGGTGAAGTCGATCAATTCATCCGGCCACAAGTTCGGCCTCGCTCCCCTCGGTGTGGGCTGGGTCCTCTGGCGGGAGCAGAAGGATCTTCCGGAAGACCTCATCTTCTGGGTCAACTACCTCGGAGGCAACATGCGCGACATCGCGCTGAACTTCTCCCGTCCGGGCGGTCAGGTCGTCTGCCAGTATTACAATTTCCTCAGGCTCGGGCATGAGGGATACAGAAAGATCCACACGGCGTGCTACGACACTGCCCACTATCTGGCAGCAGAGATCGGCCGGCTCGGGCCCTTTGAAGTCGTCTATGGCGGCCGGATGGAGGAAGGCATCCCGGCGGTCTGCTGGAAGCTCAAGGGGGATCCCGGATTCAGCCTCTACGATTTTGCCGACCGCCTCCGCTGCCGCGGCTGGCAGGTTCCCGCCTACTCGCTGCCACCCCGCTGCGAAACACTCGTCGTCCAGCGGATCCTCGTCCGCCACGGGGTGAGTCGGGATCTCGCCTCTCTTCTCCTGAAGGACATGAGACAGGCACTGGAACATTTCCAGAGGCATCCGGTCGCATCCGCCATGACCGGGCAGGAAGCATCCGGTTTTCGACATTGAGCGCGCCGTTCCCGGAATGAACCGTGCACTGGACGTCCTGCTGCGGGAAGCACGGCGGCTGGAAGCCTCCGGACCATGGCCGTTCGTCACGCGCCTCACGCTGGATCACGAACGGTTCGGCCGGTTCACGCTCGCTTCACGGGCTCACCGTAAGGGGATTTTCACGATCTCTGCTCCGCCAGCCTGGCAGCCCCGACTTTTTCGCTGCCTCTGGATGCCGGACAAATTGAACTGGTGGATCGGCATCATCTTTGCGATCGGGTCATTTCTGTTCGGGTTGGGCAGCGTCCTGGCACTCTGGACACAACTCGCCAACGCCTTGCGCATGGATGCCACCGCCGTCAATGCGGTATTTTTCGCCGGGTCGATCCCTTTTTCGTCAGCAGCCTACCTCCAACTCTACCAGGCCGCCAACGCACCGGACTTTGCAAAGCCGGGTGGCACCGGACCACGCGGGAGGCGCCTCATCGGATGGCGGCCGCACGAAATCGGATGGCTGGCCTGTGCCCTCCAGTTTGCGGGGACCCTCCTGTTCAATGTGAATACGTTCGATGCCATTCTCCCCGGCCTGAACTGGCTGCGGCAGGATTTCCTCGTTTGGATTCCTGATCTGGCCGGCTCGGTCCTATTTCTGGTTTCAGGCTACCTGTTCTTTGTCGAAGCCGGCCACTCCTATTGGTCGTGGCGACCCTCAAGTCTCACCTGGACGCTCAACTTCTCGAACCTGCTCGGATGCGTGGCCTTCATGCTCTCAGCGCTCTTCGCATTTGTCCCCCGGTCATCAGCCGGTTTTCCGGTGGAAGCCCTTGCATTCACTCTCCTCGGCGCCGCAGGCTTCTTTGTTGGCTCCGTGCTCATGCTCCCGGAGACCGCGTCAGAACAGGACAATCTGATCCCTAATGGCTGAAATAGACAGTGGTGATGGCGATCAGGATCAGCGCGATTGCCACGCCCGTGAAAAGCGGAATGCGTTCTGGCTTGCGGTAGGCGAGCCCGCTCATGGCCACCAATCCCAACCAGCAGACCAGCTTAACAATGACCCACCATGGAATACCCACGTGAAGAACTGACACCAAGCCGAAACCTCCGATCAGCATGAGGAGCGCCAGGGTGCCGATGAGAATGCTGCTCTTCTTCTTGTTCCGCGGGTCGGGATTTGCGAACGCCTGGAACAGGAAGCAGGTCATCAAAACCATCGAGGCCACGTGGAGCACCTGGTAAATGTGTAATTTCATGCGGCGTATCGGAGGCGGGAATCCCCGCGGCGTCAATCTTGTTTGTTCCAATAGTGAAGTCTCACCGATATTTTCGCGGGAAGAAAGAGGAAGGGAATTCCCTCCTCAAAAGCAACGTCAGGATTGAGACGGAGTGGAAAATCGACATAGATAACGCTTGATCGGGCATGATCTTTAACTGTTAATACGCTCATGTTCGCTCATGAACGCCATCAAAAGATTGTGTCTCTTCTGGAACGACACCATCGCATGGAGGTGCATGCGCTGATGGATATCCTGGGAGTTTCGGCGGCGACATTGAGGCGGGATTTGACATATCTCGGGCGGACCGACCGCGTGGTCCGCGTGCATGGAGGGGTCTTCCATCCGAGCGCGATGACCGGCGAGCCGAGTTTCTGGCAAAAGGCGGCAATGTCGGTCAAACCAAAGCGTGTGATTGCGGAATCCGTGGCGGCAAGCATCGACCAGCGGTCAACGGTTTTTATCGACAGCGGGACGACTTGCTTGGAAGCGGGCCGCCTTCTGAGAGGCCGAACCGACCTGACAATCATCACAAATTCCCTGCCATTGATTGCCAGCCACGAGCAGTTCCGCGCTCGCCTGATCGTGCTGGGCGGCGAAATGCGGAATGTCAGCGGCGCCCTGGTTGGAGACCTGGCACTCTCCGCTCTCAACCGCCTGCGGGCGGATGTGGCCCTGATCGGGGCATCCGGACTCCACGCGGAGGACGGCGTCGGGACCACGGAACTGCTTGAGACTGCAGTGAAGCGCGAGTGGCTCGCCCGAAGCCGCAGGAAAGTTTTGCTCGCAGACGCCTCGAAATGGTCTCAAACCAACCTTGTCTCTTTCGCCCGGTGGGACGAGTTCGACGAATTTTACACCGACAAAAAGCCGCCATTCCGAAGAAGCGGCCTGAAAATTCATCATCCATGAAACGACTCGACCAGAAAATCGCGAATATTCTCAACAATCCATCCGGGGCGAAGGATTTCATCATCGCCGATGCGAAGGACGCCGACATGGCATTCGGCATCACCGCTCCCGGCCCCCAGACGGGTGCCTGCAGGCACGGCTACAATGAATCCGAGGGATGCTGGAAGACGCTCGACCAGTATCTCGACCAGATCCGCGGGGTGATCCGGCAGGATATCGTGGACATCGTCCTGCTATCCGCCTCAAACCTCGAGCGGCTGGCGATGCAGGAGAATCTCTTTGCAAATTCCGCTATCACGCCGGCGGCAAGGGCGAACGACACCTCGGATGTGTGGGCGGTCCGCGGAGGAAAATATCCGACCGATTATCCCTCGCGCTCGTTCCGGACCGCTAATATCTGCCACATCAAATACGGCAAGATCACCGAGGATTGCACCCAGCCGTTCCCCGGAGCCGATCTGGGGCTCTACTCAATCACCTTCACGAACAACATTGATTGGGACTACAAGGCGCTGACCGACTTCCATGATTTCCGGCTCGAGGCCGAGCGCAAGCGGTTCCGGTATTTCCTCGAGGTGTTCAACCCGAATGTGAATCCGGGGATTCCCGACAAGAAGGTGGCCGGCTTCCTGAACGACCACATCATCCGCACGCTCGCCGGAGTCACATCGGCGGGACGGCCGATTTTTCTGAAGATTCCCTACAATGGTCCCGGACCGCTTGAGGAGTTGGTCGCCTACGATCCCAAGCTGATTGTCGGCATCCTCGGGGGAAGCTCTGGAACCACGCTGGACGCGTTCCAACTCATCCATGACGCCCGGAAGCACGGCGCCCGGGTGGCCCTCTTCGGACGGAAGATCAACCTTTCCGAGCATCCGCTCGCTTTCATCGAACTGCTGCGCCGAATTGTGGAAGGGGAAATCACGCCGGTGGAGGCGGTGAAGGTTTATCACGGTATCCTCCAGAAGAGCGGCATCCGCCCGCAGCGGACGCTCCAGCAGGACCTCCAGCTCACCACGAACAAGATGAGCTATCGGTAGAAGTTTTCAGTATTCCGTTTTCCGTTTTCAGCGAAGAGAATGGCCGACTCATTCCGAAAACGATCCTATGTCCACGCTTCCCTTCGACCAGCTCCGCATCTCCGGGGAAATTTTCACCGGCGACATGATGCGGAAGCTTTACGCCACCGACGCCTCCGAATACCAGGAGATGCCGGCGGCAGTGGCCTTCCCGAAAACCGAGGCGGACGTGAGGGAAATCATCCTCTTCGCAAACAAACACGGCGGCGGGATCATTCCCCGCACGGCCGGCACCTCGCTGGCCGGGCAGGTCGTGGGAAGCGGTCTCGTCGTCGACCTCCGCCATTTTAACGAAATTCTTGAGATCAACCGGGAAACCAGACGGGTAAGGGTCCAGCCGGGAGTCGTCCGCAACGAGCTGAACTTCGAGCTCGCAAAATACGGGCTCGTCTTCGGACCCGAGACCTCGACCGCGAACCGCGCGATGATCGGCGGGATGGTCGGCAACAATTCGTGCGGCTCCAACTCGATCGTATACGGAAGCACGAGGGATCATCTGGTCTCGGCGCGCGGTTTTTTTAGCGACGGAAGCGAGGGCGTTCTTCAGCCGCTGTCCCCAGTGGAATTTCAAAAAAAATGCAGCGGGTCCGACTCGCTGGAAGGAAACGTTTACCGGTCGGTGAGAGAAATGCTCGGCAATCCGGAAAACCGCCGGCTGATTACTGAAAATTTCCCGCTCAAATCGATTCCGCGCCGCAACACCGGTTATGCCCTCGACCTGCTGATGGACGCGACAGCCTTCGATCCCGCTTCGGGACGGGATTTCAATTTCTGCAAGCTGATCGCGGGATCCGAAGGCACGCTGTTTTTCGGAGTGGAGTTCGATCTTCTCTGCGATCCCCTCCCCCCGCCCTGCGTCGCGCTCGTCTGCGGGCATTTCCACTCGGTGGACGAAGCCCTGCGGGCGAACCTGATCGCATTGCAGTTCGCCCCCTCCGCCTGCGAGCTGATCGACCGTCACATCCTCGAATGTACGAAGGCGAATCTCGCGCAGGAAAGAAACCGGTCATTTGTCGTCGGAGATCCAGGAGCCGTGCTGGTTGTGGAGCTTCGTCGGGACCATGACGCAGACGTCTCGGCCGCAGTCAGCGGGCTTCAGGAAGACTGGAAGGCGGCCGGCTTCGGCTATGCGGCACCCGTGCTACTCGGGGATGAAGGCAACAAGGTCTGGGAGCTGCGGCGCGCGGGACAGGGGCTGATGAGCAATGTGGTTGGAGACGCCAAGCCGCGAGAGGTCGTCGAGGACACGGCGGTGGACGTCCATGATCTCCCAGCCTACATCGCGGAATTCGACGCGATCCTGAAAACGAAATACGGAATCGGCTGCGTGTATTACGCGCATGCGGGCTCCGGAGAGATCCACACCCGTCCGCTTTTCGATCTGAAAACCGAACAGGGACTGAAGACGTTCCGCGGTGTCGCCACGGATATTGCGCATCTCGTGAAAAAATACCGCGGCTCGCTGAGCGGCGAGCACGGCGACGGCCGCCTGAGAGGCGAGTTCATCCCCCTGATGGTCGGCCTCGAATGCTACGACCTCATGAAGCAGGTCAAGGCCGCCTTCGATCCACTCAATCTCTTCAATCCGGGAAAGATCGTGGACACGCCGCCGATGGACACCCACCTGCGCCACGTTCCCGGACATCCGACGCCGGAATACACGACGGTCTTTGATTTCAGCGATGAGGCGGGAGTCGTCCGGGCCGCCGAGAAGTGCAACGGGTCCGGCGACTGCCGGAAATCCCACCTCGCCGGCGGGACGATGTGTCCGAGCTACATGGCGACACGCGAGGAAAAGCACACGACGCGCGCGCGGGCGAACATCCTCCGCCACACGCTCTACCATCCCACAGACGCGGCGAACCCCTTTGACAGTGCCGAGGTCAAGGAAGTGATGGACCTCTGCCTGTCGTGCAAGGCGTGCAAAAGCGAATGCCCGTCGAGCGTGGACATCGCCAAGCTCAAGGCGGAATTCCTCCAGCATTACCACGACGCCCACGGGATTCCCCTCCGCTCCCGGATCGTCGCGGGATTTTCGGACGCCGCCCGCCTCGCCTCGATCTTCCCGGGAATTTACAATGCGATGTTCCAAACCGCATGGATCCGGAAACTGTTCAACCGGCTCGTGGGATTCCACCTGGACCGCACGCTGCCAAAAATCAACCGGCAGACATTGCGGAGCTGGTTCAGAAACCATAAGCCGCTCCGGCCGCTGAAAAACCTGAACGGCCGCGTGCATCTCTTCTGCGACGAGTTCACAAATTACAACGACCTGGATGCCGGCATCGCGACCGTCGAACTGCTCGAACTCCTCGGCTACGAGGTGGTCATTCCCGACCATGTGGAAAGCGGGCGCGCCTCGTTTTCGAAGGGACTCGTGCGCCGGGCAAAGGGGTTCGCCGATGAAAACGTGCGACGCCTCGCGCCGGTCGTTTCGGAAAAGGAACCGCTTCTCGGCATCGAGCCGTCGGCGATCCTCGGATTCCGCGACGAATATCCTTCCCTCGTCGATCCTTCCCTGCGGGAATCCGCCCGCTCGCTGGCCGCCAACTGCCTTCTCATCGAAGAGTTCCTGTGCCGCGAAGCCTCCGCCGCACGCATCGACTCGGGTCTTTTCACAAGCGATCCGAAAACCATCCACCTGCACGGGCATTGCCACCAAAAATCCCTCGTGTCCATCGACCCGACGGTCCGCATGCTCTCACTCCCGGAGAATTTCATTGTGAAAGTCATCCCGTCCGGCTGCTGCGGCATGGCGGGATCGTTCGGATATGAGAGCGAGCACTACGACATCTCGATGAAAATCGGGGAACTGGTCCTCTTCCCCGCCGTGAGGAACCAGACTGCGGACTCAATCGTCGCAGCGCCCGGGACAAGCTGCCGGCACCAGATTCACGATGGAACCGGGCGCAAGGCGCTCCACCCGGCGGAAATTCTCCGGGCAGCCCTCAAGACCGCCCGTTGAGACATCAACACGCCCGGTTATTTCACGATCAGAACGATCGCGAGGAGCATCGCAAAATCGCCTGAGCCGTGGCCGATGATTGAAGAGGCAAGGCCATCGACCTTTCTGGCGACAGCGCGCCAAAGCGCACCTGCCAGAACAAGCCCCAGCACAGGGAGTATCGCTTGAACCGGAGTCAGTCTTCCGAAATATAGAAACATCGGGGTGTGCAGCAGGGCGTAAAAGACATCGTTCATCCAGCCGCCGGGGCTCGCAAAATTCTGCCTCCAGTAAAATTCCTCGAGAACAGGATTGATGGTCGAGGAGTAAACAAGAAAGGGAATCATCCCCGTGAGCCCGGCACGGGAAAATTGCTTGAGAACATAACTACCGTGAGGATCCAGGTGCTGGATGAATTCATAAAACATCCACCCCATCCCGAGCGACAGCGAAACCAGCCCGATGACCGCTCCCATATGGAAACCGCGCAGAATGATCCCTGGTTTCTCTGCCCGCTTCCCGATGATCAGTGAGCAAAGCAAGACGCTGTGATAAAGGAGGATCGCCGCCCATCCGCTATGCAGAAAATATAAACCTGCACCAATGGCGCACACAGAAAGCAAGCAGGCTATCAATGGCGCAATCATCGTATCCCTCCGTGCTGCCTGCCCATGGTTCTGATCCGGATTCATTTCTCGTAGATGACTCTGCCAGATCTGTTTCGTAAAGAAATTGTCATGTCTTCTTTTTGAAACACGGAGACTTTACAATTCGTCCAGAAGTCAGTAACATGCTTCCTGTGAAAAGAATAAGCGTTCTCATGGCTTTGGACTGGTATGATTCCGAGTTGCACAGGGGGATTGCCGCCTATGCGAGAGAACGGGATTGGGTTTTAAACACCCACATGGCTCGCACCCACCAGATCCCCGAAGGTTGGGAGGGAGACGGCGTGATCGGCTTGATGGAACGTCCGACGACGCGCTCATTTGTCCGTTCGCTGAGGCTTCCCACGGTCGACATGGGTGGGCATTTTTCGGAATTTCCACAGGTTTTGTCGGACAACCACCGGGCAGGTGCCATCGGAGCCGCGCACTTTTTGGAAAGAAACCACAAACATTTCGCATTCTTTTTCATTCAGAACAGCCGGCTTGAACAAGAGGTGTCCGCCGGGTTCATCCAGACGGTCGAGGCAGCCGGAAGAACGTGCCATCTTTATCATTGGAACCAGGCGCAATCCGAACACGAGGTGAATTACCGCTCGGTTCACAATTGGGCAAAAACCACTCTCTCCTCACTCCCCAGGCCGGTTGCCGTCATGTGTCAAAATGATGACACGATGGCGATCATCCTCAATGCAGCTGTCGATGCCGGACTTCATGTGCCGGAGGAAGTCGCCCTGCTCGGGTTGGGAAACATGACCCTGACTTGCGAATTTTTGCCGGTGACCCTTTCCAGCATCGACGCAGATCTGACGGGACACTCCTATCGTGCAGCCCAGGAGCTCGACCGGTTGCTGCAGGGAGGCGCACCGCGGGTGACTCCCATCAGGGTCCCCCCGAAGGCGGTCGTCCTCCGGGAGTCCACCAACTTTTTGGCGGTCTCAGACCCTCATGTTCTGATCGTGCTGAGAAAGATCTGGGACAATTATGCCGAGCCCCTGTGCGTGGAAAAACTGGTCTCCTCGGTGCCGATTTCCAGATCAAGCCTTTACAAGCTGTTCATCCAGCAGGTCGGGCGGCCGATCGCCCGCGAGTTGATGCGGGTCCGCCTCGACCACGCGAAAAGCCTGCTCACCACGACCGAGAAGTCGGTGGGGAAAATCGCGAGGGAATGCGGGTTTTCCAGCCTGATCACATTCAGCCGTGCGTTTTCAGAAAATCTCAAGATGAGCGCCAGCGAGTTTCGCGCGGCCCACCACGCGCAGGAGGAGGATGAACTCGTTCCCCCGATCGCTGCTGATCTTCCCGTCTGACAAGAACGCTATCGGGTATTCAGAGGTTTCCCGTTGCCGCTGTTCCAGTCATCGAATTTCTTTTTCAGTGACTTCACGCGGTCCTGGTCGCCATCGGCAAGATTTCTGGACTCGGAGACGTCGTTTTTCAGGTCGTAGAGTTCCATGGGTTTTCCGGCATTCGGCCGGACGAGTTTGGAATCCCCGTCACGCACGGCAACCTGGGCGTAGAATTTCCAAAAGAACGTCGTGCGGGCCGGGGCGGAGGCTTTGCCTTCGAGCCACGGAAAAATGTCCGCCCCGTCGAGCCCGGGATCCCTCGGCCCACCCGCCAGAGCGAGGGCGGTCGGTAGAATATCCAGGCTGATGACCGGATCATCCAGCACCTTGCCCGGGGACAAATGTCCGGGCCAGCGCACAAAAAACGGAACCCTGATTCCACCTTCCCAAACCTCGGCTTTTCCTCCGCGCAGAGGAGCGTTGCTGGAGCCGTTGACGGCCGCTCCCTCCAGAATGGGACCTCCGTTGTCGCTGAGAAAGATGAGCAGAGTGTTGCCCTCAAGGCCGTTTTTCCTGATCGCCTCCAGAATTGTGCCCACTCCGTCATCCAAAGCCCGAACCATCGCGGCATACTTCCGCCGCGCGGGATCCTGAATCCCGGCGACCTCGTCAAGATACGATTGCGGTGCCTCCATAGGTGTGTGCGGGGCATTGAAGGCGGCGTAGAGGAAAAACGGATGCCCCTTATGTCGGTCGATGAAGCCTACACTCTCCTCCGCGATCGCCTGGGTCAGGTATTTGTCCAACTGAACAGGCTCGTTGCCGCGGAAGATCGGCCCCCACTTGGGATCGTTTCCCTCGAAGTAAGAATGCATGCCGGAGAGGAACCCGAAGAACTCGTCGAATCCGCGCTTGTTTGGACGGAATTCAGGCGTCTCACCTTGGTGCCATTTGCCGAAGATGCCGGTTGCGTAACCCAGGGGCTTGAGCCGCTCGGCAATCGTCTTTTCTGTGAGCGGCAGGCCCCATGTGGCACCCGGCTCCGGATTGCCCTCGAACCCAAAGCGGTCCTGCCAGCGCCCGGTGAGCAGGCCGGCGCGCGAGGGCGCACAAACCGGCGCGGTGACATAAGCATCTGTGAAACGAACCCCATCCGCCGCGATCGAATCCATGTGCGGAGTCGCAATATCCTTGCAGCCCTGAATGCCGAGATCGGCATATCCGAGATCGTCGGCCACGATCAGGACAATGTTCGGCTTGTCGGTTGCGGCGGAAGACGGAATGACCGAAAGCGCAAGGGCGCAGAAGATGAATCCAAGGGTGTGAAGTTTCATTACGGGGGTATGGTGAGATGAATGTTAAACACAGACGTGCCAGCAGGACCAGCCCGCCATGAGACGGAAAAACCAGCCCCGCCGGACGTCCCGGCGATGGAAACTGACGGTTGGCTTAAAGAGTCTTCTCCGGTTGCTTACGGGTCAGGTGAACCGGAGTGCCATGGTGAAGGAATTCCACGCTGCCCCCTTCAATGAGGACGTAACGGGTCTTGTCCGGCATCATGGTCACCTCGATCCCCTGTCCCCGCCACCAGACGTGGAACGCACATTCTTTCCAAGCCGATGGCAGGCGCGGGGAGAATTCGAGCCCACGGTCATAATCCCGCATGCCTCCGAACCCGTTGACGACCGCCATCCATGTCCCGCCCATGCAGGCGGAATGAAGGCCCCCGGCCACATTGCTCTTGAAATCGTTGATGTCCATGCAAGCGCTGAGATGGAAGAACTGGTAGGCTTCCTCCATGCGCCCAAGCTCCGCCGCAATAATTGTGTGGATGCATGCCGAGAGCGATGATCCGTGGTTGGTGCGCGGTTCGTAGAAGTTGTAATCCGCCTCCTTCACCTCCCTGCTGAACTGGTCGCCATGGACGAACAGCATGAGGACCGTGTCGGCCTGCTTGCAGACCTGCGTGCGCCACAGCATGAGCGGGTGCTTTTTCTCCCGGATGTCGGTGTGCATCGGAATCTCCGACATGTCCACCGGGCTGAGATTCAAAAACCCGTCGTCCTGCGCATGGATGCCGAGATCCTCGCGGAACGGAATATACATCGCGTCCCCGGCACGCTGCCAGGCATCGCGTTCGTCCCGCGTGAACCCGCAACGGGCGCAGAGCGTCTTGAATGCCTCGGGAGCCTCCTTTTCCATCCGGTCAAAAATTTGCGCCGCATAGCGGAGGTGCCACTGGGCCATCACGTTCGTGTAGCAGTTGTTGTTGACCCCGCAGGCGTATTCGTCGGGCCCGCAGACTGCATTGATGCAGAATTTTCCGTCCCGCAGCGGAACGTATCCACCAAGATCTTCGAGGAAGCGCGCAGTCTCAAAGAGAATCTCGGCACCGCGCGCCCACAGCCATGCGGTATCGCCTGTCTGCTCGACATAACGGCGGATCGCCCAGGCCACCGCGGTGACAAGGTGGTATTCCGCGGTCGAGGCCTCGAAAACGGTGGCGCATTCATCGCCGCTGATCGTATTCCATGCGTAGAGAGCGCCCTTGTTGCCGACCTCGCGAGCCCTCTTCCTTGCCTTGTCGAGCAAATGGTAGCGGTAGTCGAGCAGCGGCTGCACGATCTGCGGCTCGCTGTAAAGCGCCGGCGGAGAAATATACATCTCCGTGTCCCAGAAGACATGCCCGCAGTATTTGTCCCCGGTGAGGAAGTTCGCGCCGATGCTGAGCTTCGGATGGCACGGGAAGCTCTGCCGGAGCTGGAACAGGTTGAACCGGATCGCCTGCTGGTCGGCGGGGTTTCTCTCGATGCGGATATCGTGAAGCGGCCACCATGCCTTCCACCAGGCGGCCTGTTCCATTTCGAGCGCGGCAAACCCGCCTGCGGCATCGGCAACAGCCAATTCGGATGCCTTGCCGATGATGACGTCATTCGCGAGGTCGATGGTGGAAAGGAAGGCGACATTTTTTTCGAGGCGGAACACCTCACCCTTAGCCAGGCGGACCGTCGCCTCATGCTTGACCGAGCGCTCTCCCGCAAGACGATCGCGGCTGCCGGATCCGACGAAGCGTGTCGCGGCTGCAATCGCGACGGCGTGAGGACCGTCGGCCGGGTTCAGAAGGAACGTGTCGCAACCTGCGGACTCCCCGATTTTTTCCACCAGAATCGGTTCGCCCGGCAAATGCCAGTGACCGGTGGGAATGATCGTGGAGGCGGAGAGATGCACTTTGCAATCTTCCAGCGCCTCGACCTCGTAACTCAGCGCCGCGCAGTGGCTGCGGGTCATGCTGACAAGTCGGTTGGTCCGAACGCGGACCTTCGGAGATCCGGCGGGCGCCCACACAAACTCGCGGACCAGACAGCCGCGCTCGAAATCCAAATGGCGGCGATGACCCGATATCCCGGCAGCATCGGGCGCGAATTTCACGCCATCAACCTCCAGATCGACACGGGTCCACTCCGCCACGTTGAGCATCAACTCCAGTCCTTCGGCGAAACCGGGCAGCTTCCAGAGGTGCTCGTAGGGTTTGCGGCCGAACACCCCGTTCACAAATGTGGCAGCGTAGGTGTGCCCCGGCCAGGCGGTCTCCTCAAGTGCTCCCCTCACGCCGATGACGCCGTTGCTCAAAGCAAAAATCGATTCCCAGTATTGGCTCCTGCGCTCGCGGAGCGCGGTCTGGCTGATCCCCCATGGCTCGGGCTCCGGACGATGAAGACGGCCTGTCTCCAAAAGGGAAAGCAGGTTCACCGAGGTGAAGTCGGGGATCACTTCGGCTGCATTGGGAAGTCCCTCCGAGGTTCCCACGCCGACACATTTCATCCCGGCCCGATGAGCGGCTTCAACACCGGAAACCGCATCCTCGAAAACCATGCAATGGAAGGCAGGGATTCCCAAACGCTCCGCGCCGAGCAAAAAGATTTCCGGATCCGGCTTGGAACGGTGAATGTCGGCGCCGGTCACGACCGCATCGAACAGATCGCTGATCCCGAGCGCCTCGAGCACGCCCACGGCATTCTTGCTTGCGGAACACAACGCGGTATGGATGCCTGCCGCGCGGGCTTCCCGGATGAAGTCGACGGCACCGGGGACAACATCCGCTTCGCTGATATTGCGGATGGCGTCCACATAGATCGCATTTTTTCGCGTAGCGAACGCCTCCTTCTCCTCCGGGGATTTTTCCAATTTGTTGTGGGCAAGGATAATGTCCACACTGTCCGTCCGCGAGATCCCGCGCAGGGAATGGGCCAGCTTCTGAGGAAAATCCCAGCCTTCAGCTTCGGCAAGTTTCCGCCATCCCATTTCATGGTAGCGGTCGGTGAATACAACAACCCCGTCGAGATCGAACAGGAAGGCACGGATTAATAATGGATTCATAGGATGTGTAAAACTGCGTTGGGCTCAGGCACGGACGGATTCGGCTTCGCCGGCCGGAATGGCGGAACCACTTTTGCAGACTGCCAGCTCAGCCGTCCACTCACCGCCGGTTTCGATCCGCGTCCCGTTGGGCAACAGAAGGCGAACCGGACGCTGGGATCGAAGGGTATAGGAGATGGTTGCCGGCCCGGTGCGTTTCCATGCGATTTCCACATGGTCGTCGCTGGCATAAAGCGGCAGGCGCCCCGAGGCTGAGATCAGATCGCCGGGATGAATTTTCAGTTCAAAAACGTCGCAGCCGAGATCATACCGAGGGTGCAGCCCGAGCGCGTAGCGGGAGAGGATCCATGTGGGACACCCGGACCACTGGTGGCAGTGGCTCCACCGGATATCAAAAACCTCCGGCCATGTGGTGAGACCGCAGTCCAACGCCCAACCCCAGCAGGATCGGATCTGACCAAGAACAAAATCCATCTCGCCGTGCTCGATCAGGACAGGCAGCACATGATGCAGGAAAAACGGAGTGATCAGTTGGTCGCTCTCGACAGTCGTTCCTGAATGCCGCTGAGCGGCCGGGTTGTTCGGAAAGCATGCCAGAAGGTGCTTCTTCAAAAATGCCACCGCCGAGGGGATGCCCGCGGCCGGAACGACTTTCTGCGCCAGAGCGAGCGCGGTTGTATGGAATCCCTGCGCCTCCCAGCAATCGGGACTCGCCTTCAGGCACCCCTCAAGGTGACGAAAATAGCGCCCGGCAATTTCCTCTGCATCGGCTGCCCACTTTGTGCCATCCTGCCCGATCCATCCCGCCCAGTCGGAAAGGGCGCGCAAGGCCCCGAGATACATGAGAGAAAGAGCCGGATCGAACCCGGCCTCGTCCTGCTTCCCTTCAAGAAAAACCGTCGCCGACCCGCGATATCCCCAGTCGATGAAATTCCAGTGCTTCGGGTTGGTACGCAGTCCGAGCGGCTCGCGGTCCGCGTCAAATGACCGGATATTCGCCACAGCAAAATCATAGAGGCTCCGCAGCAATTCCTTGTCGCCTCCGATCCGGAAATAATGGGGCACAGCGGCAACCCATTGGATGGCAAACGAGGGAAGAAACTCCCGGGTGCCAGGAAAAACCGCCGGAATCAGTCCATCCTCGCGAGCACACTGCGCGGCCTGGATGAGCCCGCGCTCAAGGGGACGCCAATCCGAGTAAGCAACCGCCAGAATATCCATTCCCGCCCCGACTGCGTCGCCGAGCCACTGGCCGCGCTCGCGGTGCGGGTTGTCGGTAACGGCATCTTCCACACAACTGCGGAGGGTTTCGACCCCGGTTGTCCAGATGCGGTTCAGAAGCTCGTCGTTGCAGGAGAAGGCACCCGCCGGATCATCCGGGCAGTAAGCGCGCTCGTTCCACTCGACCGATTCAATTTGGAGACCGGCTGCCTGGTTTCCCAGCAGATGAACCTCGAGAAAGCGGGCTCCTTTCGGCTGCAGTGGCTCGACGGTCTGGGTTCCGCCGGACAGAATCCATGTATCCAGCATGCACGAGTTGTCCCCTCCTCCGCTTTTCAAATACGGACTCACGCGGCCGTGGGTCAGACACTCGGAATACGCGCATTGGAGCAGAGTGCCCGCCGGGGCGGAAACCTTCAGCGTCGGCCGCCCAAGCTGCACCCGGTCGAGATCGAAGCGCTGCCAGATCCCCTCGGGAGGAAGATCGGAAACCACGAGATCCCGGGTGATAAAATTCATCGGCGGGTCGTGGGCGACCGGCGAGTGATTCACGAGTTCCCCCTCCGCCACTTTGGTAATCGCCCGCGGCCGCAGTGTGATGTCGCCAAGCCTCGCCGTCTCATCAGGGCCAAGCTTCACATCCGACCGACACACATCCGCCCACCCGGCGTCGTTGAATTCTTTTTTGGTCCAACCTCCCGGCAAGTGGCGCGTGTCGCACCATTCCACCGGACCCAGCACACAGCCGAGCCGCCTTCCGGTTTTCTGGTAGGCTCCCGCCTCGATCCCCTTCCATACAACAGGAACATCACCCTTCGCCGTCACAACAGCATGGAAAAATCCCGGCACCTCGGCGCTCAACAAGCGCGTCGTCACCCCGTGAAAATGCCCGTGAACGGCGATCACATGTTTTCCTTTCGACAACCTCACCCTCGAAACCAAAAAAGCGGGATGCGCAACGTCAAAACGCGCGGGACCTTCGTCCAGAATATTTCCATCCACCCAGAGCCGATACATCGAAGCTCCGATATGACGGATCTCGATCTCTTCATTCCTGCCGAGCTCAAAAGTTCCACGAATCAAGACATGGCTGTCCGCTGCTTCGACTCCCTGCACCCAGAATGGAAAAGATTGTCCCACAATACCTCGTTGTTGATTGCTCCACACCTCAATAACCAAATAAACTGATCATTGAATGAATTTGGCATTGTTTGCATAAAATCTTTTTTCTGAAAAGCGATTTTAGGAAATATTTATCAATGCCCCGATTCCCTTCCGCTTTCGCCATCTGTCTCTGCCACGAGGGGAAGCATTTTCCTTCCACCCGGGAACTTCAAAAGTGAACCTGTCCTTGGCAAAGCCATGAATCGCCGTAAAGATGCCTTCGCCTTTAGCAAACCATGCCGACACTTGAAACCAAAGTTGACGGGCTCGCGCTTCCGAATCCTTTCGTGATCGCGTCCGGGCCCCCGGGGACGAATTTGAACGTCATTTCGCGCGCGTTTCGCGAAGGCTGGGGAGCGGTGGTCGCCAAGACGATCAGCCTGGATGCGTCGAAAGTCGTCAACGTCAGCCCGCGCTACGCGAAACTTTATGCCGATGGAGGAAAGGAAATCATCGGGTGGGAAAATATCGAACTGATCAGCGACCGCCCGTTCTCCGTGTGGCTGGAGGAATTCAAAAAGTGCAAGGACGAACACCCGCAAGGAATCCTGATCGCCTCGATCATGGAGGAGTTCCGCCGGGATGCGTGGGTGGAAATTGTCGAGCGCTGCCAGGACGCCGGAGTCGATGGATTTGAGCTGAATTTCTCATGTCCGCACGGGCTTCCGGAAAGAAAAATGGGTTCGGCCATGGGCCAGGATCCCGAGATTTTGGAAGAGGTCTGCAAGTGGGTGATGGACGCGGCAAAAAAGCCGGTCTGGGCGAAAATGACGCCGAATATCACCCACATCGAAGATCCCTCACGCGCGGCCCTGAAAGCCGGTTGCCACGGGATCAGCGCGATCAACACGCTGCGAAGCGTCATGCGGGTGAACCTGGAGACTCTGCGTCCGGAACCGACGGTTGAAGGCTATTCGATGGTCGGAGGGTATTCCTCCACCGCGATCCGCCCGATCGCGCTCCGGATGTGCATGGAAATTGCCGCCCTGATCCGGAGCGAATTCCCGGGGCGCTCGCTGTCCGGAATCGGCGGGATTGAAACCGGCACGCACGCGGCGGAATTTCTGCTCCTCGGCGCGGACACCGTCCAGGTCTGCTCCGGCGTCATGAAATCCGGCTACGGGATCGTGGAGAAAATGAAGGAGGAACTCCTGGCCTTTATGGAAAATCACGGATTCCAAACCCTCGAAGATTTCAAGGGACTGAGCCTTCCCTATTTTACGACACACGCGGATCTCGTGAAGCGGCAGCGTGCGAGGAAAGCCCTTCCCAGGTCCGACGGCGAATGGAGCGCCGACAAATTCCTCGATCAGGCCCGCACTCTCACCGGAGAAAAATAAATGATTGTCCCCGTTCCGCTCAAGGACTGCCCCTACGACGTCCATGTCGGCCCCGGTCTGCTCGATCAGCTCGGCTCCCTGGCCGCATCGGTGGTGAAGCCCCGCCGATGCGCGCTCATCACGGATTCGAATGTCGCCCCGCTCTACGCCGGACAGGTTGAAAAATCTCTGAGCGACGCAGGATTCCAAGTGACGATACTCGTCTCGCCCGCCGGGGAAAAATCGAAATCCATGGAGAAGGCCTCCGCATTGTGCGACCGCATGATCTCCGCCGGCCTAGACCGTTCTTCCTGCCTTGTCGCGCTCGGGGGCGGGGTAGTCGGCGACCTCGCGGGATTCGTCTCGGCCATCTACTACCGCGGCATCCCGTTCATTCAGATCCCCACAACTATCGTGGCGCAGGTGGACAGTTCGGTCGGGGGAAAAACCGGGGTCAACGCGCCGGGAGGCAAGAACCTCATCGGGGCTTTCCACCAGCCTCTCCTCGTCATTGCCGATACGGACACCCTCTCGACTCTGCCCGAACGCGAATTCAACGAGGGCTTCGCTGAAATCATCAAACACGCGGCGATACGTGATTTTGAAATGCTCGACGCCTTCGATGACCTCCCCGCTCTGGTCGCGCGCAATGTGGCGATCAAGGCGGCGATCGTCGCAGAGGATGAGTTCGAGACCAAGGGCGTTCGCGCGCTTCTCAATTTCGGCCATACCATCGGACACGGAATCGAAAACGCCGCCGGCTACGGACGCTTCCTCCACGGCGAGGCAATCGCCCTCGGTCTCGTCGCCGCCTGCCGACTGTCGGTGGAAAAGGCCGGGCTCGCGCAATCCGACTGCGACAAAATCCTCGCCACCCTCGCCCGCTACAAACTCCCGCTTTCGCTCCCTCCCGACATCCCGGTGGAAAAAATTCTCGCGGCGCTTCAGAAGGACAAAAAATTCCAGGCGGGCACCGTCCGCTTCGTCCTCCTGCGAAGCCCCGGCGACGCGATTGTTTCAAGCGACGTGACCGAGTCAGACATTGCCCGGCAGATCGAAGCACTGCGGGATTGAGCAGAAAATCCGGTAGATGACATGTAGCAGGGACGGGTCGCTGAACCGTCCGTCGATTCTCGTGGCATGGGCCAGCTTGACCATGCGCCGGGATTTGGTCTATTGCAGCCGTGCTTTCCAGTAGCCGGGTTTGCGCTTCATGTGCATCACGGCCACGATCCAGAGGTGGTCGTCGTGTTCCAGATAAATGATCCCATAAGGAAACCAAGAACTGAAGTGTCGCCGGGCCGGAGGATCGAATGGCCTGAAGGTCTTGGGATGGACGCAGACCTCACTCATCAATCTCTCCATCTCAAGGTAGAAGCGCTGCCCCAACGAGACGTCGATGGCCGCATAATAGGCCACTGCCTCGGAAAGTTCCTCATCAGCAGCGGGATGGAGGACGATCCTCACTCGCGAAGAACGCGGGATGCCCGGGCTAGGGACACTTCCAATGGGACGCCGACCACCTGTCCGGTGGTAATCTCTGCCACGCGGCGGCTGGTCTCGGCCTTCCAAGCGGCATCGACTCCTGACTCGATGCCTCCGTGGCGTTTGACAAGGATACGCTCGACCAGTTCGGCGGCGACATCCTCGGGGAGCTGCGCTGTCTCTTCTACGATTTCATCCAACGTGATCGCCATGGGCACCAAACTACACGCCATCAGGCGCAGAGGCAAGCCGTCCGTTGATTCTCGCGGCATGCTCATCTTGCTCATGCGTTCAATCCATTTCACATAAATCGCTCGCCTGCTGAGGCGATTGCGCTTGACCGTGGAGGGGGCGTTGGAAAGTTTCGCGGCGTGCCACTGAGGGAGACCAGAAAAACCGGATCAGAATTCCGGACATGGAACGAGGCGTATGGACCGGATGGCGGGCCGCGCGACGTATACCGCCCTTTGTTCGAACGGCTGGATTCCCTGCCTATCGCTAGGGCCCGCTCGCTGGATGAACGGCTTGAGGCGACGATGCGGGAGATGGGCGTGACGTTTGACGTGGCGCGCGATCGGCCATGGGGGCGGCGCCCCTGGTTCTGTGATCTACTGCCACAGATCTTCACGCAGGCGGAATGGGAGCCGCTTGTGGCCGGGATCAAGCAGCGGCTCAAGGCATTCGAACTCCTGCTGCAGGACGTTTATTCCAGGAAGGAAATTCTCCGGGAAGGAGGAGTGCCCATCCAGCCGGTTCTCGGCAGCTCCTTTTTCCAGCCTGCTGCCGCGAACCTTCCGCCCCCCGGGGGTGCCTATTTGCATTTGAGCGGAATCAGTATCTGCCGTCTGCCGGGAGGAGAGCTGGCGGTGAAGCACCACTACTTCAGCAATGCCTCGGGCATGTCCTACATGATCCAGAACCGCCGCGCGCTCGCCCGCGTGATCCCCCAATCGTTTCAGGAAACGAGCATCCACTCGATTGCCGACGCGCCAACCGATATCCTGGAGATGCTCAGGTCATTCTCGCAGGCGTCCGACCCAAAGGTCGTTCTCCTATCACCCGGAGCAGGCAGCCCGGTTTATTCGGAACACAGTTTTCTGGCGAGAAGGATGGGCATCCCGCTCGTGCAGGGCGGAGACTTACTCGTGCTCAATGATGCGGTCTATCTGAAGACAGTGTCCGGGCTCGAGCGCGTGGAGATCATCTACAGCCGCATCTCCGACCAATGGCTTGATCCCATGGCGTTCCGGCGGGATTCCCTGCTGGGCGTTCCCGGTCTTGTCCACTGCATCCGCAAGGGAACCGTGGCCGTCGTCAACGGCATCGGCTCCCAGCTCGCCGACGACCGTGCCCTCCTTCCGCTCGCTGGGCATATCATCCGCCACTACCTGAGCGAGCGCCCACTGCTCAAAAGTCTGCCGACCTACTGGCTCGGAGACATCGACCAGAGGGAGCTGGTTCTTTCTGACCTCGCTGACTACACGATCCGCCCGCTCCATGGAGAACGCATCCTCCTCGGCGGAGACGGACGCCGTCCCACGGCCGAACAGGTGAAATCCGTGAAGGAGGAAATCCTCCGCAACGCCTCGCACTTTGTCGCCCAGCCACAGGACTGCGACGCGGAGACGGTTTGCTACCACGATGGACGGCGGGCGGTCCGGCGGCAGGATCATATCGTCTTCGCACTCCGGCGGCCCGATGGCGAATACGAGGTGTTCCCCGGCGCGCTGACCCGCGTGTCGACCGATGAAACGCCCTATACATCGTCCGAGCTCGGCGGAGGGAGCAAGGACACCTGGGTGCAGGTGGGATTCGAACCCGAATCGGAGGACTGGGAGTCGCCTCGAGCGAGCGAAACAATTCTGCCCTCCGCCTACGTCACCAGCCGTGTCGCCGAGGCATTCTACTGGATCGGTAGATACATGGAACGCGCCTACAACCTCGCCGGCATGGTGGGAGCCATCGAATCCCTAGAGTTGGAGGAATTGAACCCGACTGAACGGACCCATTACCGCCCGGTATGGAACAGGATTCTTCCCATGCTGGAGGGAGAAGGCGCGGCGACCAGGCGGACCATCTCGAATCCGGCCGGCCGCTACCGGCTCACCCTCGACATCGAGGAACCGGGCTCGGTGGTCACCGCGATTTTGCGGGCCTCCCGAAATGCGGAAAGCGTGTCGGAAACCTTGAGCCTTGAAGCATGGGGTGTGCTCAGCACGCTGCGCGACCGCTTTCAACAAACACGGTTCCGCCCCGACGCCGCACCGGAAATCCTGACTTCATCGAGCCGGAAACTCTGCGATTTCGCCAGGGCTTTGATCCCCCAGTTCTTCGGAACCGCCGAGTGCACAATGCTCGCCGACGGAGGTTGGAAATTCTGTGAGATCGGACAGCTGATCGAGCGGGCCGCCATCACAGCGAACGCGATCACCTCGATCTCGGACCCCCTTCTCCAGCCCGCCGAGGAATCTGTAGGCGATCATGCGGTGGAGATCCGCCTGTCCGCATTCCTGAGGCTCCTGAACAGCCGCGATATCTACCGGAGGGTTTATCAAATGCGCATCGAGCCCGTGCCTCTGCTGGACTTGCTCTGGAAAAACCCGGTGGCCCCGCGTTCAGTCACCCGCTGCCTGCGCGGTTGCGCGGCGCTGATTGCAGGCAGCGAGGATACGGCGTCTCCGGCGACCGGCCGTGCCGTTGCCGCCATCGAAGCCCTTGTGCAGGCCGTCCTGTCGACCGACTGGCACTCGCTCATGGACACGCCCTCCGGGCCGCCGGCGCGCAAGTCCGACCTGCAGGTCCAAAGCGATGAGCTCCTCTCGAAGGTGCTCGGCATTCACGATTTGATCGCCGATGGCTTTTTGAACCACCAGATCCACATGCGGCACGAAACCCAGCCGCTTTTCGCAAGGCCCTGAGATGCTCTTCGAAGTCGTCCATACCACTGACTACCGCTACAGCGAACCTGTCAGTGAAGCCTACCTCGAAGCGAGGCTTACCCCGCCACACAGGGAGGAACAGCAGATTCTTTCCCACAAGATCGAATTCCAACCCGGTGCGGCCATGTCCGACTACGTGGACTACTTTGGAAACTCGACGACATTTTACTCGATGACGCTCCGGCACGAACGCCTGACGGTGACGAACCGGATGAGCGTGCAGACGAAGCCCAGGGAGCCGCTTGGCGAGGCGCTGGCCCTGCCGCTGGCCGAGGCCCGGCAGATCCTGGCCTCCTCGCTGACCGATGTCTTCGACTACCTGCAGCCGACTCCTGCCGTCCCGACAGGAGGCATGTCCACCGATTGGGCAAAAAAATTCCTCAAGGGAAGCATCCCTGTTGGCGAGGCCGTGGAATCTCTGAACCGGGCGATCCACGAAAAGTTCGAATACAAGCCGGGCTCGACGGAGCTGAACACCCCGCTCGCGGCTGTGTGGAAAAAAAGGGCCGGCGTCTGCCAGGATTTTGCGCACATCATGCTGAGCGTGCTCCGCACCGCCGGGATTCCCGCGCGCTACGTCTGCGGCTACATCGAGTCCGACGCTCCGCCCGGACCCGGAGGGAGAAAACTCATCGGCTCGGTCGCGACGCACGCATGGGTCGAGGTCCTCCTCCCGGGCATGGAATGGCTCGCATTGGATCCGACGAACGACCAATGGTGCGGAGAACGCCACATCACGGTCTCCCTCGGCCGGGACTTCGAGGACGCCGCTCCGGTCCGAGGAATGTTCAAAGGATCCGGTTCGCAAAGCATGAAGGTCCGTGTCACGATGAGACGACTGACGGGGAAAACACAATGAGACTTTCGATCCGCTACAAGGCCGTCTATTCCTACGGGGAACCGGCCTCCCTGTCCCCTCACCTTGCCCGTGTTTTCCCGCGCACAGACCTGTTTGTCAAAATCGGACACACGGCATTCGCGACCCATCCGACCGCCGACGTCCAGTGGCGCAGGGATCTTTGTGACAATCTGATTGCGTATTGTTTTTTTCCGGAACCCGTGCAGGAACTCCCCTTTGAACTCGAGCTGGACCTCGATGTCCGCGAGAGGAACCCGTTCCACTTTCTTCTCGACTCCAGGGGATTGAAAATTCCCTGCGACTACTCGGACGACGAGCGCGCGATCCTCGCCTCCTTTCTGCATTCGGAGTCGGCATTGTCTCTCCCATCGACCCTGGGACCATCCGGCCCCCGCCCGACGGTTGAAACCCTGGTGACACTGAATCGCTGGATCCACGAGAATCTGGAATACGAGAGACGCGAAGAGGGGGATCCGTTTCCGCCGCAGGAAACCTTGAACAGGGCTGCCGGATCCTGCCGGGATTTTGGCGTGCTCTTCGCAGAGGTACTGCGGATCAACGGGGTCGCGGCACGCCTGGCGAGCGGGTTCGTCTGGGAAGGCGACAAGAAGGCGGAGGACCGCCGGGCGGAAAGCGCGATGCATGCCTGGGTGGAGGCTTATCTGCCGGGAGCCGGATGGATCGGGATCGATCCGACAAACGGAGTGCTGTGCGACCACCATTTCATCACGACAGCGGTCGGGCTCCGGCATGCCGATGTCGCGCCGATCGCCGGGACGTATTACGGAAAAAAACAGATCCCGAGCACACTGCTCACCAATTTGGAAATCACAAAATCATGAAGGGCTGGCAACAGGGGGTCTCGGACAAATGCGGGGAAGTGTTCATGCGGCACGGAGCAAAGCTGACGCTTGGCGGAGAGCCCACATTCCTGCCGATCCATCCTCAGGGACCGGAGTGGAGCTATTCCGCCGTCGGCCCAACAAAACTCGGATACGCGAAGGCGGTTGCCGCCTGCCTGCTCAAAGACCCCCTGCGCGGCGGCGTCGACTTTTTTTCGCCGGGAAAATCGTATCCAGGCGAAGTGAACCCGAGGTGGGCAATCCGGATTCTCGCGAATCGGGACGGCTCGCCGGTGTTCCGACTGCGCTCCAAAAGACTGCCCTCATCCGGTTCGCTGGCCGCCTTCCGCAACGCTGTCGCGGCCGGCCTGGAGGTTCCCCCGATGTGGAAACTTCTGCCCGATCCGCTGGATCGCAAAAACCAGGTCTGGGCGATTGTGCTCGGCGAAAACAAAGGCCGGTGGCGGGCCCACAAATGGCCCGATGGACGACTGATACTCACAACCGCCCAAGGAGCCGCAGGGTTGCGGCTTCCACTCCACACCCTCCCGAAGTCGGCTCCGCGTCGTGCTCTCACAATGGAATGGAATGACGACGGCCTCTCGATTTTTCTGCCGCCTGTTTTTCAAAAGCCATTCCTTCACCTGCTCCGCGTCGTGGAAACCGCCCTGATTTCCGCAGGCATCGGCCGGGTCAGCATGCAGGGGTATCTTCCAGAGGACGAAACCCGTTCATGGATCCAGCTTGGGCTGGCTGCGGATCCCGGCGTTTTGGAGGTGAATCTCCCCGCTTGCGTCGACTGGTCCGAGTATGCGCGCTGGATCGAGGCCGTGACGAAAGCTGCGGCCGCGTCGGGGCTTCGCCCATGGAAGCAACCGACCGGAGCATCGCCGGAAGGCACCGGCGGAGGCAACCATCTCCTCTTCGGGGGACCATCGATTGAGGAAAACCCCTTCTTCTCACGTCCGGACTGGCTGGCATCCATTCTGCGCCACTGGCAGCACCATCCCTCGCTCGCATACCTTTTCACAGGATGCTATGCGGGGGCCTCGTCCCAGGCGCCCCGCGCGGATGAATCCGCCAGGGATTTACACGATCTGGAAATGGCGCTCTCTTTTCTTGAATCACTTCCCGCGGGCGACCACAGGGCGATGATCTCCGAAACGCTCCGTCATCTTCAGACCGACGTCACGGGAAACTCCCACCGGAGCGAAGTGAGCCTCGACAAGTTCTGGAACCCTGGATGGCCGGCCGGAACTCTTGGTCTCCTGGAATTCCGTGCGATCGAGTCTCTGCCGAAGGCGGATTGGATGAGCGCGGTGGCGCTGCTGTGGACCTCGCTTGCCGCAAGGCTACTGGATCATCCGGAGCGCGGCGGACTGCGACGGTTTGCCTCGGCATTGCACGACCGGTATTTTCTTCCATCCATTCTCTGGAAGGACCTGGACGAAGTTCTGAAGGACCTTGCGGACCACGGATTCCGCCTTGATCCGCAAATCTACCGGAACATTTGGAACTGGAAGTTTCCAAAACTTCTGGATTTCCAGGGTGGAGCCGCCCGCGCCGAAGTGCGGAAGGCACACGAAAACTGGCCGCTGCTTTGCGAGACTCCGGTCGATGGTGGCACGACGAGCCGGTTTGTGGACACCTCAATGCAGCGGTTGGAGGTGTCGGCGAACCCGGACTTCGCCGCGAATTACGAGGTCCGTTTCAACAACCGTCCGCTCCGCCTGGTTCCGGTTGGAGACGACCATTTCATTGCAGGGCTCCGATACCGCCGCACCAATCTCTACCCGTCGTTGCATCCGGGTCTTCCGCCGCAGATTCCCCTCCATCTTGATATCATCCGGAAGGAAAAGGCGGCCCGCTTCACGCTCAGTGCCACCCGCTATCAGTTCCGCGCCGCGGGATCCCGCCTGGCCGGACCGGCAGGCTCGCCATGCAAGGCCGGAAACCATCGGGATTTGACATGCGACCTGAGAATTCCTTGAGTCGGATGCCCCTGAGTGCGAAGTTTTTTGACGTTTGAATACCACGCGATCATCAAAGGAATTCGACCGGGAGGAAACCTCCCGGCTCTCGCCGTGCGCCATCCCGGGAGGCGGATCCGCCGGACGCGAACGCCGCGAACCCGGCCACTCCTTCCGATCCGAGATCCAGCGCGACCGCGCGCGAATCATCCATTGCTCGGCGTTCCGCAGGCTTGATGGAAAGACTCAAGTTTTCCTCAACGGCACCGGCGACCACTACCGCACCCGACTCACCCACACGATCGAAGTGGCCTCGATCAGCCGCACGATCGCGCGGGCACTCCGCCTCAACGAGGACCTGGCGGAGGCCATCGCCCTCGCACACGACCTCGGACATCCGCCCTGCGGGCATACCGGCGAAGAGGAACTCGACCTTCTTCTCAAGGCCCATGGTGGATTCGACCACAACGCACAGAGCCTGCGCATCGTGGAAATCCTCGAGGAAAAATACCCCGGCCACCACGGGCTCAACCTGACCTGGGATGTCCGGGAAGGCATTCAGAAACATGCAGGTGGATACACTCATCCATCACTCGGCAACCACCCCTCGCCCTCGCTCGAAGCGCAAGTTGCCGACCTCGCCGATGAGATCGCCTACTCCAGCCACGATCTCGACGACGGACTGGACGCGGGCTTTCTGGACACCGGCACACTGGACTCCGTCGCCCTCTGGAGGCGTGCGCTGGACCGCGCGCGGTCCGAACATTCCCGCATCGATCCCGACCGCCACAAAGGCTTCGTCATCCGCTGCCTCGTCACCCTCCTCGTCGAAGACCTCGTCCAAAGGACATCTTCCAACATCGAAAAATCCGGAATTTCCACGTTCGAGGGGATCCGGAACCATCCGTCCCGCCTGGCGGCATTCCATGTCGAAATCCGCAGGGAACTCTCCGCGCTCCGGAAGTTTCTTTTCAAAAACCTTTACCACCACCCGGACGTCGCCGGAGTCAACCGCCAAGCCGCAGGCATGATCTCGGACCTTTTTCATCACCTGCTGAAAAATCCATCACAACTCGGACGCAAGGCCAGCGCCAGAGTGCGCAGGGACGGACTCGAACGCAGCATCGGCGACTACATCTCGGGCATGACCGACCGCTACCTCGCGCTGCAGCATCGCGAATTGATCAGATAGCGATCACAAGCCCGAACTGCTTTTCGTCGGCAGGGAAAATCCAACGCATGGAAGAGAATGCCCCGTCTTCCAGCCCGAGTTTCTGCGACCTACCGCTGGAGCTGGTTGTCTAGGAGGCTGACCGCGCTGCGCGTCTTTTCATCTTCCTCGATGCGCTTCTTGACCAGCTTGCAGGCGTGGATGACCGTTCCGTGGTCCTTCCCTCCGAATGCCTCGCCGATGTCGCTGAGGGAGGATTTGGTGTGCTCGCGGGAGAGATACATGGCGATCTGCCGAGGGAATGCGATGTTAGCCGGGCGACGCTTGCTGGTCATGTCGGCGAGGCGGACATCGAAATGTTCGGCAACGCGGCGCTGGATCTGGTCGATAGTCACCATTTTGCGCGCCTGCTCCTGGAAGATGTCGCGCAGGAGGTTCTCGATGACTTCACGCGTGATCGGACGGTCGCTGAGGGATTTGTAGGAAGCCACGCGCATGAGAGCTCCCTCAAGCCGTCGCACATTGTTGCGGATCTTGTCGGCAAGAAAGTCAATCACCCACGACTCGAGCTCGATGTTCAGCCCGGCGGCCTTGCTGCGAAGAATCGCGATGCGGGTCTCGGCATCGGGCGGCTGGATCTCTGCGGTCATCCCCCACTCGAAGCGGGACACAAGGCGCTGCTCGAGCTTGTCAATTTCGCTGGCGGGACGATCGCTCGAAAGAACGACCTGCTTGTGTCCGTCGTGGAGCGCGTTGAAGGTGTGGAAGAATTCCTCCTGCGAACGTTCCTTGCCGGCAAGAAACTGGATGTCGTCGATCATGAGGACGTCGGCATTGCGGTATTTCTTGCGGAATTTGACGAGTGTTCCGTGCTGGATCGCGTCGATGAACTCGTTCGTGAACTGCTCACTGGAGAGATAAACGACCTTCGCGGATTTGTTCGCGGAAATGACGTAGTGTCCGATGGCCTGAAGAAGGTGGGTTTTCCCCAGTCCGCTGCCGCCATAGACAAAAAGCGGGTTGTATGTGCGGGCGGGCGACTTCGCAACGGCCAGTGCTGCCGAATGGGCAAACTGGTTGTTCGACCCCACGACGAAGGACTCGAAAGTGTTCCGCGAATTCATCCCATTGACCGGAACAAGCGTGGATTTTTCCCGGGAGGCCCTGGCAGCCGGCACCGGCTTGGGGGCGGGTTCCATCTCCGCGGATGTCGTGGAAAAATGAACGGATTTGATGGAGGGGATAACGTCCCGGACGGATTCCTCGAGGATCGGGAGGTAGTTGCTCTCGATAAAAAACTGATGGATCGGGTTCGGCACGCAAAGCGTGATCGTCTCCCCGCCGGATACAGAAGCGCTCACGCCGGAAAACCATCGCTCAAACCCGTCGGCGCTCACCCGCTCGCGAATCCTGGATGATATTTCATCCCATACGTCGTTTGATTCTGTGATCATAACTATACCAACTGGTTATTCCTTCCCTCTCTCACACCGCACTTAATCCAGCGTTCCGAGGGAGGTTCAGAATTACAGATTTCATTGCGATGAAAAGCGCGGAATTTTCACGCCCGGTAGAAAACTCTTTAAGTCGCTTGTGCCGAGTTGATTGAAAATGCAAAAAAAAACGGCGGATTCCCGTGCAAACAAACCCCGGATTCGGAACCTCAAAAAACCCGCTGAAAAGCAAGAAAAAAACCTGTAAAAAAGCACCCGGAGTAAGACTGATCAGCTTTCCCCGGTGCCCGCCGGAAGTCGCGCTGCGGTTGATGGGAAAAGGATGCTGAAGCCGAAGGTGACAAGGCATCCGATGAAGACGTAGTATGGCCAGGCGATCGCCGGCCACCACGAGGGAAGGAGGAGACCGAAGCGAAAGCTCTGCTTCACCACATTCCCCGCAGAATCGACGGATTCCCAGAGCGGGATCTGAATTTTGCAAAGCACGAGAACCGCGAGGATGCCGAAGATCATCGCGAGGACATTCGCCCGGTCGTCCCCCCTCCCGCGCGTGAGGACCCCCAGGAGAAAAACGCCCAGCAGCGAGCCATAGCTGTAGCCGAGGATCCCGAGGGCAAGAGGAATGATGGTGATGTTTGTGTGCAGCACGGTGTAGGCCGCCACGGTCGCCACGACAATCATCAGCACACCGAAGACCGAGGTCGCCCAGCGCGCGGCAGTGACCGCCTGCCGGTCGGTGCCGGATGGCCGGATGTAAGGCTGGTAAAAGTCCTTGATGAACGAGGTGGCCAGCGCATTCAGCGCCGCCGATGTGGAGCCCATCATGGTGGCAAAGACGCCCGCTACGATCAGTCCGCGGATCCCGACCGGCATCTCGTTGACAATGTAATGCGCGAAGATTTCGTTGTCCTCCGAAGGAAGCGATGCATCCGGGTGGATCTGGTAGCGGACGTAAAGCAGGATTCCAACGGTCAGAAAAGACAGCACGATCGGAATGTCTGCGAATCCGCTCAAGATCAGCGAAAGCCGGGACTTGGCGGTGTTCTCCGCGGTGAGCATGCGCTGGACCATGTCCTGGTCGGTCCCGTGGGTCGCCATGGTGAAGAACGTGATGCCGACCAGGGCGGCAAAGATCGTGTATTCGGATTCCAGAAGCCCGCGAAGCGCCTCACCGAACGGCTTCGCCGAATCCCATCCGGTTTGGAACATGGAAAGGTTCTGACCGGCGAGTTGCTCGTGCACGGTCCGCATTCCGCCCGGGATGTCGTTGAAGACGGCGACGATCGAGAAGAGGATGGCCCCCATCATCAGGCAGGCCTGGATCAGATCGGTCCAAACCACCGCCTTGATCCCGCCGGCTGTGGTATAGAGCGTCGTGACGAAAGTGACGAAGACAATGCCCCAGAAATATGTCCAGATCGTGATTTCCGAACCGGGGAAAAGATAGCGGTATACGACAACCATGATCACGCCGCCGAGGTAAAGGCGGACGCCGATCCCGAGCACCCGAGTGGCCAGAAAAATCCCGCTGGCCATGTTTTTTGTCCGCTCCCCGAACCGCAGCGTGAGGAACTCGTAAATGCTCTCGACCTTGTAGCGGTAATACGGCGCGATGAAGAGCCACGCGATGATGACGCGCGCGATGATGGTTCCGATCGCCAGCTGTGCATAGGCGTAGCTGCGGGTCTTGAACCCCTCCGCAGGCGCCCCGAGAAATGTCACGGCACTGGTCTCCGCTGCGATGATCGAAGCCAGCACCGCCCACCAGGGGATCGAGTGCCCGCCGAGCGAAAAATCCTTGAGGCTCGTGTTTTTCCGCGCCGCATGGAGTCCGATGCCGACGATTCCGACGAAATAAACAAGAATGACCGCGCCGTCCACGGCGAGGTTGAACCAGGTCTGCGCCGGATGCATATCAGGACCGCAGAGTCTTCAGGAGCACCATGGAATTCCTTCCGCTGGCCTCGTATTTGGCACGCCGGGCGGCAGGCAACTGCGACGGATCCGCCGAGTGATATCCGCCCTTCTGCTGAAGATAACTGTAAGCCTGGGTCGAGAGGGCAAAGAGATCCTTCACCCCCTTTTCGCGGGCGAGGTTTTCGACAAATGCCATGAGTTTTTTCCCATGGCCCTGGTTCTCATGGGCCTTGCTGACATGAAGGCAGGCTAGCTCGCCGGCGGACTCCTCCGGATAAAGGTGGAGAGCGACGCAGGCGAGCGGCGAGCGGTCGATTTCGAGCAGCCAGTAATCCTCGAGGTGTTCGAGGATTTCGGTCCGGTTCCTGCGGACGAGTTCCTCGTTTCTCACCGACTGCCGGATGAGCGACATGACCGCCCGGACGTCCTTTTTGAAGATCCGCCGGATCTGCTGGTATTCGTTGGAATAAACCATCGTGCCGATGCCGTCGTGGCTGAATACCTCGTTGAGCAACGCCTCGTTGACGCCTCCGTTGAGCACATGCACCCGCGGGACTCCCTGCATGCACGCCCGCGCGCCATGCTCGAGCTTGGAGACGACACCCGGGGCAAAATCCTGACGCCTCTTCTTCAGCAGCTCCTGCGTCTCGGGGACGGAAAGCTGCCGGGGCAGGTCGGCGGCGCCGGAAAAAGCATTGCCCGGTGCCAGATAAAGAATTTTTGCGGCGGACAGTTCCTCTGCGATCTCGACGGCGATGCTGTCGGAGTTCACCCGATACGTCCGGCCCTCCCCGTCGAAGCCGAGCGGGGGCACGACGGGAATGATCCCCTCGTCGAGCAGAAGTTTGAGCGCCTTCACGTCCACGCGCTCGACCTTTCCGGTGTATTGCTGGTCCACTCCGCCCAGGATCCCGGCCGGATGGGTGATGAGCGCGTTGATATACGCCGCCCGAAGATCCACCGAGGAGAGCCCCTCCATGATCTCGTTCGTAAGCCGGATGGCGGCATCGATGCTGAGCTGGAGCGTGGGGGCATCGGTGAGGCCGATGCCGTCGGAATTGGAAATTTTCACCCCCCGCTCCGCGGCAAGATGCTGGATCTGGTGGCTCGCGCCATGCACGAGCACCACCTTGACGCTCAGCGAGCGGAGCACCGCAATGTCCAGCAGAACATTGGAAAAATTTTCCGAGGCGACGACCTCGCCGTCCACGGCAACAACAAACGTGCGCTCCCGGAACCGGGGCACATACTGAAGAATTTCACGGAGATCGGATACGTTCACTTTACGGCTGGCGGGATGTCTATCACAGACCGCCGGCGAAACACAGGGGAAAAATCACCACCCGCCTTCAGGCGACGGCGGGAAGATCTCCCCGCAGGGATTGAAAAATCGATTCGGTCACAAGATCCGGATTTTCGAGAGCGGCGAGGATGCCGCACCCGGAGAGCTCTTCGAGCGAAGCGCGGGGAATGCGGGCCCGGATTGCCTCCCCTCCTCCGATCGGGAAGCCGGTGGCCCGGTCGGGCCACAAAATATGAACCGGGGCCGCGACATCGCGCAGACGGCGCTCGATGTCGAAAGCCAGTCGGCCGCGGAGAAAACCGAGAATCGCATACTCCGCCCCGTATTGCTGGGCGCATGTGGCCAGAATCTCCACCATTTCATCGGTCAGCGAAGCAGGGTCCACGAGCGCGAACCGGGTGAGCCAGCCCCGGATGAACGGCGCGCGGGCGAGGTAGTTCCGGTAAACAAACCGGCTCACCCCCGGAATTCCGCTGAGCGCCAGCATGCCCATCGCACGCCACTTCCCGGATTCCTTGAGGCCGGTTGGAAGAAAGACCACCAGCCTGGAGACGAGCTCCGGATGGCGCGCGGCCAGCAGGAGAGAAATTCCGGCCGTGAGGCCGCTGGCGACGACGATCGGCTTCCTGTCCGGCGCGACCTCACGAAGGAACTCGGCCAGCGCCTCCACATAATCGGCCGCATCCATCGGCGTGGAGGGACGCTCCGACTCGCCGAACCCGATCAGATCAGGAACAATCACCTCGTGGTCCATCACAAACCGCGGATAAACTTTTGACCACTCGTAGGACGAGGCCCCGAGGAAGACCCCATGCAGAAAGACGAGCGGTTCGCCGGACCCGCTCACATGGTAGATCATCTCGCCGAATCCGGTGCGCGCGACCCGCGTCGCGAAGATCGCGGGTGAGATCGTGTCGGGAATCGGCTCACGCGCGGCGCGGCGCACCCCGTAGCGGAGAGCCAGCGCGACGGCACCGAGGACGCCCACCCCGATTCCTATACCCAGCGCCGGTTTCCGTTTCCAGATTTTCACAGGCTCATTCGATCACGACATCGCGGGGACCATCGACGACTTCGCCGATCCGGATTCCCCTGGTCAGACGACACGCTTCGACGGCGCGGGAAGGCGGCACCACGAGCACCATGCCGATTCCCATGTTGAAAACCTGATACATCTCCCTCTGCGGAACCTCGCCGCCATGCTGGATCAAATGGAACAGGATCGGCACTTTCCATGAGCGGCTGTCGATCAACGCCCGGCAGCCCTCCGGCAGAACACGCGGGATGTTGTCGAGCAGCCCGCCGCCCGTGATGTGTGCTGCTCCATGAAGAATCCCGGACGGCAGCGAGGCCATCAGCGGCTGGTAGTTCGGATGCACGCGGAGAAGCTCCTTCGCGAAGGTCGTCTTCGTGCCGGGAATCGGATGATCGAGCGGAACACGCAGCTTTTCAAAAAGGACATGGCGGGCGAGCGAATATCCGTTGGTGTGAAGTCCGTTCCCCTTGAGGCCGATCAGAACATCCCCCCTGCGGATTTTTGAGCCGTCGAGGAGCTTCGCCCGGTCCACGACGCCGACAATCGTGCCGGCCACGTCGTATTCGCCGGGATGATACATGCCGGGCATCTGCGCCGTCTCACCGCCGATGAGGGCACATCCGCCCTCCCGGCAGGCCTTCGCAAATCCTTTGAGAATCTGGCGGAAGACGATGGGATCAAGCTTTCCGCCGGCGATGTAATCCAGAAAAAAAAGCGGGCGCGCCCCGATGACGGCAATGTCGTTAATGCAGTGGTTGACGAGATCCTCGCCGATCGTGTCATGCCGCCCGGTCGCGAATGCGATCTTCAGTTTCGTGCCGACTCCGTCCACGCTCGACACCAGCACGGGATCCTTCATGCCCTTGAAGTTCGGACGGAACAACCCGCCGAATCCACCGATTTTCCCCAGAACCTCCGGCCCGTGCGTCGAGCTGACCAGTGCGTGGATCCCCTTCTTGACGCGGTTGCCGAGGTCCACATCGACTCCGGCGGCGGCGTAGGCTTTTTGTTTGCGTGGCATAAATCAGATGAGGCGGTTGGTGTCCGGGTCGAGCAGGCGGGCGTTGTCGCGGCGCTTCTCCATGATCAGCTTGTCGAAACCCGCATCGAACGGCACCGGGTAGTCGCCGTTGAAACACGCCATGCAGAACTCGTTGAACGGCCGCCCGGTCGCCTTCACCATCCCCTCGACGTCGAGATACCCGATCGAGTCCGCACCGAGATATTTGCAGATTTCCTCATGCGTGCACTGGTTCGCGAGGAGCTTCTCGGGATCCGGAAAATCAATTCCGTAATAGCAGGCGTGCTTGTGTGGCGGGCAGCTGATCCGCATGTGGACTTCCTTCGCGCCGTTTTCCCGCAGGTTGACGACGCGGGTGCGGGCGGTGGTGCCGCGCACAATCGAGTCGTCCACCACGACCACCCGCTTCCCCTCGACCGCCTCGCGGATCAGGTTGAGCTTCACCCTGACGTTGAAATCCCGGATGAGCTGGGTCGGCTGGATGAACGTGCGGCCGATGTAGTGGTTGCGGACGAATGCCGGATAATACGGAATCCCCAGCTCCTCGGCGAACCCGATCGCCGCGAAGATCCCGGAGTCGGGCACGGGCACGACGAGATCGGCCTCGACCGGATGCCTGCGCGCCAGCTCCCGGCCCATCTCGACGCGGACCTTACTGACGTTGACTCCCCCGACATTGCTGTCCGGCCGCGCGAAATACACATACTCAAAAATGCAGACCGCGCTCCGGGCGGCCTTGAACGGCCACTCGCTGCGCAGGCCGTTGCTGTCGATGATCACGACCTCGCCGGGCTCCACGTCGCGGATGAACTCGGCGTGGATCAAATCGAATGCGCAGCTCTCGGAGGCGAGGACATACGCCCCATCCACCTTACCGATGCAGAGCGGGCGGAATCCCTGCGGATCCCGGAAGCCGATGATTTCGTGCTCGCCCATGAGGACGATGGAGAACGCGCCTTCGAGCCTGCGGAGCGCGGCAAGCCCGCCGCCGGTTCCGCGCGGCTGGGCAAGCAGATGCAGAACAATCTCGCTGTCCACGGTCGTCTGAAAAATCGATCCGCGCGCCTCGAGCTCGGTCCGGAGGGCCGCCGCATTGACAAGATTCCCGTTGTGCGCAACCGCCAGCTGCCCGCGGGCGGTGTCCACGACAAACGGCTGTGCGTTCTTTTTGTTGCTGGATCCCGTGGTCGAATACCTGACGTGCCCGATCGCGCGCGTGCCGGTGAGGTGGTCGAGCTCCTCCATCGGAAAAACCTGGGAGACCAACCCCATCCCCTTGTGGCTCATGAACGCGCGGTCGGAGCCTTTTGCGGAAACAATCCCCGCGCTCTCCTGGCCGCGGTGCTGCAGTGCAAACAATCCGTAATAGGTCAACAGAGCCGAGTCCGGATGGCCGAAAACCCCGAAGACCCCGCACTCATCTTTTGGTTTGTGATGTGTGGAAAAATTCAAAACGTAGGCGGGAAGTATTGGACCGGGTCGGGCGGACGATCAAGGCTGAATGAGCTGCTTCTCAGCAAAACCATGCGACCCCGCATTTTTTCAGCAGTTTGCCCCTGGTCGAAGCATCAAATCGAACGGGTCCAGAAGGGCGTCGGGTCGCCGAGCGAGGCGGCGAGCCATGCGATTTCCTGTTCGTAAAGCATGTGGGCGCCGATGAAATCCTTCCACGCCGCCTCGCGGTCGGCCTTGAGCGCGACTCCCTCTTTGGAAAGCATCCCGCACGCGGTGTCGTAGTCCTGGCGGCGGACATGCATCAGCGTCGGGCTCCGCTCCGGACTGATTGGCGTTCCGCGCATCGCTTCATGGATATTCTGCACGGCGGTTACCCCCAGTTCAAAACAGATTCGGGAACTCTCGGTGGGACGGTCCACTGTTGTGTTCAACAGAGCGAGCGCATCAAGAAAGGCCCCGAAGGCGCAGACCCAGGACTCCGACGGATTCAGCGGCCGGACGACACAGAGAATGGGCAGAAAGCTCCTCGACTGGCCGAGGTCGCGGAAAAAAATTTCCCAGTCATCGCAGAGGCTGGCGATTTCGCCGGCCCGTCCGTTCCGGTAGAACCATCGGAGGACTTCCGCTCCGGAGGGGTTAGGGCCGGTGCGCGCATAAACCCATGCGACCCGGCTTCCGCGTTCATGGATGAGCTGCATGAACCCCGGAAGAAACGTGAAAAGATAGACGATGAGAAACAGCCCGATGGCTCCCTCGATGATGGCGAGAATCTGGCCGGAGAGGCTGGTGGGGGTGGAAAAACCCAGCGTGCTCAGGGCAGAGCCGCTCGAGACGACCGCGCTGGTAAACGTGGCGTCGGCGCGCAACGCCCAGTTGAGCAGCGCGAACCCGAAGGTCACAAGCAAAAACCAGGCTGTGATGATGCCGATCAGCGAGCACGGCCAATACCAGACCATGATCTCATGCCGGTGCGGATCGTTTTTCGGAAGCCGTGAAATGCGGAAGCGGAAAAGGTTCAGCAGGACGCGCCCCACCCAGAACGCCAGCGGATCCTGATAGCGCTGGTTCAGGACGCCGACGCGGATGATGGATTTAAAAAAATAGAGAATAGCCAGCACGCCCGCGAGTCCGGCCGCCAAGCGGAGGGCATCCGCCGCAAAGATGTCCAGGCTGGCTGGAAGGATTCCGCTCATGGGACCGCTATTTAGCAGGTGCCGGGCGGAAAAGGAAGCTGGCGATGACCGAGCAGACGACGCTGCCGAGCAGCCAAACCATACCGTGCTGGTAAATCGTGAACATGGCCACATGGGTGCCGGCAGCGGAGGTTACCGGGGTGGCGTGGGCGAGGGAACTACCGATGAGTGTTTGGAGGATGGCCCCGTGGACGAATGCGGCGGTCACGACGAGGGAGGTGGCCACGGCGGTGGCGGCCGGCGGAATGTGTGCGTAGATGACCGAGAGCGCGAGGATGGAACCGGCGAGCCCGAAGCCTATGACGAGGATGAAGGTCGTGGCTTCCCAGCGGGGCAATGGCAGTAGGGCCATCAAGACAAAGATCGCCAGCGAAAGAAGTGCAAAGGCGCGGGCGGGAACGAGAAACCCCGCTTTTTTCGCCCACATGCCGGCGACGATGCTGCCGACGGTGATGCCGATGGCGATCATGGCGTTCATCATCGCGGATTGCTGCGGCGTGTTTCCGAAATAATTGATCTGAAATTGGATATTCCAGAGGTTCGCGTAGGCGAGCATGGTGCCGAAGAGTCCGGCGTAGTAGATCGCGGCCCACCAGAACTGGAGGTTTGAGGCCGCGAGCCGAAGCGCGGCGAGGAACGGCGTCGCTGGGGCGGCGGCAGCGGAAGCCTCGGCGGATTTGCCGCGGACGAAGAGGAATTGGAGAACGGCGACACCGAGGAGCGCGGCGGCCATGACGCGGAAGGTGACGCGGAAGTCGGCCAGCCACGGAGTGAGGCTGGCGGTGATCGAGAGCGCGGCACCGGCGATGTTCGTGATGCTCTGGCTCAGCGAGGACATGAAGGAGAAATTCGCCGAGAAGTCGCGCCCGATGAGGAAGATGAGTCCGACAAACGTGCCGGAAAAGCCGATGCCGAGCAGGATCTGTGCAACGAAGGCGGTGGCGTAGCCGGTGCTGGTGGAAAGGAGGAAGCATCCCGCCGCGCCGAGCGCGGAACCGATGCCCAGGAGGGCCTTGATGTTGCGCGAGGTGAGGAGGATGCCGAGGATGAGCTGCCCCACCGAGTAGGCGAGAGTGTAGACGCCGCTGAGCTGGCCGAGCTGCGCTTGGTTGATCCCGAGCGATTTGGAAACCGTGCCGGATAGGACTGCGAAAAGGATGGCGACGGCAACCCCGGCGGTGAAAAAGAGTTCGGCGGCTGCCCAACTGGGGAGCGCGCCGGCGCGTGTGGAGGAGCGGTCGTTCATAGTTGTGTGGGGAAATTTGCCCCGCCGGGGCCCGCTGTTGAGGCGGGCACCGGCGGGTGCATGAAAATCAGATCGCGGCGTTGGCGAGTTTGATGCTGAATTTATTGTGTTCCTCGACGATCTTGCCGAGGTCCACCGTGACGCACTTGCCGTCCTTGACGATCACGCGGCCGTTGATGACCGTGTGCTGCGCCTTCTGCGGCGCGCAGAAAACCGTGGCGGCGACAGGGTCGTGGAGCGCCCCCGCAAAATCCACAGTGTTCAGGTTGATGCTGAAGAAGTCGGCGCACTTGCCGGTTTCCAGCGAGCCGATGTCATCGCGTCCAATAACCTTCGCGCCTCCGAGCGTGCCGAGTTCGAGCGCCTCGCGGGCGGTCATCCATTCGGCCGCGCGCTTCGGGTGCGACTGCGAAAGGTTCATGTATTTCTCCGGACCTTCGGGCGGCAGGAGGCCCATCTTCACCCGGGCGAGCAGGAAGGCGGTGCGGACTTCGAGCATCATGTTCGAGCTGTCGTTGCTCGCCGAGCCATCGACCCCGAGGCCGACCTTCACGCCGGCCGCCATGTATTTCTTGATCGGCGCGATGCCGGAGGCGAGGCGCATGTTCGAGGACGGGCAGTGCGAGGCGCCGCATCCGCAGCGGGCAAATTGCTGGATCTCCTCGTCGAGCACGTGGATCGCGTGGCCGAACCAGACCTCGTCGCCGAGCCAGTCCACCGTCTCCATCCATTCGATCGGGCGCATGGAAAAATTATTCAGGGTGAAGCGCTCCTCGTCGAACGTCTCGCAGAGGTGCGTGTGCAGGCCGACTTTGTATTGGCGGGCGAGGGCGGCGGATTCCTTCAGCAGGCTCGCGGTCACCGAAAACGGCGAGCACGGCCCGATCACGATGCGGGTCATAGCGCCGTGCTTGGAATCATGGTAGGTCTCGATCGCGCGCTGCGAGTCCTTGAGGATGAATTTCTCGTCCTCGACGCAGTCGTCGGGAGGGAGCCCTCCCTTCGATTCGCCGAGCGACATCGAGCCGCGGCTGCAGTGGAAGCGGGAGCCGAATTCCTTCGCCGCGTCAATGATGCAGTCCACAGTGTTCCCGCTTTTGAAAATATACGAATGGTCGAAGACCGTCGTGCACCCGCTCAGCGCCAGCTCGGCAAGGCCGACGATCACGCTCGTGCGCGAGGCTTCCGGCGTGGTCCCCGCCCAGATCCGGTATTGGCCGCGCAGCCACGGAAACAGGTTGTTGTTTTGCGAGTTCGGGAGGTTGCGGGTGAGCGTCTGGTTGAGGTGGTGGTGGCAGTTGACAAAGCCCGGCAGGACGACCTGACCGCTCATGTCGATGACCGTATCCGCTGTCTCCGGAAGCTCGGACGCGGGGCCGACCTTTTTGATGACACCGTCCTCGGCATAGAGGCTGGCATTTTTGATTTCCCGACGGTCCTTGTCCATGGTCACGAGGATGTCGGCGTTTTTTGCGAGCAGTGTTTTCATGTAATGAGCAGTCGTGTGGAATTATCGTGGAAGTTTTGCGTGAAATTTAAAAATGCCAGAAATCGGCCGCGCCCAAAATACCGGCAAGTGGGTATTTATTATGTTCCGTAAAATTGCCAATCTGGTCGATGTGGCTGGGTCCGTTTCTTGGAATGGCTGTTCGCAGCCGTGAATGCTTTTGAGGTTGAGGCGAGGGAGGACTCATTTCCACAAATTTGCCACATATCCGCCATGAAATCCCTTCTCCACCGCCTTCCTGTTTGCCTTCCGGCGCTCGTGTTTTTTGCGGCGGTTGCCACGCTTGTTGCTGCGGATCCCGAGCCGACGAAACCCGCCAACAACCCGACGCCTTGGGAAATCGTCTCCCGTGTGCCCGCCGCCATCAGCGGAAACCCGGGTGCCGTGAATGCGGAAACCGGCAACGGATTTTTGCAAAGCCTGACCCGCCTGTCGCCGGACACGGGCGTGAAGCTCGGTGGGATCTGGTTGGCGGATTACAACATCCTGATGTCCGGAGGCGCGCAGCCCGGAGCGTCAAGCTGGAACAGCCTCCTCATCGCCTCGCTGGAGATTGACGCGGAAAAGCTCATCGGATGGAAGGGCGCGGATTTCGGCGTCCAGTTTCTGCAGTTCAACGGCCAAAACACGAACGGCCAGGCCGGCAGCGTGCAGGGCTACAACGGCCTCCCCGGCCTGCCCCCGCTCGATCGCTCGGAGCTGTATCAGGCCTGGTATCGCCAAAAGCTTTTCGACAACCGCCTCATCATCCGCGTCGGCCGCAGCGTGCCCACGTATGACTTCAACAACGTCTGCCGCCCGGTCACCACGAAGGAAGGCGGCCTCGAGATCCCGTCCGTGAGCGGTCTCCTTTACACCCCGATCTTCGTGAACCCCACGATGCTCGGCTCGCTGCCCGGATACTACAACTCCGCGAACGGCCTCACGGTCACGGTGACCCCGACAAAAAACTCCTACATCAACTACGGGTTCTACGACGGCAACCTCGCGAACGGCGTCCAGACCGGCCTGACAGCCCCGCAGTTCAACGGCTATTATTTTAACATCTGGGAAGCCGGAGTCGACTGGGTGATCGCCGACAAATACCCAGGGCAATTCGGGGCCGGCCTCTGGTATCAAACCGGAGTTCTCACCGGGCCGGGTGCGATCCAGCAGAACGGGACCGGCGGATTCTACCTGTTTGGCGGGCAGCGGGTCTGGGGCAGGTCGGCACAGCAGGGACCGGCGACCACGCGCGACAAGGACGGCAAATCGAAGATCGTGATCCCCGCATCCACAACGGGCCCGAATTCCTCGATCTCGATCTTCTACCAGTTCGGCGTCAACAACTCGGAGACGCTTCCCGTGAACCAGTATTTCGGCGGCGGGATCACCGGCTTCGGGCTCGTGCCCAACCGGCCCGCGGACTCGATAGGATTCGGCATGGCGTGGTCATGGCTCAACCCGAATATCTTCAACCGTTCGAGCGAGCTGATGTTTCAGTGCTACTACCAGGCGCACCTTTACGGTGGGGCCTTCATCCAGCCCACGCTGAGCTACATCCCGACCCCGGGGGCCGACTCATCGCTCAGCGGAGCCTGGGCGATGACCATGCGGTTCACCCTGCTGTTCTGAAAGCAGAGCTGGATATCGCTTTTCGGATGTTGCCGGGTTGACTCGTCAATTCCAGCTTTAAGCCGCGCTCCCAGTCGCAAAGGCGTTACCGAAGGATGGCGTAGTATAGCGACCGTCCAAATCGACGCGAAGGTTCTGGGCATGCGGCGGGATTTTGCTTAGACCTGTCCTCCATGATTTCAGGGTGTCATGTTGTGGAGCATTCGTTGGTGAAAGTCGGAGTCGCCCGCCTCAGGAACAGGGAGACTTCCCTCGGGGATTTCCGCCGGGCATTGCGGGAGCTGGCGGTCATTGTGGGCGTTGAGGCATCCCGCAATCTGGCGTTGAGGGAGTTTCCGTTGCAAACTCCCCTCGCCTGTTGCGCCGGGCATGAATTTGCCCGGCCGCTCGTGATCATCCCGATCCTCCGCGCCGGCCTGGGCATGGCGGAGGCATTGCTCCAGGTTTTTCCCGAGGCCCGGGTCGGACACGTCGGGCTCTACCGCGATGAGAGCACATTCGAACCGCAAAGCTATTACTTCAAGACCCCGCCGCTCGAGGGGGCGGACATTTTTCTCGTGGACCCAATGCTTGCAACCGGCCAGAGCGCCGCAGATGCGGTGGATAAATTAAAGGCCGCCGGAGCCAAATGCCTGCGGGTGCTCGCCCTCATCGGCGCGAGGCCGGGCGTCGAGCTTTTCACATCCCGTCACCCGGATGTCCCGGTTTTCCTGGCAGCGCTGGATGCGGAACTCAACGACAAAGCCTATATCTTGCCAGGACTCGGGGATGCGGGGGACAGGTATTTCGGCACGTGAGCAACAAGCGGAATCAGATCAAACCGGTTTTTGCGCAAACAATCCTGTCCACAGGGTATAGGCCTGCTCGCTTCCTTTCCTCTTCCTGTGACCGTGAAACGGACTCGAAGGTTGTCGGTGAAGCCCGCCTCCGCCTAGGATATTCCACATGCCGACCAGCATCGAATCCCTGACAGCCGAGATCCGCGCCTTTCGTGACGCGCGGGACTGGAGACAATTCCACAATCCCAAGGAACTCGCCGTGGCCATCACCGCCGAGGCGGGAGAACTGCTCCAGCATTTTGTCTGGCAGAGCCCGGAGCAGTCGGACCAGCGGGTCGCCGACCGCAGGGATGAACTCGCCTCCGAGATGGCCGACATCGCGATCCTCCTCTTCGAGCTCGCAGACAATTGCGAAGTGAGCCTGCCGGAAGCCATCCGAAGGAAGCTCGCACGGAATGAGGCGCGCTACCCGGTCGCCAAGGCCCGGGGCTCGAACAAAAAATACAACGAGCTTTGAGTCCGGAGATTCCTCACGCAAAACACGTGCTGGCGGGAGCCAGCCGGGTAGCCTGCTGCAAGCAGCCCGAAGGGGGAGACTCGCGGGAGCGAGCGAGGCAATCGCAGGGCTCGCAGGGAAAAGCAGATGACGGGATTGGGCAACCGTCCGCTCATCGCCGCCGGCCGCGCTACTCCGGAAAATACCCGCGCCGGTTCGAGGAAAAATACAAGGAACTCGAGAGCCGGCCGGAAACCGTCGCGAAAGTTCTGGCCTCGGGAAAAACTCCCGCCGGGTCACATGTGCCCATTATGGTGAAGGAGATTCTTGAGGTCCTGCGCCCGCAGCCGGGCGATACTGTTGTGGATTGCACCCTCGGCCATGGCGGGCACGCCTCGGCGCTGCTCCCGCTCATTCAGCCCGGCGGTCTCCTGCTCGGGCTCGATGTGGATCCGGTGGAGTTGCCGAGAGCAAAAGCCCGGCTGAGTTCGCTTGGTTTCGGCTCCCAAACATTGCGGATCAGAAAATCCAACTTCGCAGGTTTGCCGGCTGCGATGGTCGCGGAGAGGATTGCGGGAGCAGACTGCCTCCTCGCCGATCTCGGTGTCTCGTCGATGCAACTCGACACCCCGGGCCGAGGATTCTCGACAAAGACACCCGGGCCGCTCGACATGCGGATGAACCCTCAGCGCGGGCTCTCGGCAGCGGGATTTCTGAAAAAGATCCAATCCCCCGCACTGGAAACCCTCCTCCGGGAAAATGCCGATGAGCCCCATGCCGGGAAAATCGCTTCCGCCCTGGCCGGGAAGGATTTCGCACTCACCACCGATCTCACAAATGCGGTTCGTTCCGCCCTCGGATCCATGCCGGCTGACGACATTGAAAAATCCGTGCGACGCGTCTTTCAAGCCATCCGCATCGAGGTCAACGAGGAATTCTCCGCTCTCGACGCACTTCTCCGCAACCTGCCCGGCTGTCTGAAGACCGGCGGACGGGTCGCAATCCTCACGTTCCACTCCGGCGAGGACCGGCGCGTCAAAAAGGCATTCCAATCCGGATTCCGCACAGGAATTTACTCCGGCATCGCCGACAACGTCACACGTCCGTCGCCGGAAGAGTGCCGCGCGAACCCTCGCGCCTCCTCGGCAAAACTCCGCTGGGCGATTCGGTAGAGCGGTGTAAGCAGGGCGGATCCCCCGAAGGATGTTTTGGCTTTTCCGCCCGCTGTCGTCCGTGGACGAGCAACGGGCCGGACAGCGCGGTCCCTCCATCTGCCTCTGAGATTGCTTTTCTGAAAAGACTCAGCCAAATATTGGCATGAAGCCTGCTATATAAACCTTGTTCTGGGGGGAACAGCAGGCCACTGCGGCGCTCGTCGCAGTGGCCTGCAATATTTATTCGCAAAAACGAACCGCCTCAATGCGGTCCGCCTGGCGTATGAAACTCCTGTTCTATGGCGGAGATCAAAGCCCGCAACGCGGAGCGGGCCTCGGGGAGAAGTTCCTTCAGGAGCGCCAAATCCCCCCGCTTGCCGGCATCCTGCATTTGTGCGGCGATCCGGCTGAAAGCTTCCCCTCCCATGTTGGCGCTCGAACCTTTGAGCGTATGGGCAAATCTTCCAGCGGCAGCGGAATCCGCCGAGTCAATCGCGGATTCGAGCTGGGCATAAAGCGGCGGGGTGTCGGCGAGAAATGCCTCCACAATCTCGGCGGCGAGGCTGCGGTCATCCATCGCCCTCTCGATGAATCCCTCCAAGTCGAAAACCTTCAACGACTCACCGGCAGGGGGATGGGGGGCGGGCTGAGGATCTCCGAAATGTGACCCCTTCGGCCCCCAGCGCTCAAGGGCCGCGGCCAGTTCACGGGGATTCACAGGTTTGGAAAGATAGTCGTTCATTCCAGTTTCGAGGCAGAGCTCGCGGTCTCCCTTCATGGCATGTGCCGTGATGGCAATGATGGGTATGCTGTGATTCCTGACACCCGAGTCCGGAAGACGGATCGCCCGGGTGGCATCAAACCCGTCCATGATCGGCATCTGGCAGTCCATCAGAACGATGTCATACGGCAGGCGCTTCAGGGACTCGACGGCTTCCTTTCCGTTGCCGACGGCGTCGGCGGTGTGCCCGAGCTTCTCAAGCATCTTGATGGCGACGATCCGGTTCGTCGAATTATCCTCCGCGACCAGGACCCTGAGTTTCCGGCGGCTTGTCTCGGCCACTGTGTGGCGCGTGATCAGGTGGTGATCGGCTCCCTTGGCCTCTTCCCTGCCAAGAACAAGGGCAAGACATTTCCGCAGAAGGCCGGGACGGATCGGCTTGGGCAGATAGCCGGAAAACCCGACCCCGGCCAGGCGCTCGGCATCCCCGCGTTTGCCAATGGATGTCAGCATCACAAGCCGGGCCGACTTGATTTCCTCATCCGCCTTGATCTGCCGCCCGAGCTCCGCCCCGTCCATGCCGGGCATGTGCATGTCGGAGAGAACAGCCACGTAGGGATCCCCCTCCCTCGCTGCAAGCCTGAGCATGGCCAGCGCAGAAACCGCGTCCTCTGCCTCACTATACCGGCACCCCCAGCGGGTCAGCAGCCTCGCTATCAGGACACGATTGGTCTTAAAATCATCCGCGACAAGAACTCTCACCCCGGAGAGGTCCGCCTCGTGAGCAGGAGACTCGGCCGCAGCGCCGGAAACCTTCTCGAACTCGGCTGTGAAATAGAATGTGGCCCCCTCGCCCTCCTGGCTCGTGACGCCGATCTCCCCGCGGAAAAGATGAACGAGCTGCCGACAGATCGCGAGCCCGAGCCCGGTTCCGCCGAACTCCCTCGTCGTGGACGTATCCGCCTGGGTGAATTTGGAAAAAATAACCGATTGCTTCTCGGAAGGAATTCCTATCCCGGTATCAACCACGCTGAACCGCAGGGCGGCAGAGCTGTCCGTCTGCCCGACGCAGTCCACGTGAACTGAAACTCCTCCGGTGGCGGTGAACTTGATCGCGTTGCCGATCAGGTTGAAGAGAATTTGGCGCAAGCGGCCCGGGTCCCCCTTCAGGAACTTCGGCACGTCGTCCGCAATGAGGCAGGCCATATCAAGCCCCTTCTCCTGAGCCTTGAACGCGAGGATTTCGACCGCATCATACAGGGTCGACCGGATGTCAAAGTCCAGGTTCTCGAGAACGAGTTGCCCGGCTTCCACTTTGGAAAAGTCGAGGATGTCGTTGATCAGGGAGAGAAGGGTGTCGCCGCAGGAATGGATGGCCTCGGCATATTCCATCTGCTCCGCCCCGAGGCCGCTCTCGATGAGAAGGTCGGTCATCCCGATGACCCCGTTCATCGGAGTCCTGATCTCGTGGCTCATATTTGCGAGGAACTCGCTCTTCGCCCGGTTCGCCGAATCGGCCTTCTCGGCGAGTTCGCGGGAACGCGCGAGGGAATCCTTGAGCTGGGCGTTCGACACCCGCAGACGGTTCTCGGTGGTCTTGAGATTGGTCACGTCGCGCGTGATGCCCATCAGCCCGATGATTTTTCCGGTGGAGTCACGGAGAGGGACCTTGGTCGTGGAATACCAGCGCGGCCTGCCATCCGGCGACACCTCCTGCTCCTCGATGCCGATGAGAGCCTCTCCGGTTTCTATGACAAACCGGTCATCGGCGAGGGATTTGTTGGCGGACTCGCTCGGCCCGAGCTCCATGTCCGTGTGGCCGATCACCTCCGACAGGTTTCGACCGAAGCCGCGGAGCACGGCGTCGTTCACCTTCAGAAACCGGTAGCGTGTGTCCTTGAAGTAAATCCTGTCGGGAATCGCCGTGATCAATTCGCTGAGCAGCGTGCTCTCACTGGCGGCACGTTCCTCGGCATGCCGGCGCGCCGTGATGTCCTCCTTCACCGCGAGAAAATGCGTGACGGCTCCCAGTTCGTCCCGGATCGGATAAATCGTGACCGCCTCGATATAGATCTCCCCGTTTTTGCGCCTGTTCTCAACTTCCCCGCTCCACTCCTCGCCCGCTGTGATTTTCCGCCACATCTCCGTGTAGAACTCCTTCGTCTGCCGGCCGGATTTCAGGATGCGCGGGTTCTGTCCAATCGTTTCCTCCAGCGTGTATCCCGTCACCTGCAGAAACTTCGGGTTGACGTATTCGATGATGCCGGAAACGTTCGTGATGATGATGGACGCTGTGCTCTGCTCGACAGCCCGGGAGAGCAGGACCAACTTTTCATGCGCCACTTGCGCTGCCTCCTGGGCCCTGCGACGCTCCAGCGCGTTTTTCACGGCGAACGGCAGGTGCTCGAGATTCTGCTTGAGCACATAATCGTCGGCACCTGCCCTGATGCAGAAGACCGCCGCCTCGTCCTTCAGCGCAGCCGTGTGCAGAATGAACGGAACGCGCGGACGGGCCTTTTTGCACAGCCTGAGTGCGCTCAGCCCGTCGTAATCCGGCAGGGCGTAGTCCGAGATGATGACATCCGGGAGAAATTCCTGGAGGGCGAGCGTAAGACCTTCGGTATTCTGCACGCATTGGGAAACGAATTCGATGCGCTCGTGTCGCAACGTATGCTCCGCAAGCTTGACGTCGGCTGGACTGTCTTCGATGAATAAAATTCGGAGCACCTCGTCCATGATCTTCGTCGCGGCTTTTCTAAGTTTCTCGGAATTGGACTTGGGAGAAGCCGGGGCCACGATCTCGCGTGGAGTGAGGCCACCCCCAACCAGATGCAGCGGCAAACAAACGGACACCGGAACCGACCGTGCGTTCGCGCGAACCGGGAAACTCCAGTTTGGTATTCGGTGCGGTGTTATTCAAAAGCGACGAGAGTCAGCCAACGGTTGAAGTCCCAACTCCCTATCTCAAAAAGCGTCTGTCGGAAAGCGAATTGTGCGAACTGATCGCCGGAATTCCATCGCACCACGAAGCCCCGGATTTGAGCTGGCCATGCCATGCGTTCAGACGTAGGGTTTAGCGGTATGAGATGTCGCATCCCATCTCTCCGCCGACAGAGGCAGCTTGCTCGGATGTCTGCATTCCTCCCCGGCCAATTCCCTGTCAGTGCCAGACAGAGCCAACCATGAAAACGGCAGGTAACACGATCAACCCACCGGGCAGCAAGGAAGAGGAGCTTCTGATGGCCGAATCCATGCAGGCCGCTCACATCGGAAGCTGGTTACTTGACCTGGCAACACAGCGCATTGTTTGGTCGGACGAAACCTACCACATCTACGGGGTTTCCCGAGAATCGTTTACCCTTACCGTCGATTCATTCCTTTCTTTGATCCACTCCGACGACCTTGTCTTGATGAAGGAGTGGCTCCGTGCCTGCATGGCGGATGAAAAGCCGGGGGGCATTGAGTTTCGCGCCACGCGGTCCGATGGAAGCTTCAAGTATCTCTACGGCCGTGGATCCATGGTCCTGGACAAGGAGAACAAGCCGACCCGGATGGTGGGCACGGTTCAGGACATCACCAGGCGCAAACTGGCGGAAGAAGCCCTGCGAGCAGCCGGGAATTACAATCGGCGCCTGATCGAGGCCAGCCTGGATCCGCTCGTCACCATCGGACCGGACGGGAAAATCACCGACGTGAACACCGCCACTGAAAAGGCGACCGGGCATTCGCGGGAAGAACTGATTGGGGCGGATTTTTCGATCTATTTTACCGAACCCCGAAAAGCCCGCGAAGGATATGAGCAGGCATTTCGCGAAGGCGAAGTGTGGGATTACCCGCTGAAACTGCGGCACAAGGACGGCACTGTGATATCGGTCCTGTATAACGCTTCGGTTTACCGCAGCAAGGAGGGGGCTGTGGTCGGTGTGTTTGCCGCCGCACGCGATATCACCGACCTCGAAAGAGCCATGAGCGCCGTGAGCGAAAGCGAGGCCCGCTTTCGCTCCCTCGTGACCGCCATTTCGGAAATTGTTTGGACCACGACGCCGGAGGGCCTCGTGAGGGATGACATCCCCACGTGGTGTGCCTACACAGGGCAGACCTGCGACGAAGTAAAAGGCTCGGGGTGGACGAAGGCACTTCATCCCGACGACCTTGAACGCACGCTTGCCGTCTGGCAGCAGGCGGTGAAAGACCGCTCTCCTTATAGAATCGAATACCGGCTCCGGCGCCACGACGGGGTATACCGCTATTTCGCCGCCAAGGGGGTGCCCGTCATCGATGTGTCCGGAACCATCAGAGAATGGGTGGGACTATGCACGGACATCCACGATAGCAAGCTGGCGGAAGAAAAAATCCTGCACCTGGCCTCCATCGTGGAATCGTCGGATGACGCGATTATCGGAAAGGCCCTAGACGAGAAAATTCTCAGCTGGAATCTGGGAGCGCAGCGAATTTACGGCTACCGGGCGGATGAGATTGTGGGCCGCCCTGTATCGGTTCTGGTTCCCGCGAATCTTCGCAAGGAACTGGACGGGATCATGGAACGGTTGAAATGCGGGGTGTCCATCGAGCACTTCGAAACGGCCCGCGTGCGCAAGGATGGACAGCTGATCTGTGTTTCCCTCACCATCTCCCCCATAAAAGACTCTATAGGGAAAGTCGTTGGGGCTTCTACTGTCGCCCGCGACGTCACAGAACGGCGGCTGCTGGAAAAACGCGAGCTCATGCGGGTCAAGATATTGGAAAATCTTACGAAAGGGATCCCCCTTCGCGAAATCCTTACCGAAATCGTCCTGCACATTGAGCAGGAAAACAAGGACATCATCGCATCCATCCTGTTACTGGACAAAGAGACTGGGCGCTTGCTTCTGGGGGCCGCCCCAAGCCTGCCCAGGTTTTATAATGAAACGATTCATGGCATGCCGATTGGCCAGGGTATCGGCTCCTGTGGCACCGCAGCATTTACCGGGAAACGGGTCGTGGTGGAAAATATCCAGACCCACCCATTCTGGGAGGCGTTTCGCGACCTCGCGGTGCGGGCGCGCGTTGCCTCATGCTGGTCCGAACCGATTCTCAGCAGCCAGGGGAGCGTCATCGGGACGTTCGCCATGTATCACAGGATCCCCTATGCTCCCACTGACCGGGATTTAGATCTGATGAAATCCATGGCGGGTCTCACCAGCGTCGTCATCGAACACAGGCAGGCGGAGGAAAAAATCCAGAAGCTGAACGAAGAGCTTGAGCAACGGGTCATCGCCCGCACCGCACAGTTGGAGTCAGCGAACAAGGAGCTGGAGGCCTTCGCCTACTCCGTGTCTCACGACCTGCGCGCCCCGCTGCGCAGCATCGACGGATTCAGCAGGATTTTGCTGGAGGATTACGCCGACAAGCTCGACGAGGCCGGCCGTGAAAACCTCCAGATCGTGCGGAATGCGAGCCAACGCATGGCCCACCTGATCGACGACATCCTGCAACTCTCGCGCCTCAACCGCGCCCAACTCCGCCTGCTCCCGGTGGATCTGAGCGCGCTGGCTGCCACGGTGGCGGACGATTTGAGAAAGCTCGAACCGGAACGCAAGGTGGATTTTCAGATCGAGCCCGGCTGCATCGCGCTCGCCGACGGGAACCAGATGCGGGTCGTCCTGGAAAACCTCATCGGCAACGCCTGGAAGTTCACGGGAAAACATCCCGAGGCGAAGATCGAGTTTGGCAGGGAGATGCGTGACGGAAGCCCGGTCTTCTTCCTGCACGACAACGGCGTCGGCTTTGACATGAAATACGCGCCGAAACTTTTCGGGGCGTTCCAGCGGCTTCACACGACAAGCGAATTTCCCGGCACCGGAATCGGTCTGGCAAGCGTGCAGCGGATCATCCACCGCCACGGTGGCAAAGTGTGGATCGAAGGACGGGTTGATGGCGGGGCAACGGCCTATTTCGCCTTTCCCAAGCCGAAACAAAATCATGAAAACAATTCTTCTGGTTGAAGACAATCCCGACGACGTCAAGCTGACGAAGCGCGCGCTCCGGGAAAACAAGATCGCCAACGAGCTGGTGGTTGTGAGCGACGGCGTGGAGGCGATGGAATATCTGGCGGAGGCCAGCACGGCGGCGGAGGAGGGAACAGGAACGCTCCCCTCCGTCATATTGCTCGATCTCAAACTTCCCAGGATGGACGGACTGGAGACACTCCGGAAGATCCGGGCCGATGAACGGCTGAAGCGCCTGCCTGTCGTTGTGCTGACTTCCTCCAAGGAGGAAACGGATATTCTGAGAAGCTACGACCACGGTGCAAACAGCTACATCCGCAAGCCGGTGGACTTCGAACAGTTCAGCGAGGCTGTCCGGGAACTGGAGCTCTACTGGCTGCTTCTCAACGAACCCCCTCCGGAGATCACTGCAAAAGCATGAGCATTCCCCTGCAAGTGCTCATTGCCGAGGACAACGAGGAGGACGCGCTCCTGCTGTTGCGCGAACTCAGGAAGGGCGGCTATGACACCACCTCGGAGCGCGTCGAGACGCCGGAGGATTTTCGGGCAGCGTTGCTGCGGGGAGGCTGGGACATCGTGCTGTGCGATTATACATTTCCCCGGTTCAGCGGCAGCGAAGCATTGAAGATATTCAAGGAAAGCGGACAGGATCTCCCTTTCATATTCGTCTCGGGAACGATCGGCGAGGAATCCGCGGTGGAAGCCATGAAAGCCGGCGCCCATGATTACGTGATCAAGAGCCGGCTTTCCCGACTCTGCCCGGCTGTGGAGCGCGAGCTGCGTGAGGCGGCGGACCGCAGAGCCGGACGCGAGGCGGAGGAATCCATGCGGTCATCGGAAAACAAATACCGCCACCTCTTCGAGGCAATGAGCGATGCCGCGTTCGTCATCGAAGAGCAATCGGGCCGGATCATCGATACGAATGCCCAGGCGGAAATCCTACTCGGCAGGCCACGCGAAAATATTCTCGGGTCAAACCAGTCCTTCCTCTTTGCACCGGAATTCGCGCCTGGAGGGATTGCAGCGCTGCGCGACGCCGCCGGCAGCGACCAAACGGGAGGTTGTGAACTGGAAGTCATCCGCAGCGACGGCAAAACGGTGCCGGTTCACGCCTCGGTCTCGCGACTTGAACTTTACGGCAGGCACCTCCTTCTCGCATTACTCCGGGACATCTCGGACCGCAACCGGATGGACGAGCAACTGCGCCAACTGTCGCAGGCAGTCGAACAAAGTCCGGTTTCGATCGCCATCACCAACCCTGAAGGGAAAATCACCTACGTGAATCCGAGGTTCTCCGCATTGACCGGCTATACACTTGAGGAGGCCCTCGGGAAAAATCCGCGCATCCTGAAATCGGGGGAAACCCCTCCGGAAACCTACCGGGAGATGTGGGCAACGATCACATCCGGGAAGGAATGGCGTGGCCGGTTCCACAACAGGAGGAAAAATGGGGAGCTCTTCTGGGAGTCGGCGCTGATATCGCCCATCATCAACAAGGCTGGAAAAATCACGCACTACCTGGCGGTGGAAGTGGATGTCGACGAAAGCAGGCCCGGCACTTCGTAGTTCCCCTTCCCGCAGGGAATCCCGTGCGGAACGTGCGTTTGGGTTCATTCTCTCCGAAATGCCACCTTTTTGAATTAACTGGAGGGGAACTACCGGGGTTGTAGCCGCCCCGCTTTGACTCGCAGGCTCGCCCTTCGGGCTGTCCTTCGGACAGTCTTTCTCCCTGCGGTCGATTGTCGGGGCGCACGGCGACAACCGAGCAGCGCGAGGAAGACTGTCGCCAGACAGCCCCGGAGGG
>QYQL01000055.1 GCA_007280915.1 Verrucomicrobiaceae bacterium | reverse complement strand
TTCATCGTCAGGCGCGAGCCGATGTTGCAGTCGATCCATTTAATCTCCGCCTCCTCGTGTGCCAGCCCGCGCTTGGTGACGAGGTTGAACACGTTCGCCGACCAGTTCTGGACGGTGATGTATTGGATCTTCGCGCCCCTCATGGCCACGAGTTCGACGACCGCGCTGTGGAGCGTCGAGGTCTCGAACTTCGGCGCGGTGCAGCCTTCCATATACATGACCTCGCTCCCCTCGTCCGCGATGATCAGCGTTCTTTCGAACTGCCCGAAATTTTCCGCGTTGATCCGGAAATACGCCTGGAGCGGGTGCTTCACCTTCACTCCCGGCGGGATGTAAATGAATGATCCGCCACTGAACACCGCGCTGTTGAGCGCGCTGAATTTGTTGTCGCCCGTCGGGATCACCTTGCCGAACCACTTCCGGAAAATCTCCGGGTGTTTCTGGAGCCCGTCGGTCGAGCCCACGAAGATCACTCCCTGCTCGCCGACCGCTGCCTTGATATTCGAATACGCGGCCTCGCTGTCGAACTGCGCTTCGACGCCGGCGAGATATTTTCTCTCCTGCTCGGGGATGCCTAGGCGCTCGAAGGTGCGCTTCACATCCTGCGGCACATCGTCCCACGAGCGCTTCGGGGCCGTCCCCTGCGAGAGGTAGTAGCGGATGTTTTCAAAAACGATGTTGTCGAGGTCGTGGCTGGCCCAGTGGGTCGGCATCGGCATCTTCTCGAACTTGCGGAGCGCGTCCTTGCGGAACTCACGGATCCAGTCCGGGTCTTTCTTGACGTCGCAGATGTAATCGATCGTGCGCTCGGTGAGCCCGAGTCCGGCGTCGAACTCGTAGTCCACGTCGTAGCTGAAGTCTCCGACCGAGCGGTCGATGTTGATGTCGGTGTTGGTTGCCATGGGATCAGGCGGTGGCGAGAAGTTCCTTTTCAACCCAGTCGTAGCCCTCGGCCTCCAGCTTGAGAGCAAGGTTTTTGTCCCCGCTGGTGACGATCCGGCCCTCGACCATCACATGGACGACGTCGGGCACGATATAATCCAAAAGCCTCTGGTAGTGGGTGATGACCAGCAGTCCGCGCTCCGGCGAGCGGAGCGCATTGACCCCGTCGGAAACAATTTTCAGCGCGTCAATGTCGAGCCCGCTGTCGGTCTCGTCGAGAACGGCATACGTCGGCTCGAGCATGGCCATCTGGAGGATTTCGCAGCGCTTTTTTTCTCCTCCGGAAAACCCCTCGTTGACCGCACGGGACGTGAAGTTTCTCGGGATCTTCAAGGAATCCATCTTGGCGTAGAGATCCTGATAATACTCGATCGCGTCGAGATCCTCCCCATCGGGAAGCCGGGCCTGGCGGGCCGCCCGGATGAAATTCGCGATCGTCACGCCCGGGACCTCCATCGGGTATTGGAAAGCGACAAACAATCCGGCCCGCGCGCGCTGGTCCGGCTCCTCCATCTCGAACAGCGACTGCTCGTCCAGCGTGACCGAACCGCCGGTGACCTCATAGTCCGGATGCCCGGCCATCACCTTCGCGAGAGTGCTTTTGCCCGATCCGTTTTTGCCCATGATGGCATGGACTTCGCCCTTCGGGATTTCGAGGTTGAGGCCGCGGAGGATCTCCCGATCTCCGATCTTGGCGTGCAGGTTTTCGATTTTCAGTGACATGGTAAATTCAGGTGTTGCAGTCCGGGCAGAGCCCACGGAGCGTGAATTCGGCGTGGGTGACGATAAATTCCTCGGGAAGGTGCCAGGATTTCTCCGAGCGGCCCTTTTTGGCGGTTGGCACGTCGGTGACCTTCCCGCAGCGCTCACAAATAAAGTGTCCGTGATCTTCGAGGTTCGGGCAATATCTTGTTGCTTCCCGGTCCACGTTCACCTGCTTCGCGAGCCCGCAGTCCACGAGCGTCTCCAGGCAGTTGTAAACCGTGGCCAGCGAGATCGCCGGCATCCGCTTCTTGGCGCGGATGAAAAGCTCCGTCGCCGTCGGATGGTCCCGCTCCGCCAGCAGCACATCATAGACCTCCCGTCGCTGAGGGGTCAGGCGATGGCCGCTGTGGCTGATCGTCTCCTCGTATCCGTTGGCTGCCGGCTTCGTCATGACCGGGCAACTTACAGCCGCAAGAGTCCGGATCAAGAACTATTCTAAATAAAAACAATCCCCCTCATCGGGCAGTCTGGATGTCCTGCATGTGGCCAGCGCCATGTCATCTGGGGCAGAACGCAAAGCCTTGAACCCTGCCGAGAATCTGGCAGAAAGCAGGATGACTTCCCGCCTGCCATTCCGGCTTGAAGCGTGCGCCACGGGGTCCGGGGCTCGTGCGGGGGTGTTCCGCACTCTCCATAACGAGGTGCTCACGCCGCTGTTCATGCCGGTGGGGACGCAGGCCACCGTGAAGGCGCAGTTGCCACAGACGCTGGAGGATGCCGGTTCGCAGATTCTTCTCGCGAATACCTACCACCTCCTGCTTCGGCCAGGGCCGGAAGTTTTCCGGCGGATGGGTGGCATCCACAAGTTCATGAGCTGGAACCGGTCGGTGCTCACCGATTCCGGCGGATACCAGATTTTTTCTTTGCCGCACTCGCGTTCGATGACCGAGGAGGGGGCGGTTTTTCAGAGCTACACCGACGGGCGTTCGATCTTGCTGAGCCCGGAGGTCAGCATCGGCGCGCAGGTGGCGATCGGCAGCGACATCATGATGGCGCTCGACCAGTGTGTGCCGTCCACGGCGGAGGAAGCAGTTGCGCGCGCGGCGCTGGAGTTGACGCACCGCTGGGCATCGCGGAGCCTTGCCGCGCGAGGGGATTCGCCGCAGGCGATGTTCGGGATCGTGCAGGGCGCGCTTTTTCCGGAGCTGAGGCGCGAAAGCGCGCTGGGGCTTGCGGAGATGGATTTTGAAGGATTTGCGATCGGAGGGCTGGCGGTCGGGGAAGGGCGGACTGCGCGCGAGGAGATCTGTGAATTCACCGCCGGACTTCTGCCGGCAGACAAGCCGCGCTACCTCATGGGGGTGGGGACGCCTCTCGATATTCTGGAGGCGGTGCATCGGGGCGTGGATATGTTCGACTGCATCATTCCGACGCAGGTCGCGCAGCGGGGCGGGGTTTTCACCTCGCGCGGTTACCTGCAACTGCGCCGTGGGGTTTACAAGTTTTCCGACGAGCCGCTCGATCCCGGATGTTCGTGTCCGACCTGTCGCCGCTACTCGCGCGCATATCTGCATCACCTGACGAAAACCCGCGAGACACTGGGTTGGCAGCTCCTTGGCAAGCACAACATCCATTTCTACCACCAGCTCATGCGCGAGATCCGGGAGAGCATTTTCTCCGATACGTTTCTTTCTCTGTATCAGGAGAAGCGCGCCATGCTGCATGAGGATGACATGGACAACCCGGTCGTTGTTCAAACACCTAAAAAGCCGAAGCGGCAGGTGCTGGGAAATTACGAAATCCACACGGCGCGCGAAGGATTTGCCAGCATCCGGCACATTCACTCCGGGGAGATCATGCACTCGCGAACCCCTCCGATGGACGAGGCGAACCGTCTTTACATCGAGCAATCCCGCCTCTCCGGACTCCTGCGGGAGTCCGGTGCGGAGCCGCTCGTGATCTGGGATGTGGGGCTCGGTGCGGGCGCCAATGCCATGGCTGCGATCAATTGCCACGGGAAGGAAGCCGGTCCAGTTCGCGATCTGCACATCATCAGTTTCGAAAACGATCTGGACTCGCTGCGTCTGGCTTTCCGCAACAACGACCAGTTCCACTACCTCCGCCACAGCGCACCCGCTGCGATTTTGAAGGAATCCAAGTGGACATCAAAATCCCACCCGGGACTCTCCTGGACGCTGGTCTCCGGAAATTTTCTTGAGGTGATGGAGGCTGCTCCCGCGCCTCCGGATCTTATTTTCTACGATATGTTTTCTGGAAAGACGAATGCGGAAGCCTGGACATTGGCTGCTTTCCGGCGGCTTTTCGCGGCGTGCCGGGGGAGGAGGGCCGAGCTGTTCACATATACCTGTTCGACCGCTTCGCGCGTCGCCATGCTGGCCGCCGGATTTTTTGTGGCGCGGGGAAGAAGCACCGGAGACAAGACCGAAACGACCATCGCTTTCACTCCCCAGGCAGGCAGAGCCGGACGCGACTTGCTTGGAGCCGACTGGCTGGCAAAATGGAGACGTTCAACGGCGCGCTTTCCTGCGGATCTCCCATCGCCCGAGCATCCCGCATGGGAAGAGGTGATCCTGCGGCACGAGCAGTTCCGGAATCCGGAAGAAGAGGCAAATGCCGGATGAATTCGGGAAAACAAAAGCCCCGCTCTACCGCCCTCCACTCCCCAGCCAACGCTGGATCGTGTCCTGCCACTCGGGCGAGGATGTCGTTTTGAGGACGGCAACGTTCACCGCCTCATATCCGGAAAACCCCGGATGAACAGGTATGCCGATGAAGACTTCCTGGAAACTGACATTGGAGACCGTGAATCGAACAGGCGGGTTTTCCTGGCTCATGATTTCCGAGAGAAAATTGAGGGCGATCCGGTCGGCAACCACCGCCTCGATCTCCCCCTTCGAGAGTGAGCGCAGGGCGTCTTCGATGGTTTCATAAGCATGCGACGGAATGCCGTGTTTTTGCAGGTATCCCTGAGAAACGGATCCATCGAGCGTGCCGCACGAGACGCGGAAGAGGTCGGCCGGCCGCATGATCATATCGCTGACCCTCGCCGTGGCGATGCTCGAAGCAACGCTCGCAGTGAAGCTGGCCACGAGCAAAACACCCGCCAGCATCCACACGAACGAGACGATCCGCCCCCAGAAAGTTGATGGCGTTTTGTCCCCATACCCGACGGTTGTCATGGTTGACGCCGAGAACCACAGCGCGGAGCCGAATCCGCTGAGCCCGCCCCGGAAGTGCCCGACATGGTGGTTGCGCTCAAAAATCCAGATGAGGAAGCTGACAAAGAAAAGGCCGGCAAAAATCAGCAGGAGCACCTGGACGAGCGACCAGTTGAAAAAATC
>QYQL01000172.1 GCA_007280915.1 Verrucomicrobiaceae bacterium | reverse complement strand
GGCCATTGCTGATCAGTATTTTTCTTCATGGTGCTGGTTGGTTCGAAACGTTCATTTCAAACAGGCGGCGCGAAAGCGCCGCCCTGTCAACCAGCACTACTTCATTTTTTAAATTCTAACGGAAAAAAATTCCCTTCCCTTTTCTTCCACCATTTATTTGGGGCGCACTTCTTTTAGTCATCGCGTGGCTTAACAAAAAATGCACCGGTGTATGGCTAACCAATTATCGGCTCATTAGTTTCGACAAGTATATTTTCTCTCGCCAATATCTTGTGACATCAATTCCTCTTAGTGAGATTACTAAAGTTAGACGTGCTCCAAGCACAGATGTGCTTGAGTTTTTTACAAATATGATTGAGCGAATGCTCGGGATAGGTGACGTGCAGGTGTTTGTTCGCGATTCAAAAGTAGTCCAATGCAGCATAACTGATATTAAAAACCCCGATTGTTTATTAGATCACATTCGTAAGCTAAGTAGTGCAGATTGATACTATTTACAATTGAGGGATACCAACATGGCATCGAATTCAAAAATACGAAGGCCCAACAAACTCGTCCAGTTAATCGCTGGCCCGTCGGGAGTTTCGATGAACACGCTTTTGACGTATGACCGCTCAGGCATAGGGCCTGCTGGCAGAAGAGCAGGCCAAGTGCCTTCGCTCCCGATGCATTCGATCCACCCGCCCCGCCAGCCAGCGATACCTGACGAGGGACGTTAGGTCAGAAAAATATCGCGCTCCACTGATGAAGACCATACGAAACCTTTTACTCCTCGCCGGGATTAGCGGATGGATAGTTCTTTTCGGAATTGTCGTCCTGGTCTTTACACATCGCGAAGACTTACGGGCAACACGCTATTGGGCCTTGGATCGTGCGGCTGTTTCAGGTGACGAATCTATGGTGCGCTTCCTGCTTGCTTTAGGTGCTGATCCTACGGGTGATAGAGATTACAAACTCTATATAGACAAGGGCGGACACAATGAGTTTAGTTCCCCGATCTGCCAAGCAGCTTGGTATGGACGCACGGAAATTGTTCGCAGATTGCTTGAGGCTGGTGCCAATCCCAACATAAAAGAAGGAGAAGGATGGACGCCGTTTCTTGCTGCGGCTGATCGTGGACACAAAGAAACCGTAATATTACTCCTTCAGAGCGGTGCTGATTCTTCTATCGGGCGGCCCGACGGCATCAGCGCGGCAGAGTATGCAAGAAAGCATGAAGATGAGGATATCGCATCAGTTATTGAGCAATGGAAAAAATAAAACCTAACGAGCCGATGGAGCAAATCCCCGTCCCTTCGGGACTTCTGGCATGCCTCCTGCTGATTCCGCTTCGCGGGCAGGAGACACGCCAGAAGCAAGCGGGGATTCCTCATCGGGGACGTTCGCTCAGAATATGAACCGCCCTGCGCAAGATCAAGATGACTCTGACAACGTCGCTCTTTGGCCTTATGTCAGACTTACAATTATTTTGGTTCTAGTTGTGGGCATTCTGGGTTTTCTTGGATGCATGCTGATTTCCACGATAACTGGATGGAGCTTTTATGATGTTTGCTTTTTCGTATTCCGAATGGTCAGAAGGTAACATGCCACAGCAAATATATTCCAGAGCCCCGGCTCGATATGATCTCCGGCATTCCGACCACCGCGAGATGCAACCGCCGCCCGATGCGAGCACCAACGCAAGCGCGATGGGAAGCGAGACCGGACCACGAAGAAAAAGCCGCGAACAGGGCCATGCACCGAACCACCATGCCTGCGGCACTTTCGGCACGTCGCCTGCGGAGCAGGCTTTGGTGCCGAAAGCAAGTGGTGGTCGGTGATGGCGGACGTTCGCAGAAAAATATCGCCCTCTGATGTTGCTTCGAGTATGTTTCGACCATGCCGGTTGTCTTTGAAAAAGATGGTTTCAGATTCGGGTTTTACAGCAACGATCACAGACCGATTCATGTGCACGTTCGGAAAGCCGGAGCGGAAGCGATCTTTGATGTTGAGGACCGTGTAGAACTGCGAGAATCTCAAGGATTCAAGGTCAGAGATCTAGCACGTGCAGAGGAACTTGCGCAAGAGAACAGAAACATTATAATTAATGCATGGCATGAACACCTTGGTTGATACTGCAACGAAAGCCCTGTATTCAGCCCCGCATATCCTGATCCAGATGGAGAGCGGCGTGGAGGTTCGTTTTCCCGTAGCGAAGAACCCGCGTCTGTCCAAGGGAACGCCTGCACAACTGAACAATATTGAGATTTCCCCTTTCGGGATTCACTGGCCGGATCTGGATGAAGACCTTTCATTCGAGGGGCTCCTGCGTGGAGATTTCGGCCAGCATCAAAAAATATTGCGAACAGGCTCGTGCAGTTAATCGCTGGCCCGTGGGGAGTTTCGATGAACCCCAATTTGACGTGCCACCGCTCACGCACAGGGCCTGCTGGCAGAGGAGCAAGCCGAGTGCCTTCGCTCCCGTTTCGTGCGATCCACCCGCCGCGCCAGCCAGCGATACCTGACGAGGGACGTTGGCAAAAAAATATTCCGATTTATGAAACTTCACCCTATACTTGCAACCACCATACTTCACACTGCATTTGCAGCGAATCAGACAGAGAGCACGGCTGCATCTGGGCATAACAACACGTCTGCAGAGCAAGTTTCATCCCAAGGCTCCATCGCGCCTGGAGCAATCTTATATGTGTTAAAACGGTTTTCCACTAGAACCGAGGATGGGTTGCATGCGTTTCCTGTCGGAAAGAAGGTCACGCTGGTTCGTCAGGATCTAGGCGATTATGTTGTTACTGACGGAACGCTTGAGGGGAGGGCTTCGAGCGATTCCTTTACAACTGAAAGCAGTTCAGCCGCAAAACAAGAAAAGGCGGAAAATGAAAATCGAAATGCCCTGATTCAGAAACAAGCGCGAGCGCAAGCGCTCTCAGAGAGGTTCTCGCCATTCATTAAAGAAATACAAGCACTTAAGGAAGATCAACTGTATAAGCCAACGCGCTTGCTTCAGACGGGCTCATCCAAGGATGAAGTCGATTCCTTCAAAAATGAGATCGCAGAACAAATCGATAATCTTGAAACAAGACTGAAAACATTGCAGGCACTAATATCAGATATAGATGCCCGCGGGGCATCGTTTGAACAGACCCAGCGACTATTAGATTCTGTTTATGAGCGTAAAGTGTTTATTGGAATGCCGAAAGTATTTGTTCTTTTATCATGGGGGGTCCCTGATGATATTAACAGGACAATGAACGAGAATGGCTCAAGGGAGCAATGGGTATATCGACATGGCCGCTTCGATGGGCAGTATGTATATATTGAGGGGGACAAGGTAACTTCAATACAAGACTAATAATGCCAACAAGCCGATTGACCTAATCCCTATGCCTTCGGCACTTCTGTCATGCCCCCTGCTTCCGCTTCGCGGGCAAGAGTCACGCCAGAAGCAAGCAGGGATAGGTCATCGGGGACGGTTGAAAAATATCGCCACTTGACATGTGTTGCGTTTGTGATACAAAAGGCCCATGTCTCAATCCGCAGTAGTCCATGCCAGAATCGACCAGGCGACAAAAACCGCCACTGAGAAGGTGCTTGATACCTTGGGGATGACCCCGACTGAAGCAATCCGACTGTTCTACCGTCAGATCGCCATCAGGAAATCTTTTCCACTGGAGTTGCATGTTCCCAATAAGTTGACCGCCTCGGTGCTCACCAAGAGCGACAAGAATCAGGACATCGAGCGGTTTAATTCAGCCGCAGAGCTTTATGCCTCATGGGACGAATGAATCTCGCTCAAACAAAGCAATTTAAGAAGGATGTCAAACGCATGCAGAAGCGAGGCAAAGACCTCGAAAAAATAAAAGTTGTCATCGACCTTCTTCTTGCAGAGGAACCGTTGCCTCCAAAGAATCGCGATCACCAGCTTGGTGGGAATTGGGTCGGGCGCCGCGACTGCCACATTGAGCCGGACTGGATTTTGATCTACAAACCTATGGAAGATGAGCTTCTTTTGGAAAGAACCGGCACTCACTCGGACCTCTTTTAAAGCAAAATAAGTCTTGCGTGACGTAGCACGTTGAGACTACATTCGGGCATGCCAGTCAAAGAATCATACGTCCGTGCCAGAGTAGACAACCGCCTCAAGCGGGATTCCGAGCTGATCCTGCATGAGCTCGGGTTGACTACGACCGATGCCATCAGAATATTTCTGCATCAGGTCCGCCGCCACAAGGGGCTCCCCTTTGATCTACGCCTGAAGGAAGACAACTCAGACGTCCTGTTGCCGGTTGCCATTCGTCAGTCAGCACTTGATTCTGTGTATGACGACTGAACCTGGGCAGGTATACTCGGTTGATCTTGGCATGGCAGCCAAGACGAGGCCCATGCTCGTCGTTTCCCGACGTGATGAAGACGCACCGCGTGCTCTTGCCGTCTGCGCACCGATTACGACCTCCACCCGGGACAGCGAGTATGAGGTCTCCATTGGAAAGCCGAAGTTTCTGCACGAGCCGAGCTACGTGAATGTGCAGGGCATGCAAGCCATACAGCATCATGAACTCAAGCGCATGATTGGACGCCTGCCGGATGCGGATTTGCTGAAGGTCAAGGGTGCAATCGAATGGCTTTTCGACAGCGACGCCAAAAAATAATGCGAACAGGGCGATGGACCGAATCCCCATGCCTGCGGCACTTTTGTCATGCCTCCTGCTGATCCCGCTTCGCGGGCAGGAGCCATGCCAAAAGCGAGTGGTGATCCGTCATCGCGGACGTTGGGAAGAAATATACATGTGATGATCCAACGCTCAACATGAAGTGCCCGAATTGCAACGAGATCCACGGGATTACTCAGATTCCGAAGTATCAATATCCCGTGAGCACTGCATTTCCACTTTTGGGGGGCTGGTATGCTCTCATTCTTTTTCCGGCACTCCCATCGAGATTCCGATGCACTCACTGCGGAAACATATTCAGAAAATATTCAGCCAGCGGATACACTTTGCTTGCAGCGATCGTTTTTTTGATCGGCTTGCCGTTGTTGTTTTATGCCGCGCAATGGGCAATTTATCTCGTTCGATATGCTACATGGTATCTGCAACGATAGACTTCATGCAAAAATCAGAAAAACCTGGCATACCGACGGGCCAATCAAGTCTCCGCTAGCTGCAGGAGTAAGTTGGCTGATCGGACTGAAATGCATCTGCGTATTGACGCTTGTTTCCGGGCAGTTTTGATTAGACCAAATGTATCGGAAAATTTTTCTCATTGGGATGTTTGTCGTCCATACAACGATGGCAGGGAGCCTCCCGCCATCGGGAGTTCAGATTTTGAGGGGAGCACTTCCGCAAATCGAGAACCGGGATGCGAATCTGACGTATGACTTCGAGCTTGCGGGGGAGAAATTCTTCCTGAGAGTCCCCAGCAGCTACACCGGTGTGCAGCCGTATGGGCTATTGGTTTTTATGAGCCCGGTGGACGATTTTACCTCCCTTCCGCCGGGGTGGGCCGGTGTTCTGGATAGCAACCGGCTGCTTTTTGTCGCCCCCCAAATGGTGGGGAACAATCAACCCATTGCCAGACGAGCCGGGATGGCGGTCGTTGCTGCACGGAAGATCCAGGAAATGGCTGCTGTTGATCCCAAACGAATTTATGTGGGTGGCCTTTCCGGCGGAGCGCGGATCGCTTCATACGCGGCATTTGTCCATCCCGAGCTTTTTCGAGGAGTGATAGGGGTCTGCGGCGTGAATTTCCCTGGCAGGGTGGAGCGTGTCAAAGCCACCGAGCCGGACGACTACGGGTGGTTTGAAATCGACGAGGCGCGGAAGGAATTGGTCCGGCGGCAAACCAAGTTTGTCATCGTTACCGGCTCCAAAGATTTCCGCCATGGCAACCTTCTCGATATTTTTCACGGTGGCTATTCAAAGGACGGTTATGCGGTGAAACTCATCGATGTGCCCGGCATGGAGCATGCGATGTGCAAAGACAGGCAGCTGACCGAAGCCCTGACTTTTTTGGATTCCCCCTTCAACCTGAAGAAATAGCCGCAGCTGCACTTCTGTCTGATATTCCGTTGGATAGTTGGCAGGTATGAGCCCCCTACCGGGCAACCCGCAGCATGACCTCGTTGCGGCGCAGCATGGGCGGCGTCCAGGGCGGGTCAAAATAGGCATAAACCGGGGTTGATGCGGATCCGAGCCCGCGGGCTGCCATCCATGCCTTCAACTTTTCCAACTGTTGGCTCTCCTGCGCAGGGCTTCGGCTTCCACTGAAGCGGAGCACCGCAAACCGGCCGCCCGGCACCCCCCGCACCGTTACCGATCCGTCCGTCGGCTGCGGAACATTCCCGACATCCGCAGGCATGACAAAAGCCATCGTGTCATCCGACTGGCTGCCGGACATGAAAACCGGAGTCGTCATGGAAATCTTCTGCTTCTCCCTGTTCCCGCCGGTGATGAATCGGAAGAGGCGGTTGAAGCTGCCGCCGGAGCCCCCCTCCTTCATCGTGGTTTCTGCAAGCATCAGTTCCGGGTAGTCCCGCAACTCAAAATCACCCTCCGAACGCACGATGACGTAAGGGGCGGACTTGTAGCCGGAGCGGGATGCCTGACAGCCCGCAAACGCCAGAAGCACCCCGATCACAAGGATCGCGAAGAGTGAAATCAGCTTCCCCATGCGGCCACTGTAGGCGAACATCGGCCAATAGAGATATGAAATCGTTTCCTGTGTCCAAATTTTCTGGATTGCCGGTGCCGGGACCGGTTGTCCTGCTCACCAATGCCAGGCAAAACAGCATGGCCGCGTCGCGGGAAATGAGGCAGCGATGAGGATCTCAATCAGGGATTTGAGGGATTTGTCGAGTGCTCCCGATGCGGACGCGGTCGTGGTGATCGATGTGCTACGGGCATTCAGCACGGCAGCCGTCGCTCTCAATCGCGGGGCACCGGAAATATATCCCGTGCTCGATGTGGCGGAGGCGTTCGCCCGGCGCGAGCGCGATCCGGACCTGGTCCTGATGGGCGAAACCGACTGCCGTCCGATCCCGGGATTCGATCTGGGAAATTCCCCGGTCGATGCCGCTGCGTTTGCATTTCAAGGACGCAGGGCCGTGCAGCGCACAACCGCCGGGACTCGCGGGCTCGTGACATGCGCAGCCGCTCCCTCGCTCTGGGCGTCGAGTTTTCTGGTCGCCTCCGCGACCGTCGCGGCGATCATCGCCACCGGAGCCAAGAGCACGGCATTTGTGATCACCGGCACTGTCCATTACGGGAGCGCGGACGAGGATCTGGCCTGCGCGGAATGGATGTCAGCCCTGTTTCGCGGCGAGCGACCGCCCGCCGAACTGTTTCTCCAACGAGTGCGAGGGTCCGTGGCCGCATCGACATTCCTCGATCCCGCCAGTCCGCTCCACGCGCCTGCGGACGTGGATTTCTGCGCGCGGGCGGATGTGTTTTCTTTTGCCATGAAGGCGGTATCCGAGTCCGGACGCCTGACCCTCCGAAGCGTTCCTGTAACGCAGTTGTGACGCTCGAACACCGGGTGCGATATTCCTCGCCTCCCGCAAAAAATGTGCGAGATTTCAAAGGATCCAGCCAGACACCCCCCGGCCGTTCACCCGCAACACGCATGCTTATGAAATCCATCCTCCTCAAGTTCCTTCCCGCAGTCTGCGCCGGCGCGCTTCTGACACCGGTTCAGGCCGGGCAAACGCTCGACCAGAAAGCACTGGCATCGCTCAAGCGGATGAGCAACACGCTCGCGGGGGCGAAAGCCTTCACCTATCAGTCCAGAACCATCTCGGAGGTCCCCGCGAAGACCGGTCAATCTCTCACGCTGTTCTCCACGGCGGATGTCGCGCTCAAGCGTCCGGACAAACTTCGCGCCCACCTCACCGGAGAGGCTCCGCATTTCGATTTCTATTATGACGGGACGACCGCCGCAGCCTTCGCTCCGGCGACCAAAGTGTATTCCCTGTCGAAGGCCCCCGCAAACATCGACGAAATGCTGGCGGGATTGGAGCAGGAGACAGGCATCCGATTCGCCTCGGCGGGACTCCTCTTCAGCGATCCCTACAAGGTGCTGACCAGAGGACTGAAAAGCGCCCTGTTTGTCGGCTCCTCCACCGTCAATGGCACCCCGTGCGATCACCTGGCATTCCGCTCCGAGGGCGTCAACTGGGAGATCTGGGTTGAATCCGGATCACGCACCCTGCCGATGCGCCTCGCGGTGACCTATACCGACCGCCCGAATTTCCCCCGCACCATTGTGGAGTTTTCCCGGTGGAACCTCCATCCGGGACTCCGGCCAGGCGACTTCATTTTCCGGGCACCCCCGGGCAGCCACGAGATCCCCTTTCTTTCCGTCCTGAAATCCTGACCTGTTCCTCCCATGAAATACTCACTTACCGCACTCTCCGCACTCTGCATTGCGCTCTCCCAGGTCGGCTGCACCGGCTACTACGCCACGGGCCCCGGGCCGGGACCGGTTTACAGCGCTCCGAACTACTATCCCGCCGCGGGCTGGGGAGGAGCGGGATTTTATGGGGGAGCCTGTTACAATAACTACAACCACTACGGTTCATGGAACCACAATGGCTCATGGAACAACAGCTCCGGAAATGTGAACACCTGGCGCGGCGGCTCGGCCTCATGGAATGACGGCAGCGGCAGTGCGCACGGGGCGAGGGGCGGCTCGGCTTCCTGGAACGATGGCAGCGGCAGCGCACACGGCTGGCGCGGCGGGTCGGCCTCATGGAGCGGCGGGTCCGGCTCATGGCACGGCGCCCGGGGCGGCGGCGGATCGTTCCGCCGGTAAGCGTCTCCCGCAAAGTCGCGGCGACGCGAGCCTTCTTTTGAGCGTAACCGCAGCGGGGGGGGGACAGCCTTTGATAAATTCCAAAGCATGAGGGATTGAGAAACCCGCGCGCACCGTTCAGTCTTCCGGAATGATTTCGATTCGGGAGGATGGCGGAAGCGCGGCGTCGGCATTCGAGCAGGAGATCCACGGGATTTTCTCGGAGGACGGAAAGCTTTCGCACGGGGCGGGCTTCGAGTTCCGCAAGGAACAGCAGGACATGGCGTGCGCGGTGGCCCGGACCCTCGAACGCGGCGGACAGCTCGTCGTCGAGGCCGGCACGGGAGTCGGCAAATCCCTCGCCTACCTCGTGCCAGCGGTGCTCCATGCCGTGCGGACAAAACGCAAGGCGGTGGTCTCGACTCACACGATCGCCCTGCAGGAACAGCTGATCTTCAAAGACATTCCATTCGTCCAGAAGCTGGTGGACGAGGATTTTGAGGCGGTCCTCATGAAGGGGAGGCAGAATTACCTCTGCTCAACACGCCTCACGCGGGCGATTCATCAGGCGGCGGATTTGTTCACCACCGAGCAGAAGTCCGAGTTGGAGCGGATCCGCGAGTGGAGCCTTTCCACGAAGGACGGCTCGCTCAGCGATTTTCTCGAGCAACCCGATCCTGCGGTCTGGGAGGAGGTGCGGAGCGAGCAGCACCTCTGCACGCCGAAGACCTGCGGACCGCAGTCGGGCTGCCACTACCAGTCGCTCAGGAGGCGGATTGCCGGAGCCCACATGGTCGTGCTGAACCACGCGCTGTTCTTCACACTGCTCGGCGCGGTGGAGGACGCGGAGAACCGCACCGGCGGGCTCCTCTTTGCAAACGACTTTGTGATTTTTGACGAAGCCCACACGCTTGAGGAAGTGGCATCGAGGCACATCGGCATGGAGGTTTCCCAGCTCGGCCTCCGGCGCGCGGTCCAGCGGCTCTACAACCCGCGCACGAAAAAAGGGCTTTTCCAGATGATGAAAAACGGGGGCGCGTGCAAGGCGGTGGCCGACATCCTCCCGGTGGCCGACGGATTTTTTGAAAGCGTGACAGCGAAGTGCGAGTTCAAACGCGGACGGGAGTTCCGGGTGCGCGAGGCCGGGCTCGCGGACGGCGGCGACGTCTGCTCGAATCTCGCAAAACTTGGCGAACTGATCGGCAGCGAGGTGGCCCGATGCAAAGACGAGACCGGCGCGGCGGAACTCCAGGACACCGCGCGTAAGCTCCGCTCCGCCCGCGCGGCGATCACCGACTTCCTCTCGGTGGACCAGCCGGACCACGTCTATTGGGTCGAGCAGACCGGTCGCAAGGAACAGTTCTGCACGCTGCGCGCCGCGCCGGTCGATCTGGCCGATGCCCTTCGCAGGCTCCTCTTCCGCGAGGGAGCGTGTTCGGTCCTCACCAGCGCCACGCTTTCGGTGGGCACCCCCAACCTTTCCTACTTCCGCAAGCGCGTCGGAGCGGAGGATGTCCCCGCCCTCCAGATCGGCAGCCCGTTTGACTACGAAAAGCAGATGAACCTCCACCTCGTCCGCCAGATGCCCGAGCCGAAGGATTCCGGCTACGAGAAAGCCCTGGAAAAGTGGATCGCCCATTTCACGGACAAGAGCGTCGCGCGCGCGTTCGTGCTTTTCACCAGCTACCAGACGATGCGGACGGTCGCGGAGGCGATGGAGTCGCACTTTGAAAACAAGGGCTGGCCGCTGCTTGTCCAGGGCGGAGGAATGCCGGCGCAGCGCATGGTGAGGGAGTTCCGCGAAAACCCGCACAGCGTCCTCTTCGGCGTCTCGAGCTTCTGGACCGGCGTGGACGTGCCCGGCGACGCCCTGTCGAACGTGATCATCACCCGCCTCCCGTTTGCCACGCCCGACCATCCGCTCACCGAGGCAAGGCTCGAAGCCATCGAGGCTGAGGGAGGGCGCGCCTTCGACAGCTACTCGCTCCCGGAGGCGATCCTCCGCCTCCGCCAGGGCGTCGGACGACTCATCCGCAGCAAGACCGACACCGGAACCATCGTCATCCTCGACAGCCGGATCGTCAGCAAGCCGTATGGAAAATCCTTCCTTCGCGCGATGCCGAAGTGCCCGGTTGAGATCCACTGAAGACTACGACAATTTGGCATTGACTATTGTGCCATATGGCCGTATTGTCGGCGCATGAAAAGAAAGCCGATCCGTTCAGCCCCGCCTGCCACCCGCGTTCAAGAGGCGGCTGTCGCGCAAAGCGTCGATTGGAAAGAAGACGAAGGGTTTGACGAGGTCCAAGAGATCCGCAATGGACTTCCCGTCGATGCATTTTTCCAATTGCAGGAAAAACTTGGCGTCGGCACACCCCAGCTTGCCGGCGTTGTCGGCATCCCGGTCCGCACGCTCCAGCGCCGGAAGGACGAGGGACGGCTCACCAAAGACGAATCCGACCGGCTTGACCGCGTGCGGAAATTGATGAGCCATGCCACCGGGGTTTTTGAATCCGAAACCGCCGCACGCGCGTGGCTGACACGCCCCCAGATCGGCCTCGCGGGCTTTGTCCCATTGGAGCTCGCCGACACGGGAGCGGGCATCCGCGAGGTGGAAAACCTGCTCGGGCGGATCGACTACGGGGTTTACGCGTGATCATCCATGCTTGGCGGCTGGTGCGGGAAGCGCGCGCGGATGACGCATTCTCCGGAGAGGGCGCACGGCTGTATGGAGGCCGGTGGAACCCGCACGGTCTGCCGGCAACCTATCTCAGCGCGACACGTTCCCTCGCCGCCCT
>QYQL01000165.1 GCA_007280915.1 Verrucomicrobiaceae bacterium | reverse complement strand
CGGTCGGGCGTCAGATTCACGGTGGCGAGATTTGCGCCCGCGCGGAGCGCTCCCGCATAGCCCCCCTCTCCCGCCAAACTCATGGCGCTCACGGCGGGAATAATCCGCCCGGGCATGCGGACACGCAGCGCGGCAACCGCGTTCAGAACACGGTCAAGGCTTTCGGCCCGATGCCCGGAAAACGGAGTGTCTTCACCGGGAATGAACGGACTGACACTGCATCCCGCGAGAGGGAGCGATTCGAGGAGGGCAACCGTCTCATCAAGGATCTCTCCGGTCTGCCCTGGAAGCCCCAGCACAAATCCGGAGGAGACCATCCACCCGCTTTCTGCAAGGAGCCTGATGGATTCCAACCGCTCCTCCAACGCACCGGGTGCCTCAACAAACCGGTAGTGCACCGAATTTCCGGTCTCGATCTTTATGACGTAATATCCTGCCCCGGCAGCTTGAAGTGCCGTGTAATCCCGGGCCTGCAAAGTCCCCAGACACACACTCAGCCCAAGAGCTGTTTTGCTTTTCAATTGCTCAAGGAGGGGAATCGCAATCTCCCGCACCGCAACAGGATCCTCCCCCGCCTGGATATTGATGTCCGTGACGCATCCGGGCAGGGAAGCCATCAATTCGTCGAAGATCTCTCCGGCGGAAAGCCGGTATCGATTGAGCCCGCGATTGTCGCGCCGCATTGCACAATACCCGCAGTTCTCGCGACAGAAGTTCGAGATCTCCACCACCGCGCGGACGAAGACTGTCTTTCCAAAAATCGAGTCGCGAACTTCCGAGGCTTTCCGGTGCAACCGCTCCTGTTCCAAGCCCGACACATCCAGCCCGGAGGAAAAAGAATCCCTTCCCATCACGATGCCACTATCTCCGTCTCAAGGCAGTAACTCAAGCCCACCTTCGTGTAAAATCGGAAACGATCTGCCTGTTAACGGGCAAGTGACACGCAAAAGCCGTATCACTTGACTTTCGCTCGCGTATCTTTCAGGGCTTTGGCCGAGGATTGAAGTCCCTGCAGTTCCTTCGGCCAGAGTTCAAGTTCGATGTGGGAGATGACGCCAGCACGTCCGACAACAGTGGGGACGCTAATGCTGATGTCGCGGATCCCGTAGGCACCGCTGATGCGGCTGGAAACCGGAAGGATGCGGCGGCGGTCGAGGGCGATGCAGTCGATCACTTCACGGATGGCTACGCCGACGGCATAGCCGGCTCCGCCCTTGCGGGAGATGACTTCCGCGCCGCTCTTCTGCGTGCGCTCAAATATCTGCGTCTGAAATCCGGCGGTCACCCCGGCAAATTTCGTGAGCGGGAATCCATCCACCGAGGCGGACGACCAGATCGGGAGCATGGTGTCGCCGTGTTCGCCGAGGATCATCGCGCGGACCTGGGTGGGCGGGAGATTCAGCGAGTTGGAGATCAACGAGCAGAAGCGGGACGTATCGAGAACAGTCCCGAGACCGAGCACCTGCGAGGCGGGAAGTCCGGCCTTCTCGACAGCAAGCTGGGTCAGGATGTCCACGGGATTGGAGACCACGAAAACGATCGCCTCCTTTTTCATCCCTGCGCCCTTAAGACTCTCCAGGATTCCGAGGAAGAGGGTGACGTTGCGGTTGATGAGGTCCAGACGGGACTCGTCCGGTTTGCGGCGGAGCCCTGCGGTGATGCAGATGAGATCGGCATCCTTGCAATCGGCATAGGTGCCTGCCGAAATTTTCTGATCCGCGCAATAGGCCGCACCGTGAAGGAGGTCGAGAGCCTCGCCTTCTGCCGCCGCCTGATTCGCGTCGAGCAGGACGATTTCTCTGACGATCCCGGAACACTGAAGCGCGAACGCCGCGCAGGATCCGACCCGTCCGCCACCACCGATGATTGCGACCTTCATGCTACTTGTTGAGGTTCGCGATGATTTCGTCGGTGAGTTTCTGAACGAGGGCTTCCACATCCGCGCCCGATTGCGGGGCGGGCATGGGGTTGAACGGCGTGACCGGGGTCGAGCAGCCATGCTGGCCGCACATCTGGTCCCAGGGATCGACTTCGCAAAGCTCCGCGTTCTTGAGGTCGAATCGGTTGTCGGGAAGCCCCATTCCCTTCTTCATATTGAGCAAGTCACCAAGCTTTTCGCACGGGATCGAGGCAGCGCCGGGAAGCGCTTGGGCAAGGATGACCGTGCGGCAGTAGGCGTCGGTGATCTCCATCTTGAAGTAGGCGTCCTCGACGGATTTTCCCCAGCAGATCACCCCGTGGCAGCCCATGATGATCGACTGGTGCTTCGGGGCGAGCGGACGGATGCTGGCCGCGATTTCCGGCGAACCGGGTGTCTGGTATCCCGCCACGGCGACGGTTCCGACAAAGACCTCCAACTCGGGGATGAGCCGGGCGGGCGGCTGAAGTTCCTTGATCGCAAACGCGCCGGCATGGCACGGGTGGGCGTGGCAGACGGAGACCGCCTCCGGCGTGGTCTCGTAAATTGCGGCATGGGTAGTGAACTCGCTCGAACGCTTCCATGTTCCCGCAAGCTGGGTGCCCTTGATATCGACCATGCTCATCATTTCAGGGGTCATGTAACCCTTGCTGACGCCAGTCGGGGTGATGATAAACCGGTCGGGACCGATGCGGGCGGAGATGTTCCCGCCGTTGCCGTCGCAATACTCGCGCGCCCAGATCCTGCGCCCGATGTCGCAGATCTCCCTCTTGATGCGCTCGGCTTCCGGAGAGTTGAAAAGCTTCTGATCGTCGGGTTTCCCCGCAGAGGAGGCCGGGGCGGACGGGGCGGAGACGGCGGCTTCGACGTCAAAAACCACTTTGATTCCCGCTTCGGAAAATACGTCCTTGGCTCCGGGAGTCAGACGGGTGTCGCGGTTGTAACGGAACTCCGTTGCTCCCGATTTCAAGAATTCCTCGGCGTCTTTTTGTGCGAATAGTTTCATGGTTTAGTTTTTGTAAAAATGTTCGTCCACGAGGGCGGCGCAATAGGCGTCCACCGGCGTGGGAGTCGGGAAAGGGCAGGCGGCCTCGCGGCCTTCGCTGATTGCGATGTGCTGGCCGATGTTGGCACCGAGTTCGTCGTAGACGACGATCGCAGGCGCAAAGCTGTCGGCGCCCTGGAAGGTTTCCTTTTTCCAAGGAAGAGTCAGAAGCAGACGCTCGCCGGTGAATTTCTTTGTCCGGACGGAAAGCGTGACCCGGCCGATAACGGTTCCCATCCTCATATCGCGAGGCTCCTTTCCGGGTCGATGATCCCGAGGACCGACCATCGGGCCGGGCTGAGTTGGTCGCCGACCATTTTGCGGGCTTCGCTGCCGTCACTCGAGATCAGAACCTTCTGGCCGATGCCGGCACCGAGGTCATCAATCACGATCTGGGGCGCGAGGTCCGCGGAATCCGGCTCGGCAACGAGAAGCCTCCAGCCCTCAAGGCTGGCGTGCTTGACCGTGCTGGTCGCGTATCCGCGGATGGTGGCGATTCTCATCAGAAATGTGGAATGCGGGATGCGGAATGCGGAATGGAATAAATGCCGCGCTCCGCGCGGGACTCTTGTCTTTCCGGTTTCCTATTTCCTACTTCCGGTTTCATGCTTAGTAGAGGTTCAGATTTTCGACCATCACGCAGCGGCGCGAGCGGGTGAATGTCATTGGGGTGGTGACGCCTTCGCCGGTCGGCGTGGCGATGCTGAAGCTGAGGAATCCCTCGCCGCCGAGTCCGAGGCCGGTCATGCAGGGGCCGTTCTTGATGAAGAGGGTCGTGTCGATCTCCTGGGCCATCTTGGTGAGATTCCGGATATTCTGCGAGTGCATGATGCCGGTGTGCTTGTATCCGTGCTCGGCTTTGATCGCCTCCGCGATGGCAGTATCGACATCCGGGACGCGGACGACCGGTATGAATGGCATCATCTGCTCCTCATCCACAAAGATGTGATCGGCTTTGGTCTCACCGAAAAGGAGCTGCGTGGATGCAGGAACATCGAGACCGATCGCCTTGGCAAGAACGCTGGCGTCGCGGCCGACAAGATCGCGATTGACAACCGGATGGGGGCACCCGGCTCCCTTCCCCTGCGGGAAAACGAAGGCCTTTTCCGCAAGTGCCTCGACCTGCTTCGCGTTGAGCTGGACAGCTCCGGCCTTGCGAAGGGCTTCCATGAGTTTGTCAGCGACAGAGGCGACGACGAAGACTTCCTTTTCGCCGATGCAGAGAAGATTGTTGTCGTAGGATGCGCCCTGAATGATCGAGCGGGCGGCGTGATCGAGATCGGCCGTTTCGTCCACAACAACAGGAGGATTTCCTGGGCCGGCGCAGACGGCGCGTTTTCCGGTCTTCATCGCCGCTGCGACGACAGCCGGTCCGCCGGTCACGCACAGCAGTTTCACGAACGGGTGCTTGCACATCGCATCAAACGTGTCGAGCGTCGGCTTGATGACCGTTGTCAGAAGATCGGAGATTCCGGTCTCCGCAAAAATGGCCTGATTGTATTCGCGGATCGCAATCGCCGCGCATTTGGCGGCCGAAGGGTGCGTGTTGTAAACAACCGCGTTGCCTGCGGCGATCATGTTGATCGCATTGCCGGTGAGCGTGGGAACACTGTGTGTGGAGGGCGTGATCGCGCCGATGACTCCCCATGGGGCGTAGTCGATGACGGTCAGTCCGGAATCACCACTGAAAGCCATGCGGTCCAGCATTTCGACGCCGGGCACCAGGTCGCCGCAGATCCCGAGCTTTTCGATCTTGTGGTCGAGGCGTCCGATCTTCGTCTCGTTGAACTCGATCGTTCCCCACTCCTTCGCTTTCGCGACGCAGAGTTTGCGGATGACGGCGATCGCCTTCTTGCGGGCGGTCATGCCGCCTTCGCGGAGCTTCACGAACGAGCGCTGGGCGGCCTCGACCGCCGCATTCATGTCCTCATACACCCCGAATCCGGACTGGCCGGGAGTTGCGGATGGGGATTGTTGAGTTTTCAGGCGGGCAAGAACCTCGCCGACCACCTTAGCCACAAGTTTTTCGTCAATCGCTGCCATAAAAAATTATTGAACTTTGTAGAGAATTGTTTTTCCGAGATCGACGGTGTCCACGATACCGATAATGACGGCATCCACCGGAGAGTCCTTGTCATCCGCCGCAAGCCGCGCGGAACTGCCCTGAACCACGAGGACGCAGTCCCCTTCCCCAGACCCGAGGCTGTCCACCGCCACCAGAGTGGAGGAACCCGGCTTGATCTCCTTCGCATTCGGCGAATCAATGACAAGAGGACGGACGACAAGCAATTTGCTCCCCGTCATCTTCGGGTTCTTTTTGGTAGCAACAACGCTGCCTTCGACTCGCGCTAATATCATGGGAAAGGAT
>QYQL01000069.1 GCA_007280915.1 Verrucomicrobiaceae bacterium | reverse complement strand
CTGCTGTCCAGCCAAACCTCCGGGAAACCAGAACCGCAAGTCCCAATACGGAAACGATCAACATCAGGGGGCCTGCGGCCATGGCCGCCTCCGCCACATTGGTCCACGCGGGTTGACCGTTCACCAAGGATATTAGGCTCGCTAGTCCCGCCAGAATCCATATGAGCAGCGAACTCCAGTGGACATCCCGGCCTTGCGGAGCATTATCAAGGATCGTCTCCCTGGCACGAAAGGAGTGTGTCTTCAGAAGGTTCTCGGTGTGGAGCACCCACCACCTGGCGTCCATGGAAGTATAAGGCAGGACCAGGGACTCCTCTCGGGCGCCGGGTGAAACCCGCAGGGTTCCCGCTTTAAACTCACTGAAGGAAACGGCGGAAATTTTTCCGACCATGCGCACGTTGACAATGGTATCCGCAATGATGACCAAAGCGGCCAGGAAAAGGCACAAACAAAGGAGAATTTGGAAAACCCGTGATATTGAAAGCACTGACGGCTTGCGGCTTGGTGCACACCCCGGCTGGCCACTTGTGGCCATGGTAGCAGCCGTCTCAGCCTGGGCTGATGGAGCCCCGGCTCTCCGACGGGATTTGGCCTTCCCGCGCATTGGGCCTGATTTCATGGACATGGTTTTCTCCAGATTCGAAGCAGTTCGCAGGCTGAATGAGACGATCTGGTCATAGCGGGCAGATGATTTTCATGCGGCCCCTGCGCTTCCCAATTCGGCATTCCGACTTCGCTCCAACGGCGTGCAAGCTTACTCTTCCTCGCCTCCCCCATATCCCAGAACCTCCACGGAGATAACCGAAGGCGTATTTTCCTGCTGCTGTTGTTGCTGGGAGGTTTTGCTTGCCACCTGGTCAACCGACGCTGTCGAGGCAGCAGCAGATGACGAGGCGGAAGTGAGTCCCGAAACATTCGGGGCGGCCACAACCGGTGCTGATGGCACGCCGATCGTCGAGCCACCCGCGGAAATGTTGTCGGCATTTAGAACCCGGACCGCGGCGATAACGATATTGCCTGTTGCCCGGATTCCCGCGTCACCGGCATCAACTGTTCCATTCGGAGCGATCAGGGCGACATTTCCCTCCTCGACATTCTTCACCGACGCCAGAACCCCGATGCCGCCGCCCGTTGCCAATCCACCAAGATCCGTCAACACATCCGCGCTCGTCGTATCAAAGAGCACACGCGTCGGCGGGGCTGTCACCACCGTTTTCGGTGCCGTGCCTGCCGCGATGTCTCCGGTGGTTGACCAGATTGTGAGATCGCCGCCGCGCAGCGTAAAGATTCGCGCCTGGCCGATATCAACGCTGTCATTTGCAAAGATCGAGATCTCGCCTCCATACTCGGTAACGATCCCCGGCGGGACCTTCGGATTGCCCGTGATGGTGGAAGCCAGTGTCAAGCCGCCGCCGGGCGCTCCCAGTGTGATTTTCCCGCCGCTGGTCGTTCGAATATCGCGGGCCCGTGTGAAGATCTCTCCGTTATAGTCCTTGTCACCAAAAACGAGATCCACGGCCTCGAAGCCGATGTCGTAGGTTCCTGACGTGGCAAACTCCACGCCCGCCTCCTTGAGCGCATCAAAGAACGCTACGAGAGACTTGATGGCGCCGGCCTCGGAAGTAACAGGCGCCGTATCGGGAAGCTTCGAAAAATCCATGACGCTGCTGGCAAGTCCCAGCGCGGGGCCTCCCGAGCGTCCACCGACCCCGGCGAAGGCAATTATGTCGGCTCCTGCAAAGGGAAGGAATGGATTACGGGCCTTTCCGACGCTGGTGATCCCGTTCCCCCTGCCATCCGTGAAGTTTTCCCCGGTTCCGAGATCCAAGTTTCGGCCTGCAAGCACCTCCAGCGTTCCCGGTCCGTTAATTTGAATGTCGCCGGAAAGCGCCTGCGTTGTTTTTCCTGCGGTGGTGCTGGGCTTGAGGTCCAGGATGATCTTTCCGTTGGCCTTGTTCGCGGCCACGGAGCGCAGCTTGGAGCTTTCGTTGTAGGGGATAATATCGCGTCCCGCTGAAACAATCGAAACATCCCCTACTCTGTTGTTCTGGAGATAAAAGGCGACATCAGTGATGTCGCGCTCCGCTAGGATTCGGATCTGCTTTGAGGAGTAGAGAGTCAGGCCGCTGATATCCCGCTTCGTCGCATACAGGCTCGCGGGCCGGAGGTCACTAAGATGGAGAAGCCCCTCTTTATGTCTGGCCCGCTTCCGATCGATGCCGGATTCCGTGCCGGCATAAGAGCCGGTCTCCTGGAAGTAGATATCCACCTTGGATGCTAGAAGGGAGGACTTTGTCGATCTCAGCGCGCTCAGGCTTGTGCCGACATCGCTCTGGAGTGCGTAGGGACTCATTGCGGATGGCAATACCGAGGGATCCGCATCGGAGATGTTGATCGATCCGCTTGTGTAGGCGGTGACCGTGCCCGCAGTGTTTTTACTGACGGGATTCAACCCGTTGATCGATCCCCCCGCGACCATTTCCAGCGTGCCAGTCTCCGCAGGGAACAGATTGATCTTTCCTACAATGTTGATGTCACCCCCGAATGCGGTGCTCCGCAGAGTTGGCGGCATGATCGTTCCAACCGTGGAGAAAACGTCAAGCGACGAAACATCTCCTTCCGCCAGGCGGATCCAAGGCTGCGAGGCGGAAGGATTCACCGAACGGAAGAGGTTCTGGTTGCTGATCCAGTATGCAAGAATCGGCTGGGTGGACTGCGTTGTTGCTGTTGCCGAAACACTGGCTGAGTCCACCGTGGTCATGCGGTGTGTGATGCTGCCTCCAAGGGAGGAGACATTGACATAGGAATCCGGGGAGTAGGTTGAGAAGTAAGTTTTATACCAGAATTTGTTCTGGATTCCCTGTGGGAGCCAGAAAGTGTTCACGACAGGACCAAGTAAAACGTCTTTCCGAGCCGAAACATCGAAGGAACTTTTGCCGACAAACAGCGTGGTAGGCAGCCAGGTGAGGGCGTCTCCGCCGGTTTTTGGTGAACGGCTGGAATTTGTGAGAATGGATCCGCCTGCAGCCAATCGTCCGGTCCCACGCTCGACGTAGTATGCCCCACCGCTGATATCACGGCCTGAGGTGACTTTCAAATTGCCCCCGCCCAACTCAAGCAGAGTCTTGGCGCTCGGGGCGAGCCTGGCAGCACCGGCAAGCCCCGGGGCCCTGGCGTTTGTCGGGATGACGGCGTCCATATTGATGATATCCAGACCGGCCGACAGCGTGACGTCGCCTCCGCCAAGCGCTCCAACTCCTTCGAAGAAGTTGCTGAAATCGATCCACCATGCCGTGGACGCGGAAGGATCTGATACGCTTGTGATGTTGTTCCCGGTGTCGACCCCAGCAACGCCAAAGAGACCGCTTCCATCAACGTAATCTCTACGGTAGAGCCAGTTGTTCGGGAGTTCCTTGGAAGAACTCACCACATCCGCACCTCCACTGACAGTGTATCTGCCGATTGTTCCTCTTGCGAGAAGTGAGATGTTTCCGCCGGCCATCGACCACTGCGGATCGTAAGTCTGCTGAGGCGGCCCCAGTTGCGAGGTTTGGGGTGGGTTGCCGCCAGGCCCTGTGAGCACCGGCGTGACGAAGTCGCCAGCCGAGTAAATGGTGTTCGGGTTGGCGATTCGCGCCCCGGCCGTGTAAATCGCGGCAAACGGGTTCAGCAGCTTGATGTCGCGCGCCGCAGAAAGCTGGATGTTCCCCGTGCCTGTCCTGATCACCTGGAAGTTGGACAGGGACGCGGTTCCCATAACTCCAGCTGTGGTATTTTGGGCGCCGGAAATGTTGACCGTTTTGCCGATTCGGATGGAGCCTTTCGTGCTGCCGAGAGCGGAATCCGAGAGGCGCTGGCTTGAGTCAACAGCCGTAAGATCTGTCCCCGAGGTGATGCGGAACGCCCAGGATTGAGTGTTCGTTGGCAGGTTCGTATTGATCGCCATCAGGGGGGCCAGCCACATCGAGGAGTTGCCGTTGCCGCCGGTCGTGGGATTCACAGCCGTGAATCCATCGCTCAAGGTATTCCAGAAGACAACATTGCCCGGAGCGCGAATGGTGAGAACGCCGGGGGCGGACTTGGGTCCGAACCGGAAATCGGCGAGATTCCAGTCGAAGCTCCAGTTCGAGGCGGAATTGCCTAGAGTGATGTCTCCATTAACGGTCGTGTTGATGATTTCTGCGCCCGGAGCGACCACCAGAAGCGAAGAGAGCCCCTTGGGGTCTCCGGCTCCCAGGAGTGAGTTGACCATGGCCGTGTAACCTGCAGTCGTCGTTCCTGACGCACCCATAAACTGAACCGCATTGTCGTAAATCAGCCTTTCAGTAGTTCCTGCTGCGAGGCTGGACGAAGGAAGTGAGCTAAAGGAAGATCGGCTCCCCGTGATCTGTCCGGTGGCGCCCGTCACTGTAAAAACCTTGTATCCCTCCACGAGGATACTCGACGCGCCGACGATGTCTCCCCGGAGCTGTGAGACCGCAACACCGAGGTTGCCGGCGACAGTCCGTTGGGGAGCTCTGAGGTGGACAGTCCCGGTAAACTGCCCGTTAAAGGCGCTGGAACCCGGAGTGGTGTACGAGCCGGGAACAAAAGCCGCAACCGAAAGATCCATTTTTGAGCCTGCCTGAATGTCCAGAAGCGCCGTGGCGCTGACCGCTCCGTTGATTTCGGAACCCGCCTCGATTTTGATGGATCCGCCTTTTCCGGCGTTGCTGAAGTTACGTGCTGCGACAGTGAGGACGGATGTCGGGAGCAGCGTGATGTTTTCTTTTGCAATCAGGTTGATTTCTCCCCCGGTAATACCCGAGGCGTTGATTGTTCCCGAAACCGATATCGAACCCGAGTCGGCAGAGAGAGTGAATTTTTTAGCAAACGTGGAACCCGAGACGGTGATGTCGCCGGAGCGGATGCGAAGATTTCTTTCCTCAGTGAACCCTCCCCGGTCAAGCGCCGCTGTCAGGCTGGTGAAGGAAGCCAAATTTCCAACATCAAGAAGGAAAGTGCCGAATGTGCCGCTGGAAGATCCGCTTCCAAGCAGGGTTCCAAGAGAACTGAATGCGCCGGAGGATTTGATCGCCAGCATCCCCGCATTTCCGCCAGCCGTGGAAGCCGCAACAGATACGCTGCTTCCGGCCAGCAACCGGACTGCGCCGGAATTCGCCGTGAGAGAAATACTGCCACCATCGGTATAGCGAACGAGATCGTAAAATGTTTGGGAGGTGCCCGAAACATCCAATTGACCGCTGATATCAATATTTCCGGAGGTGGAAGTAATGTTCAGAAGCCCGCTGGGCATACGAATTTCGGAACCTATGGAAACCGCCGTTCCCTGAAGCGACAAGCCAGCGCCCAGACCGCCGGAGACAGAAGAGGTCCCTCCATTCGAGAGGATGCGGAGTTGTCCGCCTGCAGTAATTCCCTGACTTGACCCCGCACTCCCCGCCACCAACGGGGTGATGATATCCATGGCTCCGGCTGTGGCAAAGGTTCCGCTGCTCTGGGTGGACACCCCGTTGCGGGCGCTGAGAGTGGTCAGGTTGTATCCCGAAATCCCAAAATTGTTGGCGCCGATCGTGATGGTCCCGGCATCGGCCATGAACGCCCCGGAGAGGGGAGGGGCTGGTGCGGCCAGACCGGTAGCGCCGGAGGGGTTCTCAAAAACGATGGAATTGGCAGCAAACAAAGCGGTGCCAGCCCCTTGGTTGTAGGCCCGGATTCCGCTTTCCACCTGCACCGTTGACGGGTTGTCACCGCCGGCGCGGAATCGCAGTTCCCGCAGGGAGGACGATCCGAATGATCCCGCTCCGTAGATGTCGATACTGCGGTAGCTGCCAATGGTCAGGCGATCAACTTGCTGGAGCCGCTGCAGAAGGGACCCTTCAAGCACCAGATGTGGGCTGACCACGGAGCCAGTCAATGGTCCTGCCTGCGGTTGCATCAAGATGCTGACCTGTCCGCTGTTGAGGGTGAGAGAAGATGCATCGAACATTGCGGAGGATGAAAAATCCGACCCATACGAGGAGTCAGCAATGACGCCCGCACCTTTTATGAGTGCGCCCGCCCCGAGTACGAGTCTCGGAAGGGTGGATGCGGTCAGACCAGTTCGTGATAAAGCAATGTCGGTATTTCCACTGACCCACAACAAACTTCCATCGCCGTTGACCGACAATGATGTTGCCGGTGTTGTGAGGCCACCACTTGATTGAACGGAGGAGCCCGGCGCGATTGTCGTGGTCTTTCGTGAAGCTAGGATAATTTCAGGGGAGGTGAGTGGTGCCCCGGCGTTTGAAACCAAAACATTGTCCGCACGCACCTCAACGGTGATTCCAGACGAGAATTCCCGCCGCAGCCCGCCGATCAAGACGCTCTCCGCACCCCACGAGGAAATTTTGTCGGAACTTAATACCGTGGGGGTTCCGGGAGGCGCTGATCCGCTGCCGCCAACGATAGCTATGTCGCCGTATGCACTCACGTCGATATTCGCCCCTCTGCCTCCCCGGGGTCTTGAAGTAAGAATCTTGCCGTCCAGTCTGAGGCTCGAGTTTCCGTGAAAACTGACGCTCCCGGAGTCAATGGGAAGTCTTTGCAGCACGGTGGCGTCAAATCTTTGGGCTGCTTCTGGCATGAAAGTCTCCGTCTGAAATGTTTCATACGAGGCGCGATCAGCGACGACATCGGGCGGCACCACTTCGAACAAAGTCCGCTTGGCCGGAGCCTTTGATGCGGGATTATACCGGTTGAATCGATAGCCGAGCGTGTAGGATGCCCCTTCCTCAGACGTGGAGCCTGCTGATTTGGCAGAAACATTCGACAGGTCCGAGGTGGGAGTGACGAGAAACGCACCCGGCATCAGGGCGTATCGTTTCGGCAAAAGCGTGTAGCTCCCTTTTGGCAGGCCTTCGCTGCCGTCCAGATAGATCTGGTCTCCAATGGAAATTTTATTCGAAGTATAGCCGGGGTCCTTGGCCAATGATGCGGCGTTCGCCCCGGTGTTGAAGGAAGCGAAAGGACTGTATTCCAAGCCGTAGTCGGGAACGATGGCGTAGGATTCGACCACTTGGGCCCAGTAGCGGCTGGCTTGTGGAGTTGGAGCAGTATCAAAATCCCCAGGGTTGATCGCGGCACGCGCCGACCAGGTCTTGCCCTGATAGGTCACGAGGTCTCCGGCGGCATAATTCGTAGAACTATTCCAATCGCCCTTGGAACTGCCGAGCAGGTCGGTGCTTCCTCCTGTGCCGCGAGCCCACTTGTAGGCCAAAAGGTCACCTCCGCCGCGAACATCAATCGTGGATCCCTCCTCCGTGGTGACCTGGTTGCCCGCCACATTGACGGACTTCTTCGGAAGTCCGGTTACGGTCACGTTGACCCCGCGGGGATCAATCCAGGAAAGACCATCGGGACTCAGGCCGAATGGAATGAGAAGAGGTTCGCCCGTCAGAGAGTCCAGCCCCGACACCGAAGTCAAGCTGCCTGCTCCCAGGACAACCGATTGAGCGGTCGGTATTGTCATCGAGGATCCGCTGTTGATGTCTGAGGGCTGCTCAAATGTGCTCGTCGAGGGATCGAAGTCTGTTCCGTCCCATCCCAACGTGATCGATCCAAGGGGAGCCCTAAGGGTTCCGCGTTGTGAGATGTTCGAAGCATATATATTGAGATTTCCACCCGCTGACAGAGGCGTTCTCCTGGGCACTCCAGGGAGAATCGTGACAGACCCGCGCCCTCCTGCGGGGTCGTAGGCAATAATCGTGAAATCTGCCAGTGTGGTCGGGTAGATTTGTCCGGCTTCCAAAGTCAGGTCGCCGACTATGCTGAGGGTTCCGCTGCCACGAATATCTCCATTCGATGCGCGAATGGCGGCATTTCCAATGTTTTGCAGCGAGAGAGTTCCGACATCAACCAAGTCCGCATTCAACGTCAAACTAGCGGGTCCGTAAGTCGGTTTCGGATAGTAGGCTTTTCCTGGATATTGCTGAAAGGCAAAGAAGGTGTCCGCTGGGTTTAATGGCTGCTGGAACTGCCGCCCGATTGCAATGTAGCGCGCTGTCAGGCTGACTGGGGCATTAGCTTTAATTATGCCTCCCGCTGCGACGCGGAGCTTCCCGGAAGCGTTGATGCTGACCGGCCCCCTGAACTCCACGTTTCCGCCGTAGGGAATGGGATCGGCTCCTGGGTAGTATTTATACCCGAGATCCAGTGAGGCAAATCCGCCTTCTGAAAATCTGGACACTGAGAAGTGACTGATTCCTGTGATTTCCGGTGGAGTTTCGAAGGCTTTAGCCAAATCAACAGTTCCAGCAAACACCTCTCCGAATTTCGATGCCAAAGGATGGTTTGCAAAGGCGGTGCTGCTGCCGGTCTGGGTGACGATCAAATTGATGTCGGCACTCGTGCGGCTGGCCCCGAAGGAATAGAAGCGGCCGGACGAAACTGATAGCGTTCCGCCCGTTGCTGATGGACCTCCGGCGAACCCGCGCAGAGTTGCGTCGGAGTAGAGCATCTGGGACCCCTCCATCTCGATCGATCCACCGTTGGAGTCGATTTGCGTCGGAATTCCGCGTCGCCCCCAGGGCTTTTCGGTCAGCCCGCTTCTCGCGCTTGGCCGGGATACGGCGCCCGACAATTGCTGAGGATCGACATCAAGGATCGCACTGGTGCCGGAAACATCAAAAACCGCGCCCGCCTCGGCAAAAATATTTCCGCTGATATAGATCGAGCCGCCGTCGTAAACCGTGCCCCGCCGCCTTCCGTAAGGATCCGGAGTCAAAACGGCTCTTCCGGAAACATCGATGGAAGCTGTTTCTGTGATATATACAGTAGGAAGGGCGAAGCTGGCCGATTCACTTAGGATCCGGGGCAAGCGGAACTCACTCCGGCCGGTAAGGGTTACGGATCCCCCCGGAGCTTCGATTCGCCCGCCTAAGGAAATGGCATCGCCGGAAATACTGACCGACGCTCCCGGATCCGTTCGGATGACAGAACCCTTTCCGATGACGATGAGCCCAAGCGCCTCAAGTTTGCCTTCTGTGAAAGAGTCGTCAGCACCTGCTGCAGAAAGACTCAAGCTGACCGGGGATCGCAGTCCTTGTTCGGCTAGATGGGTCCTGAACCGCATTCCTTTGCCGCCTGGCGAATGAGGTTCAAGAATCCAGCTCTCCGCAACCAAGTCGATCTGTGTTCCAGGCAAAACCGAGATGGCTGGAACGTTTGCGCCGTTGGAGTCCTTGCCGCCAATACCCTTTACCGAATAACTGGTAAATCCACCTTTGCGGAAGAAGTCCGGCTTCAAGGTCAGTATGTCCGGTCCGCCCTCTGTCTCTCCGATCTGCACCAGCGAGGACTGGACAGTGAGAGAACCTCCCTTCCCGGTGGAGTAGGCTTCTAATGTTCCTTCCATCACGAGCCTTCCTCCGATGGTCGTCGATAGAGAGGGGTCCTTTCCTGCAAGGAGCGAGATCGAGCCTGCCTTGCCGACGACGACTTTGCCAGCGTAGGAAGCGAGTGCTCCTGCGGAGGCGGTCACCCGGCTGCCGGCTGCGAGATTGATATCGTAGGCCTCCAAAACGACAGAGCCGCCATTTGTTGATCTCCGGATATCTGAAGGGACATTGGATGTCGGGCGCTCATCTACCAGCATGCCGGAGACATCAAGGTGTGCTCCTGCGGCTATCGTGATTTTTCCGCGTCCAGCAACCGGACTAGGCGCGGCTTTTCCGGCGAGTTGATCCCGCGCGGAGAGATCCTGATACAGGTATGGAGAAAAATTAAAGGCCTTGATGGAGAGAGTGCCGCCGGGAGCGTGAACCTCGCCTTCGATCAGGGCATTCGATGCGGTCACAGCAAGGGAACCCCCGGCCGGGATGTCGACGCGCACTCCCTTCGGAACGGAGAAGCTGCCATCGCTGTTCTCGATGGTGACGTTCCCGAATCCACCGGCGTCCTGGCGAAAGATATCTGTTCCGACAAGGAACTGGGATCCTGTCGAGGTGGTTTGCGGTTGCGAAACAAAACTGACAGCTGGCGGAGCCGGGGAGGTCTCGATATAGCGGATGTCGGATGTGGAAGCCTCGATTCTGTCCTGTCCTTTAAATGCGATGTTCAATGACGAGAGCGCAGGGGGAGAGTTCAATTGGCGGGGACCAGTCACGGTTTGTCCGATGATGTCACCGGAGAGGTCCACGACAGGCGCGGTGGCGCTGAAAGTTCCTCCACCAGCCCCCTCGATGTAGGGGGCTTCCGTATAGCCACCTGTGGGAGCCAGGGGCTTGCTGTAGGTTTTGCTGACACCCCACTTGCTGGAACTGCGTGTGGTGGTTTCCTCAAAAACGCCGTCGTATTTGATATCAGGTGTGGCATTGGCGATGTTAATCAAATTTCCCCCTCTCAGGAGCTGAGTGGTTTTGATTTTTCCACCAGAATTGGAGTAATACCCACCTGAGACATCTACGGTTGCACCGCGCTCGATGACTACTGAGCCTCCGGCTTGCATCGTGATGGAGCCACCTTCTGCGGTCAGCTGCGACACATCGCTCTGCACGACATTGGCGATTCCCGTCAGATCTCCCAGCGGGGTGCCAAGCCACTGGCGCCCTCCGTAGATGCCGCTTTTCCTTATGTCCACTGTCATGGATTTTCCACGCACTGACGATGTTCTCTGGAGGGGTGAATCCGCAAGTTCCGACCCCCTCAATTCCACCTTCATGAGATACTTTGAGAGGTCCACCGCCGCATCGGTCGTGCCGCTGACATCAATGGTGGCTCCCTTACCGACGAGGATTTGACCGGTTTTGAACAGAAACCGCTGAACACCCGACTCGAAATTGGAGGTCAGCCCCGCTTCCACCGATCCGGTGGCGTCGAAAATGGTTCTGCTTTCATCTGTATCGCGATAGGGCCAGACGCCAGCACGGATTCCGATATTTCCACTTGTCGCAATTACATACGACTGGGCGCCAAAAGAAACGGTTAGCCCCTCGATGTTAATTTGGGAAACCTCCGGGAGTTTTGTCCCCGGAACCGTAGATTTGTCGGCATAGTCAGGGACGATTTGAGTTACGGACGAATCCGCAAAGCTAACTGATCCGGTGTATTGAGAAAGGAAGGGGGAAAAACCAGACCCGACGGCACCCGAGTTGTCGAAATTCGGGTTGGCCACAGCACCGTAGCTCGCGAGGATGTCGATTCGCCCGTTCAGACTGACAGAGGTTGAAGAATTGATTATACCCCGTTGCTCGATAGTCCTGCCAACAATAGTGACGCTTCCCGTCGCCGCTTCGATAATTCCGCTGTTCGTAACGCGGCCTTCATTTTCTCCAACAACACCGACCCAGACGTCCAATCCCCGCAGACTGGGGTCATCGCTGTTATGAGACTGCACCCCAACCTGTCGGCCTGCGGCGAGGATCGTCTGGCCGCTGGGCGTGGAGATTGTTCCCTCATTGCGCACATTCGCTCCCACCAGCATGACCCGCCCGCCATTTCCTTCGGCGCTCACCGGGCCGGAGATCGATGCGCCAGCCTCGACCACGACATCGCCGTTTCTTCCATCGGCGGTCAGGGGGGCGGCCGGCTTGAACTCCTTGGTTCCGTCTGCACCGCCCGGGACGTCCAGCGCAGAAAACAAGAATTGGGCATCCTTGTTGTTCAGCAACCCCTGCTCCACCAAGCGATCGTTGATCGGGAGGGAGGAGGCGACGAGCGTGCGGGCGTTTACCTGGCTGCCGGCTCCGAAGATGATTCCGTTCTGGTTAATGATATAGACCTGTCCGTCGGCTTTGATCTGTCCGCGGATCTGGGAAGGCTTTCCGGAGGGGTCGAAGACCTTGTTGAAGGCGATCCACTTGCCCGAGTCTGCTCCCCCGGCGGTTTGATCGAAGTTGACGGAGGTGTTTTTTCCTACGTTGAAGGTTTTCCAGTCCAGGAGCGCCTGTTGCTTGGTCTGGGTGATATTCACCGCGCTTCCGGATTGGACTGGTGCGTTGGCACCGGTCCACGTCCCCCCAGCGAGGCGTTCGAGCCCACCGGGAACCAGCCCGTCAGGGACGCCTCCGTCTCCCGCAGCCGCGCGGGCGGCTGCCTGAAGCTGGCGCATGTCGCTGATGGCCTTGGTGGTGCGGGCGAGCCGGTCCTGGGCTTTCGCCTTGGCGAGCGAAGCCGCCTCGGCGCCCGCGTTTTGCCGGGCTTCCGTATTTTTGCGGCCGGAACTACCGGTTGCCCCACCGCGCAGGATGTCGCCAGCGTAAATGGCTTGGGCGCAGACAGAGACGATCAGAACGCAGATAAGAACGACACCGCCCCCGCGTCCCCATGCCTGCGCAGGAAAGCCCCCCACCTCGCGCCTTCGCGGCGTCGCGGGAAAATCCTGCGCGGGCGCGCGGTATGGGTCGGTTTCTGGCATGGGCAAAATCGCCCAATAACTTCCCCGCTCTACTGGCTCCGCGAAAGGAGCGGATTGTTACGTTTTTGTCACAAAAGCTGCCAAGCGGGCGGAGCGCTCAGTTTCGGTGGTTCAGCGTTCAGACCAAGGCAGCCCGAAGTGAGCTTTCCGAAGGAGTGGAAGAACTGCAAATTTGTCAGAATGCAGGCGGGTTCACATCTGGAAAATGCCGAGCGCGCTCCATGGTGTCTGGGGGCAGAAGTCGGATGCCTGCGGTTGACTTGAGCCGCTGTCGCTCTAGTGTGGTCGCTCGATGAATTCTCCGCGCCGACATGTTCTTTTTGTCTGCACCGGCAACATCTGCCGCAGTCCGATGGCGGAGGGGCTTTTCCGCAAGATGGGGATTCCTGGCGTCACCGTGGAATCCGCCGGCCTCAGCGCCGCCTCAGGACAGCCTCCGAGCACCGATGCCGTGCGGGTGCTCGCGGCCGACGGGATCGATATCTCCAAAATCCGCAGTCAGCCGGTCACCGAGGAATTGCTGGAGCGGGCAACGCACATTTTCGTGATGACCCGCGATCACCTTCGGATTCTGGACCTGTTTTTTCCCGAGGCTATGGACAAGGCGGCTCTCGTTCTCGGCGACGAGCCAGGGAGCCCTGACGTGCCGGACCCGATCGGCCAGGGCCGAGTGGTTTACGAAAAATGCAAGGACACGATTGCCCGCGCCCTGCCATCCCTATTAGAAAAGATTAACGCATCACCCATGACGACACCATCCACCGAATTCACCGCCCTTTCCGCGACGGATCCACAGATCGCCGAAGCCATCGCCCATGAACACGGGCGCCAGTTCGAACACATCGAACTCATCGCCTCCGAGAATTTCACCAGCCGCGCGGTGATGGAGGCGCAGGGGTCCTGCCTGACAAACAAATACGCGGAGGGCTATCCCGGCCGCCGCTGGTATGGGGGCTGCGAATTTGTGGATGTCGTGGAGACACTCGCGATCGAGCGGGCGAAAAAACTTTTTGGCGCCGACCACGTCAACGTCCAGCCCCACAGCGGGAGCCAGGCGAACATGGCAGTCTATTTCAGCGTCCTCACTCCCGGCGACCGGATCCTGACCATGGACCTCGCTCACGGCGGACACCTGACCCACGGACACAAGGCGAATTTTTCGGGAAAACTTTATGAGGTCCACCATTACGGGGTGAGCCGGGATACCGAAATGATCGACTACGACGCCCTCGAGCGTCAGGCGGCCGAGGTCAAGCCGAAGATGATCACAGCCGGGGCTTCCGCCTATCCCAGGACAATTGATTTCGCCCGGATGCGGGCGATTGCGGATTCGGTCGGAGCCTATCTCTTTGTCGACATGGCTCACATCGCCGGTCTCGTGGCGGGCGGCGCCCATCCCTCGCCGGTGCCTCACGCGCATTTCGTCACCACGACCACCCACAAGAGCCTGCGCGGCCCGCGTGCGGGACTCGTCCTCTGCAAGGAGGAGTTTGCGAAGAAAGTGGATTCCCAGACTTTCCCTGGCGTTCAGGGCGGACCGCTCATGCATGTCATCGCGGCGAAGGCTGTCTGCCTGCTCGAAGCGCTCAAGCCGGAGTTCAAAGATTATGCCAGGCAGGTCGTCAGCAACGCGAAGGCTCTCTCCGCCCAACTCGCCCGGCTCGGCTACCGGATCGTGTCCGGCGGCACCGACAACCATGTGATGCTCGTGGATCTCCGGCCGCGCGGAATCAACGGGGTGGAAGCCCAGACGACCCTCGACAAGGCGGCGATCACTGTAAACAAGAACGCCATTCCGTTCGATACCGAGCCGATCAGCAAAACCGGCGGCATCCGGGTCGGCACCCCGGCGATGACGACGCGCGGACTCGGCGAGGAGGATATGATGCAGGTGGCGGATTTTATTCACTCGGCGCTCGAAGTCCGGAATGACGAAGCCGCGCTGGCCGCGCTGAGGAAAAAAGTCACCGGCTTCACCGCGAAGTTTCCTCTGCCCTGACAAACGTGGAAGCGATTCTCTTCGATCTCGATGACACGCTGATCGTGGACGAGGAGATCTCGAAATCCGCCATGGAGGCGACAGCTGGGCTCGCCGCGAAACTTCATGGCGCCGACTCCGGCCGGTTCCTGATCGATGCCAGGCGGATTTCGCAGGCCCTCTGGTTGGAAAATCCGGCTTTGGATTATTGCGCAAACATCGGCATCACGGCCGAAGAATGCCTGTGGGGGGAATTCGCAGGACAATCCTCCGATCTCACCGCGCTTCGTTCCTGGTCCATGGAATTTCGGACTGCTCTTTTCGATGCGGTTCTCCGTGAGCAAAGTCTTCCCGGGGATGATGGATCGCTCGCCGTGCATTTTGCAGACTCCCGTCGCAAACTTCAGCGTCTCATGCCGGATGCCAGAGAAACCCTGGCCCGCCTCAAGCCCGCTTTCAGGATCGGACTTCTGACCAATGGCGCCTCGGACCTCCAGCGCGAAAAAATCGCCGCTTCCGGCCTTGCTCCGTTTTTTGATTCCATCGCTGTCTCGGGTGAACACGGAACCGGCAAGCCGAGACCGGAGATATTCCACATCCTCCTCGATTCTCTTGGAGTTGCTGCTGGCGGCGCGGTCATGGTCGGCAACAGCCTAGCCCGCGACATTGCCGGCGCGCAAAAGGCGGGAATTGCCCGAACTATCTGGCTCAAGGTTCCCGGTTCGGAGGAATACGCCGACGTGACCCCAGACCAAACGATCACCAGCCTTCACGAGCTACCCGCCTGGTTACTCTCAACGAATCATTGATGCGGCCGCATCATTAATTCGTCGAGATGCGGATAAGTTCAGTGGAGCGAATGCTTCAAGATGCCGTTGAAAAGGCACATTTTTCTTCACACAAGAATTCATTCTTTTCCCGATTATTGATGCGGCCGCATCAATAATCGGTTGAGCGGACGTGGTGGCTTGGGTCGGTCCCTTATACACAGTTTACGCTGCCGTCGAATAGGGAGGTGGTGAACAT
>QYQL01000117.1 GCA_007280915.1 Verrucomicrobiaceae bacterium | reverse complement strand
TGAGTTGGCCGGCATCGGCGATCCGGTTGGCGTGGCTGCGCCCGTAGTCGAACCGCTTTTTGAAATACTCGGTGAACGACCCATGCTCCCGATAGAGCCTCTGCTCCCGGATCTGGTGGAATGCCTCCGCCATCTTCCGGAACCCATCCCGCGCCTCCCTGGCGGCTTCCCGGATCGTCCCCTCATATTTTTTGAGAAGCTGGGATTCCTTTGCGCTCAGAGGCGAATCGAGTTCTACGTTTTGGGATGAAGCTGTCATGTGTGTGGTCTTGGTGCAGTGGAAGCCTGGATCGTTTCGCAAGGCAGATAAAAAATGGGGGCGACTTGCACCCCCATTTCAATGCCGACCGTGCGGGCAGATCTCATAGAGGGATCTCGACCACGAGGTCGTGGATTCTGAAGTCCGACTGCTGCCAGTCGGGCTCGGGCTCCATGCCGGGGAAGGCTCCGCCGACGGCGAGGTTGATAATCAGGTGGAACTTCTGGTCGAACGGTTTGGCAATTTCGACGCTGAAGGTCTCGAACCCATTTACCCACCAGGAAATGCCGGTGGCATCCCAGCCCAGTGCGTAGCATTGGTATATTCCAGGGTAAGCACCGTAGATCACCTGCCTCGACTTCATCTTCCGCTTCTCCCAGCTTTTCCCGTAATGGACGGCCTGGTAGACGGTGTCCCGCTCGTCGTTCCGGGCTTCGAGGATGTCGATCTCCCCGGAGGCTGGCCAAGGGCCGTAGGCGTTGTCCGTGGGAAGCATCCACACGGCGGGCCAAAGCCCCTTGGTTTGTGGCACAGACGCCCAGAAGCTGAGTCTCCCATAGCAGAAGTCGAACCGCCGCTTCGTCCGGATTCTTGCGGACGTGTAGGGCATGACATGCCCGCAGATGTTGCTCTCCTTCCGCTTCGCGGTGATGCGCAATTCTCCATCCCTCCACTGCGAGTAGTCCATGTCCGCAAACTCCGGGGAGTCCACATACATCTGCCGCTCCTGGTTGCCGCCGCCGAAGTTGTTCACCTCGTATTCCCAGTGGTCGAGCAAGTTGCCTTTCAATAGTTCAGTTTTTTTGTGTGGTTTCATAATTGGTTTCGTCCTTCATGGACGGATAACTTGTTCCTTTCATTGGCATATAACGCAGCCTGGGGCGCTGTTGCCGCCGGGGTGCCGATGAGTCTTTCGAGGGCCGCTGTCACTCGTTCAGTTGACGATTCTATCCCTCAGCAGTATTTCCCATGCATGGGTAATGACGTGGGTAGCAAACGCGAAGCAAAAGCATTGAGTGGTCTGTTCGGTGATCACAATTTCATTCATGATCCCAGAATCAACAATGCGACATGGAATGCACTGCTCATCGCTCCGAAAACGATGGACGACTTTCGACGGATTTTTGGGCAGAGACGTAATCGAATTGAACTTCGATTGGAAATTTACGGCGATAGAAGGAACGAATTTCTCGGCTTCCAGCTTTTCGTGGACGGGAAGGAGCCGAGAAAGGGAAGCACGATTTGTCCTTTTTCACTGCTTGAATCAACGCATCGGGGCGATTTGTTTGATATTCACACATGCACTTGCATGAATCCGGGGTGCGCTGGCATTCGGACCGGAACAGCGGTTTCTCACAGCGGGGCTGAGGTTTTGTGGAAAAATTACCCAGCTCGCCCACGCCGGGTATTCCTTTTTGATCGCACTCAATATTGTTCTGAAATCTTTCGTGCCTGTCGGCATGCGGTCGAGTTTCTCGGTCTCTCCAACGGTCGTTCGCTGGAACTGGAGGTGCTTACTCCGGCTGATCTGGAGCATCATTTACAACTTGCCACTGCCGAAATGGAGGCGATGGAAGCACGAAAATGAGCGCTGTCTCGCCCGCCATCGCGGTCATCAGTGACATCCACTCGAATTTCGAGGCGCTGACGGCTGTTCTTGACGATATTCGGTCACAGGAGGTTCAGCAGATCGTCTGCCTGGGCGACATCGTGGGCTACGCTTCAAGCGTGCAGTCTTGTATGCGGGCAGTTCGTGAACTTGCTTGCCCGGTGCTTCTGGGGAACCACGATGAGGCAGTCTGTTTGCCCACGCCTCCAACGGGTCTCAACGACACGGCCACCGCCGGGATCGTATTCGCTTCCGCACGGCTGTCTGAGTCGGACCGGGCGTGGATCATGTCTTTGCCTCGGAACCTGGAAATCGAGGGAATCGATTTTACACATTCCTCGCTGGCGAGTTCGTTCGGGTGGCCCTACATCATCTCGCCCGAGGACGCCCGCAGGCACTTTGACAACCAACCCTCGCGCCTCGCCTTCTGTGGCCACACACACAAGCCGATGGTCTGGTGGCAGGAATCCCCCGACGGGCAAGTCACCCAGCGGATTGGCAAAGACGTCATGCCGTTGCCACCAAGTGGGAAAGTTCTCGTGAATGTGGGCGCGGTCGGCCAGCCTCGCGACTGCGACCCACGCGCCTGCTACGTCATCTACCGCCCGGACAAGAACAACGTCGAGTTTCGTCGCGTTGAATACGACATCAAACGGACCAAGAAAAAAATCATCCGCGCAAAGCTTCCCAAGTTCACCGCCCAGCGGCTTTCCGTCGGCAGATGAGCCCGACAAGCCGGGAGCTTTCAGTCTTCAGTGATTCAGTTTTCAGGAAAGCCAGGCGGCACCCTCCGATCTGAACACAAGAACCACTGAAAACTCGAATCTTTCCAAGATTCTGGTATTTCCGGGCACATGGACGCCGAAATCGCCAAACTCCTGCCGCTCGCCCGGCACATCGCCCGCGATTTCTCGAATATCCCCGGCCTCGACTTGCCGGAGATTGAAATTCAGGCGCAGGAAGCGCTCGCTGCCGCTGGCCGCCAGTTCGATCCGTCCAAAGGCGACTTCACCACCTACGCCTCCCAAGCCGTTCGCAATGCCCTCCGCAGCCTCTACGAGAAGCAGGTTCGGCATCACCATCACCACGCATACGTGTTGGATCAACCGGCCGGGATGCAGTCCACCCAGACGGATCTGGTTCAGAATACCCCCGACAAAAGGCAGGAATCTGTTGCCACGAAAGTCAACCGGGCGGAATCCATCGCGGCCCTCCAGCACGCGATGGCGCAGATGCCGGAACGCTTTCGCGTGGTGCTCACCGCCATCGGGCAGGGGCTCAGCTATTCGGAAATCGGCGACCAACTCGGCATGACGAAGCAGGGCGTCCACAAAATCGCTACCGCCGCCACGCAGGCACTCCGGGAACACCTCGAAAGTCAGGGATACGCCGGACTCGATTCCGTGGGGCTACTCAAATCTTTCAGGCAGCAGTAAATGCGCCCGGTTGACGATTTTCTTGCTGAACCGTAGAACATCGGTATGGCAGTTTCCCTCTCGGTTACGAAAGGCCCCGCCAAGGGGAAGGTCTTCACTTTCACGGAACACGACACGTTTCTTTTCGGCCGCATGCCGGACTGCCACGCCACGTTCCCGGACGACACACAGGTTTCCCGGCACCATTTCATCTTGGAAGCCTGCCCGCCAAAAGCGTCCCTCCGCGACCTCGGCAGCCTGAACGGCACCTACGTCAACGGGAAGAAATACGGTGCCCGCAAAGCCGGTGAATCCCCGGAGGAAGGCGCAAAACGCCAATACCCAACTGTGGACCTGAAAAATGGCGACATCATCGAAGTTGGCAAGACAACGATCTCGGTTGCCATCGCCAAGCAGGTCGGCCATGACGCGGTCAATGCAGGCATCCAACCTGGCGAACTTTCCGAGCTGTCCCCAGACCAGTTGTTCCAACTCGTCTTCGGTGGAGAAAAAAATCCCGGCCTGATCGAAATCCCAGGATTCGTCGCTGAAAAGGAACTCGGGCGAGGCGGATTCGGGGCCGTTTATCAGGCCCGAAGGAAAAAGGACGGCTCTCGGGTTGCCATTAAGGTCATGCTCTCAGAGGTAGACGCCACCGAGGATGCCGTCTTACGGTTCAAACGCGAGATGGAGGTCAACCGCCAGCTCGATCATCCAAATATCGTCCGGTTTATCGAAAGCGGGTCGCACAAAGGCGCATTCTACTTCGTCATGGAACTCTGCGACGGCGGGTCGCTCATGGATCTCTACAACAAAAATCGAGGCCCGCTTACCCAGGAGCAATTAATGCCCCACGCACTGAAAGCCCTCGAAGGGCTAGCATTCGCCCACAGCAAGGGATTCGTCCATCGAGACCTCAAACCCGGAAACATCCTCATCCACAAAGGCATTGCTCGTGTCGCGGATTTTGGAATGTCGAAGAGCTTCCAGATGGCAGGACTCAGCGGGATGAGCATGACCGGAAAGACGGCAGGCACTCCGGTCTTCATGCCCCCGGAACAAATCATCAATTTCAAATACGTCAAACCTGTCAGCGACGTGTTCAGCATGGGGGCAACGCTGTATTTCCTGCTCACCGGGAAGTTTCCTTTCGAGTTCCAGGCGAAACGCGATCCAATGGACGTGATTCTGAACGATGATGTAGTCCCAATACGCAAACGGCTCGCCACAATCCCCAAGCCCCTTGCCATCGTCATCGACCGGGCGGTGACGAAGAAGCACAAGGACCGATACTCGGATGCAGCCGAACTCTTGAAAGCGCTGAAATGACAAAGCAACGCCAGCAAGACATCCCTTCGACATCGCTAATTTTCCAAAAGCTCATGGAATCCCACGGACCGCTGGTCAAGCAAGGTCTGCTGACGGAAAACATACTCCACCAGCGCGCGCAATGGCTCCACGAAGATTTGGGAAAACTTCACTTGGCCCAATTCCAAATTCTCCCCACGCGCGAAGTTACGGACCCGGCTTCGGGGCTGCTTTTCAAAATGGTAGAATATGTCTTCGGACCCAGCGGGCATGATCTCGACCAAGCCGCGCCGGGATTTAAGAAAAACCCGCACTTCATTGATGGAACCGGCCTTGACCGCGAAAGCCTCTCTCGCTTCGCCCGGATTTCCGAAACCGGTCATACTGTCATCCCCCATCTCTGGCTCGGAAACAAGACGCTGCGCGAACGAGTCCGCACGCCCACCCAGCACCTCGATACTCTCAACGAAGTCTGGTGGCTTTCCCGCTGGCACGGGGTCATCCCGGATTCCGTTGAAATGGAATACCCCCTCTTGGGCGGCGCGAAAAAGCGGACGCCCACGGTAGATTGGAGATTCCGCGTTTTGGATGGAGTCATCACGATCAACCTGGAAGTCAAAAACCGCCGGGGCACAGCGGCCAGCAAACCGATGAAGAAAGGCGTCTATCTCTTCGGCGACCAACCTGGAAAACCATTTCGCCCGAGCACCAACGACGAGATCAACGTCCTCGCCATCACCGGATACCACGCCGGAGCCATTTCCCCAAGGGAAGAAGATCAATTGGTTAAGTCCTATCTGGATGAGACCCCGGCCGGGGAAGTTCTCGATGCGGTCTCCCTCTACGTGGTCGGCCAGGGAAGCCGCGAACGCCTCTTCTTCCCCACAAACCGCCCACTCCACAAAAAAGACCTCATCCTCCGTTCCCTCCTTAAAACCGAAAACATCGAGGACCACTCGCGCATCCTCCTCCACCGAGTTCCAATGTCTTGGGAAGATCTGGGGATCAAACCTGTCGCGCTGGTTGACGATTTCCACGCTGAACCGTAGAGGAGCATATGAAAGAGAACACGAGCAAACATGGCGACGAAATGTGGCGCTCTGGA
>QYQL01000190.1 GCA_007280915.1 Verrucomicrobiaceae bacterium | reverse complement strand
CTCTGCGGGCTTACTTGGCGTTCCGACAGTTACTAACTCAACTAATGCCACAATTACTTCTGTCACAAATGGCGTAGTGGTTGGAACCAGTACCGCAACTAGCGCTGCCGGAGCCCCCTTGGCTTTTACATTTACACCAGTGCCCACAGCCGGGGCATCCACTCTGCCGTGGAAAATGACAGGCAGTGCAATCTGCAACAATTCACGTGGCCTGAAGGAGGGTATCGGTCTCTGCGCGTAATAGCACGGGCAGCGCGCAAGCGCAGCCCGGTAAACCAAAAGCCCCTCCAAGTGACCAGCCGTTCATAAAAAGTGTTGAAACGATGACAAGGGAGTTCTTGGCACCGTGAGACAAAAGAACAGAAGGGCCAAAGGCCAGATGAAATAGAAGAGCCCCGCGATTGCGGGGCTCTTCTATTTTGGTGTTTCGTTCTGCATGTTTCCCAGATTACATGCAGGAAGCCATTTTTTTGCCAAGCCAGCCAACAGAGCGGCATGGTGCAGAAAACAAGCCCCTATGTTTGCGGTATGTCTTTGAAAAGGGCCTCAAACGAGGCAAAGGGAATCTTGACCGACTCCCAACCGCCGTTGCCGGAATCGACGGGAACGTGCTTTACCATCGCAGCGGCGTCGATGATGGCTAGCCTTGGAGTCACCGATGATAGATTCCACAAGTGGAAGGCATGATGCATGGCGTTCCCTGCCACGTCCCATTCGTTCCTCGATACATGGAAGAATCCGTTTCGATATTTGGTGGTCTTCACCTCAATCATCAGACGCAGAGTCCCGCTCTCAAGCGTTTGCAGGGATAGAACGTCATAGCCATCCGAGTTTGACTCCAACGCGACCCAGCGCGGTTCGATTCCCGTTCGCTTGTGTTCGTATCTTATTGTCAATCGCTCACCCTCCCTGCCGATTTCAGTGAGCGTGGAGTCTTTCTGACCTCTGGCCAATGCGGCCAGCGAGTCCCAAAACGTCACCGTTTCAGAACTGGTCCCGTGGGCCAAACCCGAGTCTATGAATATTTGCCTTATTTCGGGATCCGTGTGTCTCAACAGGTTGCGCCTTCCGTTTGACGCGAGTTGAACCCAAGGGGGCGAGTGCGTTTCCACATAGTCGAGCAGCATCCATCTCATGGTTTGCCGGATGTTGCCGTCCTCACCCGCTCGCGTGCCTCTAGGCGTGGGCGAATAACATCCGTCCCCATCGACCATAAGCCAACCAAGGGAAAGGGATGCGGTGAGGGCATCCGGGGCATCCCTCCCCAGTGCGTGAGAAATATCCCGCCATCCAGCGACCCTGCTGTGCCCCACTATGTCGAGAAGGTCGGCACATTTGTAGGCCAAGGTCGGAGATAGGCGGGGTTTTGTCATGCCCGTCCTCCAAGCGACGCCAACAGGGCTGCGACGTCTTCCTCGTCCAGTCCTCCGGCTCCTCCCCATTCCTCGTCGCTCTCGTCGGCGTCCATTGGAATGGGAGAGATACGCAACTGGTTGTCGTTCAGCACCGTTGCCATTCTTTCCACCTTGAACTCAAGCCGTTGCCTCACGGTCTCATCCACGGATCCCTCGCACTCCACTATTTCAATGACAGTCTCTTGGTTGGGATCAAGGCCTAATCTGTGGATTCGGTCTTCCGATTGCAGGTATTGCGCGGCATTGAAGTTCCTGTCGAGGTATATGGCGTGATGGCACACCTTGTGCAGGCTTATGCCTTCGCTCGCGGCAGCGGGGTTGGCGACCATGGCCATCACGGAGGGGTCGTCGTGGAATAGCTTGATTTTCCCCTCGCGAGTATCTTCGTCTCCATCGTCACCGGCATCGACGCCCCCATGGATGAACACTGCCCCTAGGTCTTGGAGTTCTTCTGCGATTTGCTCCACGTTTTTCACAAAGCATGACCAGATGAGAACCTTCTTGCCCTCCTTGGCGAGTTGCCTTGCCCTCTTGACGACATAGCGTATCTTCGGGCCAGGTCCCTCAGCAATGGCGGCGGAAAGTTCTTTCGAGTGGGCGAACCCAATATCATTGGCCAAGAGGGCTGGGTTGGACACGAACTTCAAAATCTTGGCGACTGAACCGCCGAGCTTTCGAAACGCCTGCCTGCTCCGCTGACTCAACGCTTCGGCAGCGTCACGGGAGATTTCGCTCTTCATCAACTCGTAGAGTCGGGCCTGAAGCATGTCCATCGGAATCGACTTGCGAAGCCTCGTGACTGGGGGCAGACCCAACTCGCTCTTGTTGGTTCTCACGTATACCGGCATGAAGAGGTCGATGACGTTGTCCTCATTGGCTTCAAGTTCGGGAAAAAGGAAGTTGAACTGGGGGACGAGGTCTGCATGCGACTGCGGCATGGGCGTCCCAGACATAACAAGCTTGCTGACCGGAAGATGGGAAAAGCTAAGGACGCTGTCCGTCGAGACGTTGTCCCTTCCCTTGATGCGATGGCTCTCGTCCAGGAAAACATGCACCCTTCTGTTGGAAAGGTGTTCGGCGATAACCTCCGGGGCTCGTGCCAACTGCTGGTAGCCGATTAACATGAAGCGGGGGTCCTGACGGAGTTCCGCCGGAATCTTGTCAGATTTCCTCAACCTCACGAACTTGCCCCACCCTGGAAGACATGCCGCCAACTGCTCGTCCCATGCGGCGAAGGCGTTTTTTGGAGCAACAACCAGAAGGCGGTCGCCCTCTTCCGCCCTTATGGCGAACGAGGCAAGGGCTTCCGTGGTCTTGCCCGCCCCCGGGACCGAGAAGGTCGCTCCCGCCGGGATGGCGGCCAGTATTCGAATGTTGCGCTCCTGTTGCGGGGTCAGTTTTCTTCGGAATCCGGCTGCGGCCAGTTTGATTTTTAGATCGCTAATCTCCAGTTGCTTTGCCTCGACCGCTTCCCCGTATCCGGCGGCACGTTTCCCTGCCTCGGACAGAAGAGACATAGCCTGCGACGTGATTTGAAAGTCCCGTTCGCTCTTCAATCCGAAGCCCTTGACCAAATCCAGCATTTGGGGGCGTAGGGACAGGAAGTTCCACCAAGGGAGGGAAACCGAAGTGCTACCCTCTCCAAGTGACTCCTTGGACGCAGACAGAGCCATGCTCTTCGCGATGGGAAGCCACGCGGTTTTCTCATCCCCAGCATCCCAAGAAAGAACCGCCCTTCGGTCTCGCATCCTGTAGTCGAATGTCAGCACGCCGTCACTCCTTTGCCGTATTCATTCGTTCATTGAGCCAATCCTCCACGTGCTCAACGGCCGTCTTGATTTCTTCAATCTGCTTGGCCACTCCCTTGGTGGAGCTTTCCGGTCTCAGGGCCGTCCCCACTAGGCTTGCGAAGGTCCCGTTCATCTTCCTCAGTGTCTTGAAAAGATAGTCTGCGGCCTGCCTCTCCTTGGCAATGTCGTCCTGTGACCGTATCGTTTCGATGATTACCTCGCGGGCCTTCTTGACGGACGCCTCGTCTTTCTTGATTTCGGCCACCAGTCTGAGTTCCGATGATTTGTCCTGGTTTCCGGTGGCCGTCTTGGTTCTGCCGAACGCAGCCTCGGCAGTCGAGTCGGTCTCCACCGGCGGTAAGGGGAACTCAGTCTCAAGTTCTTCCTTTACCTTGGCCAAGTGCTCCTTGATTTTCGGTATGACCTCATACAGACGTTCGCCGGCGCTTCCCGAGTCGTCAATGAGGGAGAATGCTCCCGTCTTGATGAGTTCCTTGTCACCATGCGATGAAACTCCGTTTATCGTCTTGAGCAGTTCCTGGAATGCATATTTGTGCCCCTTGACCTCCGACCATTCGTTCTTCTTTTGTCGGGACTCAAGGTAGTTTCCGGCGAGAGCCAACATGGCCAGTATGTTCTCGACCTCGGACTTCTTCTTGCCGTATAGCTTGCCGATTTCCTCCGTGCTGAACCCGTGAAGTTCCATCTTTCTTGCCATCATGTTGGCTTCGGCGTCCCACGAGTAGTCGCTTCTTATGTCCTTCTCGATTTGAAGTTTGGCCTCTAGCCGGTCGAGTTCCTTTTCGTCGCAATGGGGCAGCACGACCACGTCGATATGTCTGAAGTGGCTGTATTTCTCAGAGTCCGCTTCCAATAGCATGCGCCAACAGCACAGGCGTCGGTTTCCGTTTATCACAAAGCCGAGTTCGTTCAACAACACGGGTTCGACCTGCTTGTTCGCGGGGTCCTTGAACTTGCTTTGAAGCCCTTCCTCATTGACCATTCCTCGCAATATCTGGTCTTGGGCCTCCTGAAGTTCATCAACCTCCTCGTCCATGTTGAAGAATCCATCGGCCTTTCCGTGCCTGGCAATCCACTCCTGCTGGGCGGAAGCCGTTCTCCCGTTGGAAATGCGGTATTTTGGAAGCTCCACCGACACTCGAAGTATGGGGAGGGTTACGGTTCTCCCCTGGAAATCGGCCACGCGGAAAGTTTCCGCACCAACTTGCCCTTTCGACTGTTCGACAAGTTTTTTGAACTCATCGGTCCTGTCGGCTCTCGGCCAGCCTAAACGAGACTGCCTTGTGTCAGTTGTTATTGTTTCCTGCATGACTCGCTCCTCACTCGAATGAAAACACCGCTATGGGCATGTGAATGACCTTCTTGAATATGGAAAGCTCAGAGACCAGCCGGTCGGCGTTCGCGACATTGTCCCCGAGAGACTTTGCGGCAGGTCCCGTTGGCAGGATGAAGGCTCCGATGGTGACCCTATTTTCCATATAGAGTTTCTGGAGTTTCAGAATGTCGGCATACATTCTGGACATGTTCCCGCCCGTTTGGACGCACAATCCAACCCCGTTCTTGAGGGAAGTTATGGTTATTCTCGATGGGGGCTCGATTTGAACCTCTCCAGACCAACCGTCAATGCCAAGGCTTTCGACCAAGGAGTCCCTTATCTTTGGGGCCGCACCCTTGTTCAAGGCCATGTTGCACCGGGATATGGCGTTCTCGATTTCGGACCGCTCCTTTGCAGGAAACAGGTCCTTAGCGTTTTGGTGGGAATGGAACGTGGGCTTCATTTTTCGGCCCCCCGCTTACTCTTTTTCGCCACCGTTGCCGGCCCGACCTCGACAGGGCGTTTGGACAACGTGCTTTTAGTGTGGTCGTAAAGAGGCTGGTCATGCGGGCGGTATTTCGCGTTTCCTGATGAGGCGTCGGACAAACGGGACAACCCAGCCTCGGCATAGGATATGTTCAGTTCGCAACCCCAGAACCTCCGCCCATGGATGAGCGTCGCCACCCCGGACGAGGCCACGCCAGAGAAAGGGTCGAAGACCAGGGCACCTGGCTTCGTCATGGACAAGACAATGCGCTCTATGAGACCGACCGGAAACTGGCACGGATGGGTGGTTTTCTCTGGATGGTTGCTTTTCACGTTAGGGATGTCCCACACGTCCTCGGGGTTCTTCCCCAAGGGGTTTCCAGACACCTGCCCCTTCTTGGGCCCCTTGAAATGGCGTTTTCCCGGATATTTGGAAGGGATGCGGACAGGGTCAAGGTCAAAATGGTAGGAATCCGATTTCGTATACCACATGACCACTTCATAACGGCCGGAAAAGCGTTTCTTGTTGTGGAGGCCGTGGCCAAAGTGCCAGATGATGCGGTTCCGAAGTTGAAGACCGTGCTTTTTGAAAATCGGTGCAAACTCGATGTCCAAGGGAATGATTTGACCGTTATCCACGAAGTTGCCGACCTGCCAGCAAATCGAGCCGCTGTCCTTGAGACGCGGGACAATGAGGTCGATGATGCGCTCCTGCCATGCAAGATACTTGGCGAGTTCCTCCTTCTTCTCATAGGCCTTGCCTATGTTGTAGGGAGGGGATGTGACAACTAGGTCGAAAAGCGGCTCAAGGGGAAGGGAGGACAAGAACGCCTCCGTGTCGCCCCGCCAAATGGCGCTGCCCAAGTCAAGTATGTCGGCGGGGACGTTGTCATCCTCGTCGAGCAGAAGCGCCGGCGGGCAGGTCTTACCACCTTCCTGAGCGGGGTCGTGTGCTCTTGTTCTTTTTGTTGGCATATACGCGCTTCCTTGGATATTTTCGTTATGTGTGATTTCTTGAAGCATTTTTCCCCCTTTTTACGTCGGCTGTCGGATATGGAAGGCCCCTTGTCCTGAAATACTCGACAACCAGCCATTCGAGCGCATTCACCATGGAACGGTTTTCCCTTTCGCCAATGTCCCGAAGGGCGAGCTTCGTGGTTGGTGCAATGCGCATGTTCAGCGTGTCAGTCTTCAATGACATATGAATGCTCTCTCAAAGATTTCAGTGCGTAGTTAATGCCTGTGCAAATACGTTATAACTCTAGCGAAACGTAAAAAGCAAGGGGTAATGTGAAATATGCCCAAGGATTACGTATATGACAGTATCAATGCATATACGTCGGTTATTTTGTGCCTGCGGTTCCACGCGGAGCATGGAGGGCACATCTATTCGATAGTCTGAAATGATTTTGACGCAAAACCAATCCGGCCTTCAGTTGTCATCTGAAAGCAAGGCATCGCGGCGTCAAGCCGCACTGGACGCTTATCTGAAATAGATGATGTCGTTCAGGTCGAGAGGAGCCTTGGCGAGGCCGAGCCGCGTGGCCGGCGTCCCCCTCTCGGCCTTCCTCCCCTCGGGAACCCAAACGTAGTTGTGGCAGACCCGTATCAGGGTTTGTATCTTGGCAATCTGTTCAGGACGATAGGCCGAATACTGGTTCCACACGCGGCCACGGTTGGTCGAGGACCGCACCGGACGTTCCAATAAGGAAGACCGTCTGCGGAGGCGGTTGAAAAACGAGTCGATGGCGTGGAGCGACGCCTTGCCGTAAAGCCATGCAAGGTGGTCCTCGTCGTGGCTGCCGAGGTTCGTCAGGTGGCAGACGGCCTTCTCGGGCTCCGACATCCCCGGCAGGGGCATGGAGACCCAGCGGTCCTTCCACGGGCCGATGGCCTGGGCGTCGGCTATCCTGTGTTTGAGCAGGGCCAGCATCACGTCCTTCTCTTCAAGCATCACTCCCGCCGCGGCGTTCATCGAGGCCCACAGCAGGTTGAACTCCGCCTTGGCGTCGGCCAGCCGCTTCCTTTTGTCATCAACCGTCAAATCCTTGGCGATGCGGACGTAGAAGGCGTCGCACGTGCCGTCGGCAATCCTGTCGCGGAAGGCGGACAGGCAGGCCGCCCGCATGCCGGAGTCCTGGTCGAGGAAGAAGCGAACCTTCCCGACGGATGAGAACATTCTGGCAAGGGCGGTGAAGTATCCGTGGAGGGTGTATTCGGCATGCACCAGCATTCCCTTGGATGGAAGCGTGTCGTCCTTCGCGTTGAGAATCTCGGGGGCCTCGATGTCGTCCCTCAGCGCCGCGTTGGCGTAGGTCTCCATGATTGAGTTGGTCAGGCCGCCGCGAGGCAGCACCCTCTTCGAGTTCATGACGGCCTTGTTGTAGTCCTCTGCCAGCCAGTGACGGGCGAACTTGCGGTGGCATGCGGCCATGCCCTTCTCGCCCAAGGCGGAGTGGCGGGCCTCCACCTCATCGGGGTCTTCGCCAGGGTCGAAATTCGGCACCATCGAAAACACATAACCCGATTTATTGTCGGCGGCGGCGACCGACGAGAGCGTGACGTTCCTCTTGTCCTCCCGCCTCGACCAGTTGATGACGTGGTCCTGCCGATCCACGCCGAGGTAGAGCCTCTCGATGTTCAGCCCCGGGATGTCCCGCTCGCGTTCCGCGACGAGGGCGGAGGCCTGACGGTGGAGGAAGTCGATTCTCTGATAAAGG
>QYQL01000040.1 GCA_007280915.1 Verrucomicrobiaceae bacterium | reverse complement strand
TTAACTCCACCTCATTGCAGATGAAATCGAACTCCCGCTTGGCCCGCTCATCGGAATCCAGTTTTTGATGGCCGGCAACGAAGGCGGTGGCGGCCAGCCCCGCCAGCAGGGTCGCCAGCGCCCACCATCCTCCATGGGACATCGCGGAGTGACAGAGTTTGAGAATTTTGCCAGCCGGGCCCTGAGCGGTCGTTTCCAAGGGTTCTCGGGGGCGCCCGTCAGCAGTCACGCGCGTCATACATTGGAGAGTGCCCTTTTCCCGCTGCACCGTCAATGTCGCCGGGGAAGGGGATCAGCGAAAACGCATCAAAACCACTTGCTCTTGAGAACACCCAACCTCCATTGCGCGGGGTTCATTCCCTTTGGGTCTGATACCCCGGGGCTTTCCTGTTGGAGGGACGGCCGTCGTGCCGTCCGTGGAGCGATCCGCAGCGAAGTTCGTGCGGACGCGGGAAAATCAGCGAATCCAGCGTGATTTTCTTCATGGTGGAGCGTGGGCGGCCTCAGCCGGGCAACAAATTCGCGGCGACCCAGCCGGCGAGAAAACCCACGATGGCGATGATGAGCACCCACTGGGCTTTGAAGCCACGCGAGGAAGAATCCGGCCACGGGCTGCCAGACTGCCGCTCCATTACAGGGCGGGTTGCCCTGGATGCGCCGGCTTCCAGCCGGGGTATGTTCAGGACAAGAAACGATGGCTCCGCACTTTTGCCGTGGGCGGCACCGGGTGAATGTGTGGTTTCCATAGATTTCGGAAGACAATTGCCTTGGATGGAAAATCCGGCAATCCCGTCTTGTCGGTATTTTTTCGGACCGTTCCGCAGGATGGGTCCTACCGGTGCAAGAGCATCCACACCAACATTCCGGCCACGGCAAAACATGCGGGAATGACAACACACCGGATGAAGCGGGCGCGCCCGTAGAGCTTGTTTGAAAAAAACCGTCTCAGCGATTTTTTGCGCCTCTCGCGGGCCAACGGATGCTGCAACCGCCGGGAGCGAAACGGGGAGGCTGCCGGCGGGCCCGGCCGGTGATGGTTGGAATCATGCCCCGCGTTGGGGCAGCGGAGCGTCCTGTAAAACGCCGGCATCGCAGGCCCGCCGGAAAGGAAGTTTCCGCTCTCTCCATATTGCGCAGAGGCGGAGGCTCTTTCGTGCTGGATCATTGCTTGTTTAAGCGGAGAGGGCGGCTGTCGCAGTTTCCGGATGCAGGACGAGGCGCGGCCCCACCCCTTGTTGATCGCAGGGGATTTCCGGCGGCGAGGAGGTGAGGAGAAACGAGAGGGTATTCCCGACAAGGTGGCCGAGCGCATCGGAGCGGATGTCGGCCGAGCTGCCCTCAAAGCGCTTGTGAATTTCTGAGATGAACCCCTTGACGAATGCCCCGAGATCCTTTTCGCGCGTGGCGCAGCGGATCTTCAAGCCGCCGGTCGCTGCCGCGGTCACGCGGAGGCTTCCCGGCGTGAGGATTTCAAAAATCCACGCGCAGGACGCGTGGAAGAATGCCATCGCCGAAAAAAATCCGGTCGAGGAGGAGAACGGATCGGTCAGTTCCACGGGAATCGGGAGGCTGCTGGCATACTGCCTTCCGACTTTCTCCAGGAGATCGGAGACGGTTTCCCCGAGAGTCTCCGCCGCGTGAATCAGCAAAAGAAATCCGGACGGAAGATCAGCCCCATACGCTTCCTCATGCGGCCAGCGGCTCACAGGAGAAACCCTCTGGGCTCCATACGATTCGAGGTGCTGCTCGAAATCATGACATGCGATGCATCGCTGAATTACCATCGTCCAGCCACGTTTTCCGAGCTTCCGGACGACCATCTCCTGCAGGATTGATCCCAATTTTTCCATATTCTTGAGGGGGAGCTCAGTTGCGCAACACTGGGAGAATATGCAACGGACGGCCGACACGGGTATCCCGTGTTGACGGTATTTTTTCGGACATGCGACGCCCAAACAGACTTGCGAATTGTTGGTGAAACCGGCGGCGGCTGATCCGGCATGTTGCCGATCTCCGCTTGCGCTCAAAGCGAAAACCTGGAGCGTTTTAATAAAGTCGTATCCGCAGATTGCGCAGATTTACGCAGATTTTCCAGGAGAGAAGCCGGGGCGCCGGACGCTTGTCGAATGGATCTGTCCCACCTCTTTTTCATCTGCAATCTGCGGATCAACAGGACCCAAGTGACGGCCACAGTCCGCCGCTACAACTTGCCGGATCCGGGGAGAATTGCTTTCCGGGAAGTCTTCAAAATACCGACAAGGCGGTATGGCTTAGCTGCCGGTCCCGGGCTATTCTACTGCTGTTCGGCAAGTGATCTCGCGCGGGAATGTGAAACTGGAAATGCAAGAAATGATCGACCGGAAATTCAGGAGCTGCGGGGTTTCACACTTCGGCGCATCGCGTCCAGCGGCGCTCAGCACACCGCAACGCCGGAAAAATATCCTCCGATCCGGAATTTGCGGGCGGGGGAATTTCTGCTCACGGGACAGGTTATGAAATTCACGGTTCCATTCGGCGGGTGGCACCGGCGCCAGAAACATCCCGCGCCATTTTTGCAGGAATTGGCGAAACGCCCCTCCTCCTCATTTCACCGGATATCGCATATCCGCTCAACCGACGGGCCCGGTCCAAACCCGAGCGGCGAGTCCACTCCTCCGAACCCCGGAAGCAAAGCGCACCATCTCCTCCAGGAACCCAGGCATCGCCGCTCCGTGCTCTCGCTGTTGAGCAGCAGACGGTATGGAAGAGACCGTTTTCTCCGGTATGTCATCCTGCCCGTGATCGCGCTCGCCACGGCGGTTGCAATTTTCTTCCTTTTGAAAAACTGAAACCAACGGGAATCACGACACGTATCGCCGCCGCGTCACTCCAGCCGGAAGATTTTTCACATGCGCAATGACTTTCCAGATCCTCAAACCGGGATTCCGCCCGGCGGCCCGATTGTCCGGACTGATTCCATCTCTTGGAAATAACCGGACTTTGCAGCGACCAGGGAGAACAGGCGTCCCGCCTGTTTGGGCAGTGACTCTGCATGCGCAGGCGCGCGTCTTTCATTGGCGGGACGCCTGTGCTCCCCGTTTTGCGCTGGTCCCTTATCGTCGCTTTATTTCAAGAGACGGTATGATTCTCCGGTGATGCACAGGCTGCCGGCATGAGAATTCTGGTGTCAGGCCACAGGCCGCCGCTACAGGCTGCCTGTCTGCGGGGAGGGGCGGCGGCTGTAGAGGGCGGCGGTCCGGACAAGGTCGGAGCCGCTGGAGTGGAGCTTTTTGGAAATGGATTTGCGGTGGGATTCGACGGTGTGCGCCGAGATGAAAAGGTCGGCCGCGATCTGCTTGTTGATCAGCCCCTGCCCGATGAGATTGAAGATCTCGAACTCGCGGCGTGTGAGAATGGTGCCGGGGTCCACCGGAGCCTGCTCCCCGAGGTTTGAAAATTTTTCCTTGATGATGGCGTCGATCTCGCGGTGGAGGACATCGAACGCGCGGACCTTGTCCACGATCTTGCGCACGCAGCCCCCGAGCTCGGAGCTCCATTCGATCCTGTCCGGCTGGGCGGTGAGGAGAAGGCACTGGATCTCCGGGACAAGCTCCTTGGCTTTCTGGGCGACTTCGAGGCCGCTTCCGCCAGGGAGCAGCAGGTCAATGATTCCCAGGTCCGGCTTGTGCCGCTCGGCAGCGAGGATGGCCTCCTGCACGCTGGTGGCCGTGGCCACGACCTCGATATACGGAATGGTCTTCAGCGTGGCCACCAGAAGCTCAAGGAACATCACCTGATCTTCGACAATGAGGACGCGAAGTTTCATGGGGTCCTGAAGTATGACGGGGTCTTCCATGATCGACAATCACCGAGTCGCGGGTTGCATCGGCAGGAAAAGTTCCGCGACCAGGCCGGCCCCGTCGGCCGGCCGGAGCTTGAGTTCGCATCCCTCGCATTTGATGAGTTCCATGCAGATCGCAAGGCCGAGGCCGAGGCCCTGCTGCTCGCGCTCCTTGCGGTGAAACTGGACAAATGGAGCGATGGCGGCGATTTCCTCCGCGGTCATTCCGTAACCATGGTCGCGGCATGTGACGCACACGCGGCCATCGTCCGTCGTCATCCGGACCTCCACCCTGGATCCGGCTTCGGAGAATTTGAAGGCGTTCGACACCACCTCGGCCACCACATTGTCGAGGCAATCCGCGCACGGGACAAGGACCTCCTGAGTATGGAGGCGAAGGTCGTTTTCTCTTCCGGCCTCCCGGGCCTGCCTTGTCGCGACGGATGCGACCACCAGCCCGGCGTCAACATCCTTGCGGCGGTCGCACAATGAGATCTGGCCGCATTTGAGCTCAAGGAAGAGGAGGTATTTCAGCAGCGTCTTCTCCAGCCGCTCGGCGGAGGATTCGACGATTGCGAAAAGGTCGTGGATCTTGTGGTCGTGCTTTTCGGTCTCCTCGCGAAGCAGGGAAATTCCGCCGGCAATCCCGTTGAGCGGCGTGCGGAGTTCGTGCGGGAGGGACAGAAGTTTTTGTTTTTGATACTGCCGGAACTCATGCTCCACGACCCCGCGCAGGTCCGTCGAGCGTTCGAGCCTGGCCTGGACCGCCGCGAGCAGGCCGGCGGTTGTGAACGGCTTCGTAATGTAGTCGTCCGCCCCGAGATCCATCCCCCTGCGCACATGATCCTTCTCCGCGAGGGCGCTCAGAAAAACGAACGGGATCTCCAATCCCGTTACCATCTCCCGGACCCGGTGGAGCACCTGGTATCCATCCATTCCCGGGAGGACGATATCGCAGAGGATGAGGTCCGGCGGGGAGGTGGCGATCTTCTCCAGCGCGGGCTCACCGGAGGTGAAGGAATCGACGTCATACCCGTTGGCGGACAAAAGAAGCTCGATGTTTTTTTGCAAAGGCAGGCTATCTTCAATCAGGACGATGGCAGGCATAATAGACAGTTTTGTCGCGCCCCGGATGCTATGCGGACGGTCGAAATTTCATATCCCGTGAAGTGGGTATTTGCGAAAGGGGATCAGCATGCCCGTTAACGGATAACACTATTCCGGGAGGGTGAGCGCGACCTCGAGTCCGGACTCCAAAGGTTTGAAATCGAGGTGGCAGCCGGCGCATTTGATCTGGGCCTTGCAGATGGCGAGGCCGAGGCCGAGGCCCTGCTGCTCGCGCTCGCCGCGGTGGAACTGTTTGAACGGCCCGATCGCGGCGATTTCCTCCTCGGTCATCCCGAGGCCGTGGTCGCGGCAGGTCAGGGTCAGTTGACCTTCGGCCTTGGACATCTTCACCTCGACCTTCGAGCCCGGCGGGGAGAATTTGAAGGCGTTGGAGACGACCTCGCTCACGATGCGGTCCAGGCAGTTCCCGCAGTGCGTCGGGGTTTCGACCGTATGCAGGATGAGATCGTTTTCCCGGCTGGCATCCCGGGCCAGGCCTGTGGCGAGGGATGCCACCAGCACACCCGCCTCGACGGGGATTGTTGACAGGAAGGGGTCGTGCCCCGCGCTCAACGAGAGATACAGGATGTAGTTCAGGGCCGTCCTTTCGAGCCGGTTGGCGCTCTCCTCCATGAGATCCAGAATCTCGATGTCGTCGCTCCCGAGGCGTTTTTCATCCGCGCGAAGGATCCCGATTCCGCCGATGATGGCGCTGAGCGGGGTGCGGATTTCATGCGGGAGATACTCGAGCTTCCGCTCCTGATAGCGCGCGTGATCAAGCTCCGCCGCGGCGCGGCGCTCTTCGGCGCGGGCGAGCCGGGACTTGATGGCGGAGAGGATCCCGTCGCTGGTGAACGGCTTGGTCACATAGTCGTCCGCGCCGAGGTTCATGCCCTGGCGGACCTGGTCCTTCTCGGCGAGGGCGCTGAGGAAGATGAAGGGGACCACTCTTCCTGCCGTCGTGGCCCGGACCAGGCTGAGAATCTCATAGCCGCTGATCCCCGGGAGAACGATGTCGCACAGCACGAGGTCGGGGACCGTCTCCTTGAGCTTCTCCAGAGCCGGCGGCCCGGAGTCGAAATCGGAAACTTCGTAGCCGTTGAGCTCGAGCAGCATTTTGGTGCTTTCCCGCAGGGGAGCGTTGTCTTCGATGAGGAATAGAGAGGGCATGGGAATCAGGTGGTTGGATTGGAATCGGTGGCCGCGGTGAGCGGGATGGTGACAGAAAATGCCGACCCGTCGGGCAGGGGCGAGTATCGCAGTTGCCCCCCGTGAGCCTGCGCGCATTTCTGCGCGGTGAAGAGGCCGAGCCCGGAGCCCGGCTTGTCGCCGACATTCGACGCCCGCGAAAACGCGTCGAAGAGGAATTCCCGGTCCTTCTCGGGAACCCCGATCCCCCGGTCGACGACTGTGAGCGTGAGGGAATCGTTGGCGGGCCCGACCTCGAGCCCAATTTTCGTGTCGGCCGGCGAGTATTTCAGCGCGTTTTCCAGGAGGTTTTTCAGGATGTGGTGGAGGAGGTGCTCGTCGGCCGCGACGGCCAGCCCGGCATCGTGGAAGGCGATCTCGATCCGCGACGGCAGTTCGGGCTGGACCTCCTGGCAGCACCGTCTCAGGAAGCCGAGCAAGGGCAGGCTGGCGGACGTGAAGGGCAGCTTCCCCTCCTCGATCTTTCCGGCAAGCAGGAGATTATCGATGGTCTGCGCCATGGAGAACACGCCGGCCATCAGGCCGGCCAGGATCGACTGCGACTTCTCGGCCGGCATCGTGGTCCCGAAATTTTTCAGAAGCTCGCAGGCGAGCATGATATTTGCGAGCGGGGTGCGGAGCTCGTGGCTTGCCATCGAGACGAACCGCAACTTGAGCCGGGCGAGCTCCTCGGCGTGCGCGACGTTTTTGAGGATGATACCTTCCGCGCGCTTGCGCTCGGTGGTGTCGACGAATGTCACGACCGCACCCACCGACATGCCATCAATGCGCTTCGGGTAGGACCAATACTCCACAGGAAAACTGGTGCCGTCTGCCCTCCATAAAACTTCGTCATCCACGTGAGAGCCTTCGTTCGTCTGGAACGCACGGAAAATGCGGCACTCTTCGACCTCGAAACGTGTGCCATCCGCGTGCTTGTGGTGAATCTGCCAATGCATGTTCTTCCCGAGCAGCTCGCCTTCATGCTTGTAGCCCAGCATCCGCAGACAGGCCGAGTTGCAAAAGGTGCACTCCCCGCGCATGTCGATTCCGTAGATGCCTTCTGCCGTGGAATCCAGCAGGAGTTGAAATCGAGTGTTTAAGATATCCAGCTCGGCCGCCCGCTTTTCCTTCTCCTCGTTCTGGAAGGAAAGCTCCTTGTTAGCGATGACCAGCTCGGCTGCCCGCTTCCCCTTCTCCTCGTTCTGGAAGGAGAGCTCCTTGTTGGCGATGACCAGCTCAGCCGCCACATCGTCGGCATCACCGCTCCCGCGATGATCCTTCTTACTGGCTGGCTTTTGCTTCTTCATAAACTTCCGTTGTCAGCCCCGGTTGAGTTTTCAACGGCTGGCGGCCTGTCCGGCGAGAGCCGCTTTGTTCCAGCCGGAGCGGCGAATGGGGCGGTGAAAGAAAACGCCGATCCGACGGGCAGCGGGGTGTAGTGCAGATGCCCTGCGTGGGCCTGCGCGCATTTCTGCGCGATGAAGAGGCCGAGCCCGGAGCCCGGCTCGTCCCGGACATTCGATGCCCGCGAAAACGCGTCGAAGAGGAATTCCCGGTCCTTCTCGGGAACTCCGATCCCCCGGTCGACGACCGTGAGGGTAAGAGAATCCGTCCCAACCTTGACTTCCAGCCCGATTTTTGTGTCGGCCGGTGAGTATTTCAGCGCGTTTTCCAAAAGGTTTTTCAGGATGTGGTGGAGGAGGCGCTCGTCGGCCACAACGCTCAGCCCGGCATCGCGGAAGGCGACCTCGATCCGGGAGGGAGATTCCAAGTCGGGCTGCACCTCGAGGCAGCACCGTTTCAGGAAGTCGAGCAGGGCGAAGCGGGCCGGGGTGTAGGGCAGCTTCCCCTCCTCGATCATTCCGGCAAGCAGGAGGTCGTCGAGGGTCCGCACCATCGAGGTCACGCCGGTCATCAGGCCGGACAGGAGCGACTGCGACCGCTCGGCCGGCATCGCATTCCCAAAATTTTTCAGAAGCTCGCAGGCGAGCAGGATATTGGCGATCGGGGTCCGGAGCTCATGGCTGGCCATCGAGACGAACCGCGTCTTGAGCCGGGCGAGCTCCTCGGCGCGGACCACGTTCTGCAGGACGATGGCTTCCGCCCGCTTCTGGTTGGTGATGTCCCAGTTCGTGCCGATCATGTGGAGGGGGTTGCCGTCCGCATTTCTCTGCACGAGCGCCATGGCGCGGATGTGGTGGATGCTCCCGTCCGGCCAGACCACCCGGAACTCGGTGTTGAAATCCTTTTCGCCGCGCAGCGCCATCTGGATCTCCGCGTCGCCACGCTCGCGGTCATCCGGATGGAGCCCCGCCGCCCAGGCCTCGTAAGCTCCTGCGAACTGCTCCCGCGTGATTCCGTATTGGCGATACATGTGGTCGTCCCAGACGAGGCGGTCGTTGACAACGTCCCAGTCCCAGATGCCTACGTGCCCCGCCTTCGTGGCCAGCGAAAGGCGCTCGGCGAGCAGCTTCAACTCCTCAGCCTTCTGCTTGCGCTCGGTGATGTCGGTGATGAAACCGTGCCAGAGCACGGAGCCGTCGGCCTCCCGCTGCGGCACCGCGTTGCCGTAAAGCGCACGGACCGTGCCGTCGGCGAACTTGACCCGATACTCATACTGCCAGGGGGTCAGGTCCTGCGCCGACTTCAGGATGGATTCGACGATGCCGTCGCGGTCGTCCGGGTGGAGGTTCGCAAAAACTTTTGCGGCATCTTCGCGGACCTCCTGCGGCGTGACCCGGTAGATTTCTTTGATGGCATCGCTGGCAAACGGGAAGCAGGAGGAGCCATCCGGGCGCAGGCGATACTGGTAGATGACCCCGGGAACGCGGCCCGCGATTTTCAGGATGCGGTCCAGCAGTTCCTCCTGCAGCCGCTTCGACTCCTTGATCTCGGTGATGTCGAGGCAGGACCCGATAAATCCGACAAAAACTCCGTCGGGCGTGAACCGGGGAACCCCGTGATCCTGCAGCCAGCGGTATTCGCCGTCCGCGCGACGAAGGCGGTATTCCATCTTGAATTCCCGGTGCGCCTGGAGCGCCAGCCGGTAGGTGCGCAGGCAGGTTTCGAGGTCCTCCGGGTGGACTCCTTCCACCCAGCCGTTGCCGAGCTCCTGCTCGAGCGTGCGGCCGGTGAATTCGAGCCATGGCTTGTTGAAGTTGCTGCACAGGCCGTCTACGTCGGCCTCCCAGAGCAGCACCGGCGCGGAGTCGGCCGCGCGGCGGAAGCGCCCCTCGCTTTCCTTGAGCATCCGGGCCGTCCGGTTGAGCGTCGTGACGTCATTCATCACGGTGAGCAGGTGCCGTTGCCCTTTCATCACCACGACCTCGGCGGAGAACAGACCTTCGATGAGGGTCCCATCCGCACGCCTTGCCAGGATTTCCATGTTGTGCAGCCTCCCGTCGGATTCCAGTTTTACGGAAGTGAGGTCCATGGCGGCCTCATCCGGAAACAGTCGGACCTCGATCGCCGTTTTCCCGACGACCTGCTCCTTGGAGTATCCGAGGGTGGAAAGAAAAGCGGTATTCACATCCACAAACCTCCGCTCGGGGAGGGTGGTGAGAGCCATCAGAGCCGGGCTGTTGCGGAACAGGAGCTCGAAGCGCTGCTGGGCCTCCTGCTCCTCCGTGATGTCCTTGCAAAGTCCGAACAGGCAATCCCGCCCGTCCCACTTCCCCGGCCAGACGCGCGTCTCCACGAGGAGGCGGCCGCCAGATTTTTTTTCCAAAGGCAGGGGGCATGTCTCGCGTTCCCCGCACAGCATCGCGCCCACGATCTCCGCCGCCTTCTGCCTCAGCTCTGCGGGATGCAGGTCGATCAGGAGCATCGTCCGGAGTTCCTCCGGGGAGTAGCCGAGCTTCCGGGAGGCCGCACGGTTGCTGAAGAGGATTTGACCGTTTTGGTCCCCGACGAAAACCATGTCGTCGAGCGTCTCAAAAAACGTGCGGAAGTTGTCCTCGCTTTCCCTGAGCGACTGCTCGACCACGCGCCGCTTCGTGATGTTGTGGGCGGAGGCGAAAATCAGCCCCTGCTCGAGCGAGGAGGTCGACGACCAGTCGAGCGTCAGGATCCTCCCGTCGGAAGCCAAAAACCTGTTTGTAAAATTGACGATAGGAATCCCGCGCCCGAGATCCTCCATCACTGCGGCGGTGGCGGCCCGATCCTCGGGGAACACATGGGAGAGGATCGGACGGCTTAACAATTCCTTGCTCGTGTAGCCGAGCAGGTCGGTCCACGCGGGGTTGAACTGCTTGATGTTCCCCTCGAAGTCGCAGATGACGAGAAGGGATTTGGAGACCGAGAAAAGCCGTTCGCGCTGTTCGATCGCCTCGATGCGCTCGGTCGCATCGCTGCAGATGCAGGCGAGCCCGCCATCGGGCAGGAGGTTCAGGGAAAGCTCCTGGACAAAATGGGTCCGGTCTTTGCGGTGGCCGCGGAGCCGTCCCCGCCAGACCTTTTTTTCCAGCAGGACGGGATACACCGACTTCTCGATAAAGGCGATCTCCTCCTGCGTGTAAAAGATGTGCCAGCTCTTCCCGAGAACCTCCGCGGCCTCGCGGTATCCGAAGAGCGAGAGGTGGGCGGGGTTGATGTAGGTGTAGCAACCGTCGGGGCCGGTGAGCGCGATCCCCTCCGAGGACGCATCAAGGGCCGTGACGCGGTTCTGCAGCTCGGTGCCCACGTTGGTATTCAAACCGCCGCGCGACTCTGCGGGACGCGGCTTCCTGGCAGCCTGCAATCGGGGTTTTGCCGCTTTCATGTCACGCTTGGAAAGCGCGCCTGAGGACAGCATTGATCAAGGATCGGGCGCATGAGGACAGTATATTCGTAATATGCGGGACATACTATACCGTAAAGCGGGTATTTCACGGCGCACGGCGCGATCAAATCCGGGGGAGAAAGTAATTTGTCACCTCCGGCGACGCCGGGCGATCAGCGACCCGCTGACAACCAGCGCCGCCATGGAGATCCAGGTGGAAGGCTCGGGAACGGCCGTCACGGTGAAGTCAAGGGAGTTCACGCCGAAGCTGAAAGTCCCCGCGCGAAACGGGCCGAGGTTGTCGTAGCTGAACGAGCCGGAATCGAAGCCGGTCGATGCGCCCGACCAATTGACCAGCGTGAAGGTTCCCAGCTCGGTGCTGCCTGCGAAATTGAAGCGGAAGACGGAGCCGAGGGAGTTATCCGCGTTGAAGTCGCCGGTGATGCTGAGCAAGTCAGAAGTATTTCCGGCCCCGAGTTCAAAGATCCAGTCGGTATTGGCTCCTCCAGTGGCCGCGCCTTTCCAGTTGAGGTTGCTGGCGACGGTGAGCGTCCCGATTCCCCCGTTGCCCGGGGCGATCATTCCTTCCACGGTCGTCTCTCCGCCGATGGTGCCGGTGCCGCCCAGTGTGGCACCCGAGGCGACGCTCACGGCCCCCGATCCGGTGCTGCCGGTGACGAGCAGCGTGCCGCCGGTGACGTTTGTGGGGCCCGTGTAGGTATTGGTGCCGGAAAGGGTGACCGTTCCCGAGCCCTCCTTGGCAAGCGATCCGCCGCCGGTCATGGCGCCGGAGTAGGTGCCGTTGGCCGATTGGTTAAAGACGACCGCCGCATCGTTGTGGATGTCGCCCTTCAGGCTGGTGGTGGTCCCGATGAGGGTGCCGCCATTGACGAAGGTGCCGCCCGAGTAGGAGTTGTTTCCGGAGAGGGTCACCGTGCCGACGGTGGTCTTGGTCAGGGCGCCGGATCCGAGGAGGCGGACATCGATCACGCCGTCCTCGACCGAATAGCTGCTGCCGGTGAGCGATCCGTTGCCGGTGATGGATCCGCTGACGAGCGTCACAGCTCCCAGGGTCTGGGAATAGGATCCCGCATTGACCGTGCCGCCGCTCACGGTCAGCAGGCCGCTGCCGAGGGCGTTGTTTGCACCGAGCACCACCGTGCCGCCGGTGACCACGGTGCCGCCCGTGAACGAGTTGGTCGCGGCCAGGGTGAGCGTGCCGTTGCCGCTCTGGAGAATTTCACCCTTGATAAAGGCTCCGCCAAGAGTCACGTCGCCGCTCCCGCTGTTTTCAAATCGTCCGTAAGGATCGCCGTCAAAATCGTCCAGCGACAGTGTGCAGTTGATGGTGAGCGCCCCGGAGTCGGTTTTTGTGAGTTCGGATGCCGAAATCGCCCCGCCTTGGAATGTGATGGCGCCTGTCGTGTTGCTGACATACATCCCGCTGGCGTGAACGCCTCCGGCCTCCACGGTGATCGGGCTGCTGGTCGCGGCGGCATTGGTGAAATAGACATCGTCGTTCGTGACGAAAGCGATCTCCGGCGGAGCCGGATTGACGCCTGCGGTGGATTTTTCCCAGTTCAGGCCGGTGGTGTTCCACTGGCTGGTCGCATTGCCTGTCCAGACCAAGTCGAAGTGCAGGGTGCCGGAAAGCAGAAGCGTGAGCGAGGTGGAGGTGGAGTTGAAAGTGTAGCTGGTGCGTCCGAGGGTGATCGAACTGCCCAGCGCGAGCGTATTCCCGTCGATCGCTGCGCCGGTGAGCGAGACCGCCGCCCCGCCGCCCAGAGTGAGGGATGTTCCGGAAAGGAGCGTGTTGGTTCCCAGATTCCAGGTGTTCCCGGCGAGCGAAAGGATGTTGCCCGTCCCGTTGATGGCGACCGTCCCGGAGCTTTGGACCGCGCCGTTGGCCAGAAGGCTCAGGGTCGAATTTCCATTCATGGTGAAAGCGCCCACGGAAAGAGTGCTGTTGGCCACCCCGTAATGAAGGGTGGCCGGGGTTGCGGCGGTGCCGTTGAGCGACACGGTGCCGTTGCCGAGTCCGCCGCTGCTGGCAACATGCAGCTCGCCCCCCGCGACCGTGGTGCCGCCGGAGTAGGTGTTGTTGCCGGTCAGTGTGAGTAGAGCGGCCCCGGATTTTTTCAGGCCGCCGGCGCCGGTGAGAAGACCGCCGAACGTGCTGTTGCCGGAAGTCGCGTTGACGGTGAGCGTGCCGCCGAGGTTCACGGAGCCAGCGCCCGCGAGCGAGCCGATGGTCTCGATGCCCGCCGTGGCGAGGGAGGCCCCCGCGCTGACGCTCACCGCCGGAGATGTGCCAACCAGCCGCGAGGCCGAGCCCAGCGTGAGGTTTCCCCCGGTGATGACGAGGGCGCTTGTCGCGGTGGTCCCGTTGACGAGAAGCTTGCCTCCGGAGACCGTTGTGATTTCGGTGTAGGTGTTGTTGCCGGCGAGGACCCAGGTTCCACTGCCGGTCTTCGTGAGGGCGGTGGCCCCGCTGCCGTTGTCGGCGATCACGCCTGAAAGCGTGTTGTTGCCGGTGTTCGTTCCGGTGAGCGTGAGCGTGCGGGCGGTGTTGGTTCCTGAAAGTGTCGGGGCAGCCGTCAAAGTGAGGTCACCCGATCCCGAAGCATCGAGCGTTCCGCCGCTGGCTCCGACCGTAAAGGTGCGGTTGGTGGAAAGGATCGCCCCGGTGTATTGGAGTGTGCCTCCATTCAAAATCAGGTTGGCTGCGGAGTTCGTGGCGTTGCCGAGGTTGCTGGGGGCCACTCCGTTGCCGATCGTGGAGACGGACAGGATTCCGCTGCTGATCGTGGTGTTGCCGGTATAGGTATTGGTGCCGGAAAGAACCAGCGTCCCCGCGCCATCCTTGATCAGGGACCCGGCGCCCGTGGCAATGACGCGGCTGATCGTGGTGTTGCCGGCACCGCCGACGGTCAGTGCAAATGCTCCCGTAAGGTTCCCCGTGCTGAGGGTCAACGTGCCGGAATCGGAGTTGATCCGCGTCGCGCCGCTGAGAGTGATGTTTCCCTGGTAGGCATTGTTGCCGCTGACATTGCGCAGGGCGCCGCCATTGGCCACGCCCGTGCCGTTCAGGCTCAACGCCTCGGCTCCCACCGTGATATTGTTCTGCAACTCCAGGGCCGCTCCGTTGGCGACCGTGGTCCCGTTGGCCGTCGTGCCGAGCGCGGTGCTGCTGCGGATATTGAGGACGCCGGAGGAAACCGTCACGTTGCGGGTGAACGTGTTGTTGCCCGAGAGGATCGTGGTCGTGCCGACCCCGGTTTTTGTGACGGTGCTGTTCCCGCCGAGGATTGCCGAAGCCGTGCCGGTGCCGTTGAGGGTGAAACTTGTGGCCGACAAAATTCCCGTTGTTCCGGTGATGTTTCCCGACGTCAGGGTAACCGCGCCGACCGTGTCGGTGAAGGTCTGGATGTCGAGGTTGCCGCCGTTCACGGTGAGGTTGCCGGTGCTCAGGGCGTCGTTGATCCCATACACGAGAGTCCCCGCGCTCACGGTCGTGAGTCCGGTGTAGGTGTTCGCTGCGGAGAGCGTCAGCGTTCCCGCGCCGTCCTTGGTCAGAGTTCCGGTTCCGATCCCGATGACCCGTGCGATTGTCGTGTTGCCGGAGCCGCCCACCGTCAATGCAAACGCGCCGGTGAGGGTTTTTCCGGAGGCGAGGGTCAGCGTGCCGGAGTCCGAGTTGATCCGGGCCGCGCTGGCGAGCGTGATGTTTCCCCCGTAGGTGTTGCTGCCGCTGATGTTGCGCAGCGACCCGGTGTTGGCAGTGCCATTGCCGTTCAGGGTCAGAGTCTTGCTGGAGCTCGTGATATTCCCCTGCATCTCGAGGGCGGCTGTCGCGTTCACTGTGACGGCGTTGGTGTTCAGCGCGCCCAGCGCGTTGTCGCTCTGAATATTCACAATGCCCGCACCGATCCTCAGCGCCCGGGTGAACGTGTTGTTGCCGGTCAAGGTCAGCGTGCCATTGCCGGTTTTGAACCATGCGCCGTTTCCGGTGCTGGTCAGGACGCCGCTGAGCGTGAGGTTGCCGCTGCCGCCAATGATTGTGCCCGCCGCGAGCCCGCTTATGTTGCCGCTCAGGCTGGCGGCAGTCGTGCTGTTGTTCACGAGCGAACCGGTGGCGCTGAGGACCACAGCCTCGCCGCCGACGGCCTGCCCGTTGAGGTCCAGGGAGCCTGCGGTGACCGTCGTGTTGCCGACCGTGCTGCCCAGAGCGGTGGCGTTTCCCAGCTGGAGGATGCCGGCGCTGATCGTCGTCGTGCCATTGTAAGTGTTGTTGCCGGCGAGAGTGAGGGTGCTGTTACCGGTCTTGGTGACGCCGCCGGTGCCGGAAAGAACGCCCCCGATGTTCAGGTTGCCGGTGAGGGCGGCAAACGTGCGCGTGGCGTTGATGGTCATCGCCAGATTGATCGTCTGCGTGCTCGTCGAGTTGTTCGTGACCGTTCCGTTGAGCGTGAGCGCATTGCCGGACAGCGTGAACGCGCCGGCCCCGGAATTGAAGGTCAACCCCGCGAATGTCGTGTTGGCGGTCAGGTTGTTGTTGTTGGTCAGCTGGGTGGACCCGCCGAAGAAAAGGCCATCGTTGGCAACGGGCGCAGTGCCCGCCCAGTTGGCAACGGCCGACCAGCTGGCATTCGCCCCCAGCCCGCTCCATGTGATGTTGGCCGCCTCTGCACGGGGCATCAACCCCAGGAGCAATACAACCAATAGCACTGGCACGCAAAGGCACAGAAGATGGAATGGTTGTTTTTGTGCTTTCATTTACGGACTTCCAACAAGACCCGAAGGACAGATCCAACGGCTTGCGGGGCCGAGACACTACCCCTGTTCTTAAGAATAGATATACCCTATTGTTGGTATTTTTGACCCTGATCACACGTTCTTGTGTTTATTTTGATTTCTCGAAATCAGAAACTTACTGCGATTCGCTGTCGTTGCCCCACTTTGACTCGCAGTCTCGCCCGTTCGGGCTGTCCACCGGACGGCCTTCTCCCGGCGGTCAATTGGTGATGCGTATTGGCGGCACGGCGGCAACCAAGCGGAGCGAAGAAGACTGCGGCCAGACAGCCCCGGAGGGGTGAGACACCCGCCAGGGTGCGAGTCAAAGCGCCGTGGCTTGTAATACCGTCTCTTGAAAATAAAGCGACGATAAGAGGCCGGCGAAAAACGGGGAGCACAGGCGTCCCGCCAATGAAAGACGCGCGCCTGCGCATGCAGAGTCACTGCCCAAACAGGCGGGACGCCTGTTCTCCCTGGTCGCTGCAAAGTCCGGTTATTTCCAAGAGATGGTATAAATCAGAAACCGCTCTAGAAACTGACCTCTGCATGCGAAGCCCTTGCGCCATTCACGGGCGGGACGCCCATGCTCCCTGTTTCTCCCGATCTCATCGGGGGGCTTTTAATGCGTTTGCCCTGTAAACCAATCCTGTAAATTTTGTTAATCCTGTCAAAATTCTCTAATCGCCGGATCCGGGTTAAGGTTTGTCCTTCGGCGCGAGGTGGCTGGCGAGGGCGGCGGCGAATTCGGCTTTCTTGAACGGCTTGGTCAGAAAGCCATCCATTCCGGCTGCGAAACAGTGCTCGCGGTCGCCGGGCATCACGTTCGCAGTGAGCGCGATGATGGGAATCCGGCCGCTTCCGTTTTCCTGACTGCGGATGAGCTTGGTGGCCTCGATGCCGTCCATCACCGGCATCTGCATGTCCATGAAGACGGCGGCGAATTTTCCTTTCCCGCACGCCTCGACCGCCTCCTGGCCGTTTGCGGCGAACTCGACCCGGCAGCCGAGGCTGCGGAGCAAATTTCCCGCGAGCTTGCGGTTGACCCCGTCATCATCGACGACGAGGACGAGCCCGCCGAAAGTCGAACTGTCCGGGGCGGCGGCTTTCGGGGCCGGCGTGCGGACCACGGGCTTTTTCAGGCCGATCGGAAAACGGAATGTGAACGTGCTGCCCTTGCCGGGCGCGGAGTCCACCGTGATGGTGCCGCCCATGGCTTCGGCAAGCTTCTGCGAAATCGCGAGCCCGAGGCCGGTGCCATCGAACCTGCGGTGGAGCGTCGCGTCCCCCTGCGTGAACGGCTGGAACAGGCAGGTGAGCGTTTCCGGAGAAATCCCCGGGCCGGTATCCGCAACGGCAAAATCCAGAAAGGCGGCGCCATCCACGGAAGCCGGCGACACGCGCAGGATCGCCGACCCGCGGGAGGTGAATTTGACGGCGTTGCCGAGGAGGTTGAGGAGGATCTGGCGGATCCGGCGCTCGTCGCCCGTGATCTGTTCCGGCACGCCGGGGGCAATCTCGCAGCGGAGCTCGAGCCCCTTGTCGGAGGCGGTTTTCCGGACCGTCAGCGAGGAGGATTCGACCAGCTTGGAAAGCGTGATCGGAGCTAACTCGAGCGCCGTCGTTCCTTTTTCGATGCTCGAGAAGTCGAGGATATCATTGACGATGGAGAGCAGGTGCTCGCCGCTGTCCCGGATCGTCCGCGCAAAATCCTGCTGCTCGGCGTCAAGCGATGTTGTGGCGAGGAGTTCCGAAAACCCGAGCACTCCATTGAGCGGGGTGCGCAGCTCGTGGCTCATCACGGCAAGGAATTGGCTCTTCGCGCGGGCGGCGGATTCGGCCTTGACCGCAAGTTCCCTGGCCGCGTGGAGGCTTTGGTTCAGGTCTTCGTTTGTCTTCCTCAACGCCAGAGAGTGTTCTTCGAGCAGCTGCTCATCGTGCTTGCGCCGGGAGATTTCCTCGATGACGCAGACAAGATAGTCCGCGCCGCCGTCTGATTTTCTCACGCAGCACACGGAGATCATCGTCCAGACGAACGTGCCATCCTTCCGGATGAAGCGCTTTTCCAGCTTATACTTCTCGATTTCCCCGGCGAGGAGGAGGTCGAACTGCTCCACATCGACCGCCAGATCATCCGGGTGCGTCATCTCGGGCCAGGTCTTGCTGACAAATTCCTCACGCGTGTAGCCGAGCATCTCGCAGAGGCGGTCGTTGACCTCCAGCCAGCCCTTCTCGATCGATGTGACGCAGTTCCCGTGCAGCGGCATCTCGAAGTAGCTGCGGAAGCGGGCCTCGCGCTTTTCCAGCTCCTCCTCCACCATCTTGCGCTCGGTGATGTCCTGGATGCAGCCGACCAGCCGCACCGCCTTGCCGGAGCTGTCATACTCGAAGTCGCCGTAGCCCGCCATCCAGCGCAGCTCCCCATCCGAAGGGCGGATGATCCGGTAATCCATGCGGAACGGCTCGCGGTTTGCGATGATGTGTAGGAAATACGAGACCGTCTTCTCCCGGTCATCCGGGTGCATCAGGCTCCCCCAGCCATCTGTGTCGCGGACAAAGTCCGGACCGATGCCGAAGATCCTGTCCAGAGTGGGAGAGCTTTCCCAGAGGCCGGTGGTGAGGTCGTTGAGGTAGTGGCCGATATTGGCGGTCTCCTGCGACTCCCGCAGCAGCTGCTCGCTGCGGATAAGGTTTTCCTCCGCCCGCCTGCGATCGGAGATATCGATGACAAATACCGTGAGCCCAATCACCTTCCCTCTGGCATCCATGACCGGGCTGTATCGGTTTTCATAGAAGGACCGGTTCGGAGGATCCCCGTATTCCTCGACCTCAAGCAGGCACTCGCCCTGCAGCACACGGTCAAAATTCCGTTTCGCCTTCTCCCGGTCGGCAGGGCTGCCGATGATGTCGAGCATGTTCATGCCGATCTCGATCTCCGCGCCCCAGATCGTTTTGATCGTCTGCCTGTGGGCGGCGGTGAACTCCGTGTAGCGGTAGTCGCAGTCGAGGGCGAAGATGACGATGCTCTGCGGGCTCTCGATGATGGACTTCAGCAGCGCGGTCTTTTCGCGGGCGATTTTCTCGGCCTCCCGCAGCGCGTCCTCCGCCTGTTTGCGCTCCGTGATGTCAACCAACGAAACCACGTAGCCGTCCTCCAATGGATTGACGCTCAGAGACGTGCTGATCAGCACATTTTTGTCGGTCCCGTCCTTGCACCTTACAACGACCTCGGCGGGCGAAGTCTTCTCTCCTGTTCGCTTCGTCCTCTCCAGATCGGCAATCCAAGCATCGGCCAGGGATTTCCGGTATACGGGATCGGGATAGGCCTTTTCCCACCAGAGCGAAAGCGTGGGAATGTCTTCCACGGTATAGCCAAATGCATGCACGAACTCCGGATTGAGGAACGCAGCGTTCATCCTGGCATCGATCCCCGCCATCGCCACAGGGGAAGAATCGATGACCTCACGAAATTTCGCCTCGCTCGTTTTCAGGCTTTGCACGATCCGCTTGCGCTCGGTGATGTCGTGATGAAACGCCACCAGCATGCCGTCGGCCGACCGGCATTGGATGCTGACTTCGACATCAATAATCCGGCCGTCCTTGTGCCGTTGCCGGGTCTCGAACCGATCGGAGCCTTTCACGGTGATCTGGTGCGTGGTGGTGACGGCCTCCTCATGGGACATTGCCGCCTCGACATCGGAGACGTGCATGGAGAGGAGTTCCTGCTCGCTGTATCCGAGCATTTTGCAGAACGCGTCGTTGACCTCCAGGATGTTCGCCTTCGAATCCACCATGCAGTAACCGTCCACGCTCGTCTGGATGATGTCGCGATGGCGGCTTTCAGTCTGATGCGCCGCCTCAAACGCCTCCGCCCGCTGCTTCTCCGCGGTGAGGAGACCCCGCAACATCCTCGTCTGCCGGTTCCGGTAGAAGGCCATGATCAGGCCGCCGGACATCAGGACCAGCAACCCGACAACGAGGAAAATGAGCGTCGCCCGGTCCCGCGCCTCGGCGAAGATCTCCTCAGCATCCATCTTGACCTCAATAAACCACGGGGACTCGGGAACCGCCACCAGGTCGCCGACCACCTCGACACCACGGTAGTCCCTGCCCTCGAAGATTCCCCGTTTGCCAAGGACCATCTGCACGGAGGGAGCGTCGGTTTGGGAAAGAGGAACTCTTCGGGTGAGCGGTTTGTGTCCCTTCCCATTGACAAAAAGAGCGTCGTCGCCGTCGCGCTCGACCAGGATGATTTCGGCGCTGTGGGTCGGGACCGGCCAGGACTCGATCATCGGGAAGACAAAATCTTCCGCCTCGTGTCGCAGGATCACGCCGCCCAGCAGATTTCCGGCCTCGTCTTTTACCGGGGCGACAATGTCGAGGTGAACCACGCCAGTGGGACCGAAGTAAAAATCTGAAAAGCCGACCTTCCCGGTGGCGAGGGCCTCACGCATGGCAAGGCGGGTGTCCTCGCTCAAGTCGGTTCCCGCATCGTCATTGACCGCCAGAATATTGGAACCGGTATCAAACATCAGTGAGCCGGCATGTCCCTCGTCTGAAAAGATCTCCTGTCTGAGGCACGAGGCTAGTTTGCTCCGGAGGCCCTCATCGCCCGGGGCGCGAAGGTATTCTTCAAGCACCGCGACCAGAAATTGGTCGCCCGCTGCGCGCTGGGCCTCGGCAAGCCGCTCGTGCCGCCATTGTGAGATTTGCTGGGCCTTGAGTTCGCTGATCGAGGCCAGTGTCTGGCATTTGTCCCGGGTTATTTCCGCCGTCTCGACGCGGTAATACAGATACCCCGCGCCGATCAGGACCAGCGCGATTCCCAAAAAAATAGCGGCTGCCACGCCGCGCGAGCGGCGGTTGAACGGCAGGTTGTGTTCCGTCATAATGTGCCTTACTACCTCCGGCTTTGGGGGGAACCTTGGAGGAATCTGATATCTGGGGGTATCGCTGCACTCATCTTAGAAGAAGGAGCGAATCTGGCAAGCATCATGTCTCTCCCAAGCGCCCGTCGGGCGGGACTCAATCGTGTGACCATGCAGGACATCATGCCGACAGGTGACGCAGTCATCCATACCGTGTTAACGGTATATTATGCCGCTTACACGTTGAGACAGGTCAAACCAGTGACGGTCTGCGGTCGGTCCGGAGGCCCGACCCTACCAGCGTTGTTACGGGCGGATTCGGGCCTCTTTCTGGCGGAAGGCGTTCCGCGTTATTCGGGTGAAGCGGGATGCATCGTCGGCCAGCAGCCGCGCAGGGACGGGAAATGGATTTTCAGCGCGGGGGTTGTCCGGATCCAGCCGGGCGCCCCCTGCTCATCAACAAACGCGACGCCGATCGGCATGTCGATCTGCTCGTCGGCGAGGCGCGTCATTTCCTCACGCGCGCGGTCGGCGGCCGCGATCCACTCCTCCTTGAGCGCGAAGGGATCCAGCCTGCGCGCCTGGATTTCCTCAAGCTTCACGGGATCGATCCGCGCGAACCGGATCATCATCTTGAGCAGGGAAAGAGGGTTGAATCCCGGGTCCTTTCCGCAGGCCGCCCAGACGATGGCCTCGAGCGGATACCTGCGGGCCAGCTCGACCATGTCCACATAGTCGCGGGTTTCGGTGCGGGCCGAGAGCGCGAGCGCCTTGTTCGTCGCCATGTCGAAGAGGTGCAGCCGCCAGCCGAGCTGGTCGTCGGGCACAATCGGAAAAAACCGGAAGGCCGAATCGTGCGCCCAGTCGAGCTCGACATCCGAACCGCTGCGGCGGACCCGGGCCTTGCGGAACGAGGAGGGCTTCGACCATTCCTCCTGGCGCTCGATTTTCTCGACATGGAATCCGGCGGACTCGAGCGCGGCGACATCGCGTTCGCTGGCCGCGACCAAATCCCCGACGGCCTCGTGGAAGACATCGAAGTCGTGCGAGTAGCGGGCGGAATCCTCCGGCGCATTCAGCACGAGCCCTCCCGCGAAGTGGCTGGCTTCGGAGCGGTTGCCCGCCAGCACGCCAAGCACTTCCTTCTGAAACGGGGTTAGAGGCATTTTTTCAGTTCCCCGGCGGCCGCCCAGGCGCGCTTGTCCCCGTATTCCCGCAGGTGTTCGATCACCAGCTCCACATCGTCCTTGTAGTGGACCCTGGCCTCCGGATGCCGGAACCAGAAGCACTCGGAAAATTTCCTCACGAGCTCGGTGGCAAGCGCGACGACCTCCGGCGACGCGGGCACGCGCGCCGGGTAGCAGGCGGCTGGTTCCTCGACTTTCATGGGAAAAGCATAACCCGGATCGAATCGGCCGGCAATCCGGATTCCCCCCGGGTGCGCCGACAGGGCGGCGCAAATTGACTTGAACTCCGGGGTGCCGCCTAGCTCTTCGGGCGGAGGCGGATGGTGATGCGCTTGACGCGGGCGTCGTCCTGGGGGCTCCACGTGGCGATCTCGGGGTCGTCCTTGAACGCGTTGTGGACGATCCGGCGGTCGTAGGAATTGAGGGGTTCGGTCTGGATCGGGCGGCCGGTCGAGCGGACCGCCTGCGCGAGGTGGAGGACCTTCTCGACGAGGGCGTCGTCGCGCATCGCGCGGTGGTGTTCGACATCGACGATGACGCGGGCCCCGGGAGGTTCCTGGGCTGCCAGCACGCGGTTGACGAGGTATTGGAGGTCGTCGATGACGACGTCGCGGCGGCCGATCAGGCGCTCGGGCTCGTGGGTGAGGATCTGGAGGACCTGGTGTCCGTCGCGCTCCTGCTGCTGGATCTCCACGACGAAGCCGAGGTATCCGAGGATCGTGTCGAGAACTTCCGTGGGCGTCTGGTTCATGGTCGCTTTTTCTGTTTCTTTCCGGCGGACTCCCGCTTGGCGGCCACGCTTTTTTTCACCAGCGTGGGCAGCGGCCGGTTCCGCGTCAGGTAGAGCTGAACGATAGAAAAGATATTCTGCGTTGTCCAATAAAGTGCGAGGCCGCTGGCGTAATTGTAGCAGAAGACCAGGAAGACGACCGGCATGAAGTAGAGCATCCGCTGCTGGGTGGCGTCGCCGGTCTTCGGGGTGATGATCATCTGCCAGATCATCGTGCAGGACATGATCAGCGGCAGGAGGTTGATCGGGAAGCCGAGCACGTGGGCGATGGTGTCCGGCTGCGAGAGGTCGTGGATCCAGAAGAACGAGCTGTTCCGGAGCTCGATCGCGGAGCCGAGCATCGCATAGAACCCGAAGAAGATCGGGATCTGGATGACCATCGGGAAGCAGCCGCTGAGCGGGTTGACCCCGTAGTCGCGGTAGAGCTTCATGACCTCCTCGTTCATCTTCTGCGGGTCGTCTTTGTATTTCTCGCGCAGCTCGGTCATCTTCGGCGAGAGGGCGGACATCTTGCGCATCTCGTTCGTCGCCTTGTTCTGGATCGGCCAGAGGCCGGACTTGATGATGAGTGTGAGGACGATGATCGCGGCGGCGTAGCTTCCGAGCACTCCCTGGAGGCTGTTCATCCCCCAGAGGAGGATCTCGCTGATGAACCCGAACATCCCGAAATTCAGGACGGCATCCTGGTTGCCTCCCAGCTTGCGCAGGCGGGAGAGATCCTTGGGGCCGGCATAAATCTCAAAGTTTTTTGTGACGGTGGCGCCCGGGGCGACGGCGAAGCCGGGGAGGCCGATCGCGCCCTGGATTCCGAAGACCGGCGTGTTGTTCTGCTTTTTGGTGTCGAACCGCCGAGCCCAGACCGACGAGCCGGGTTCCTTCGTGGTGACGATCGTGCAGAAATACTGGCTGGCGACCGCCGCCCACTGGATGTCGGGCTTGCTCTCAAGATAGAGCAGACGCTCGCCGCGGGTCTGGATGCCGATGAACGGGATCGTGCTCGGGGAAAACCAGTTCACGTCGATGGTCGTCATTTTCCCGGCGCTCGACCAGTCGAAGCGGGTATACATCGGCATGTCGGTCACGTGGATCGGGGCCGATCCCCCGGTGCCGACAAAAAACGGCGGGACCTGGATCTCGGAGGCGCCGGAGTTCCGGAAGGAAATTTCCAAGCTCACCGTATAGATGCGGGTTTTATCCGAGGCGGGAGGCAGGACAAACCGCTTGGTCAGCTCAAGCCCGCTCTCGGCGGACTTGAAGAACGAGGCCTCGTTTTTTGTCCTGTCGGTGCGCATCTCGAACCCCCCGAGCACCTCGCCCGGGTTGAATCCCAGCGCGCCGATCGGCATCCCGCGGTCGCGGTTGAGCGCGACGCTCTGCCGGTTCTCGCCGAGGTGGGTCAGGAGGATCACCTTCTCGATGCCGCCCGCATCGTTGTTGAAGACGAATTCCGTGCCGTTGGCGGAAAGGCTCTCGGCATACGCGGTCATCACGGGGCCGGAAGGCGTGGGCGCAGGTGCCGGAGCAACCGCGGGAGCGGGAGCCGGCCCCTCGGGCGGCGGCGTGGGTGTCGCAGCGGCGGTTGCGGCCTTGGCGGGCGGCGTCAGGTATTTGCCGACATACCATTGCCAGCCGAAGAGTCCGGCGACGGAGAGAATGATTGCGATCCAGGCTTTGCGGTCCATTAGTGTGAAAATTTGTTGGCGGTGGGCACGGGGTCATGCCCGCATCCGCCCCATGGGTGGCATCGGGCGATGCGGCCGATCCCCAGGCCGATCCCCTTGAAAAATCCATGCCCGCGAAGGGCCTGGATGAAATACTCCGAGCAGGTCGGCTCGAACCGGCACCCGCAGCCGGGGCCGCAAACCGCCTGGATGGCGGGCGACAGCACAAGCTGATAAACGCGGATGAGGAATACGGACAACGAGATCATGCGAGAGGCGGCAAAATAGAAAGTCGGCGGGCAAGAAGCAACCCTTCCTGTCGCAATTCTTCAAGCAACGCGCCCGGACGGGCTACCAGACGAGCTTCTGGAGTTCCTGGATGCGCGCTCCGATCAGGTCGCTTTTTTGTCCCATCTGTTCGGTGGCTTCGAGTTTCTTCAGCCAGGCGATCTGCTCCTTTTTCACCTTCGCGAAGCGCCCGGCGGGCAAGATGACCCGGACGGCGCCATAGACCTCATTGAGGCGGTCGTCATACCACGCGAGGCGGTTCTCCTCGGTGGCAAACGTGATCCCTTCATCGAGGCTGCCCGAAAAGGCGGTTTCCATGTCGTCGATCGATTCGATCTTTTGGGCTTCCGAGCGCGTCCACTTCCCGGAAGCGGGGTTGAAGGTTCCCTGAAAAAGCGCAAAAAGCTGCTCGTCGGTGGGATAGCACTTCGGATTGGTGAGGCCGGTGGCCCGGACGAGGATTTCGCCGCTGGCTCCGGATCGGAAATGCGCGGCGCCATAGCACGTGCTCCCCTGGTCTCCGGTCTGGCGGCTGATTGCGGAGTTGAGCGCCTTCTGGATATGCGAGCCAATATCCGTTTGAAGGCACTTGGAGCCGCGCATATCAATGGCGGTGATATTTTCAAAGCCGTATCGCCCGTCGTAGGTGACGACGGCCCAGCTCGAATCCCCCGCCCACGCAACATGCAGGTCGCGATGGTTTTCTCCGGAGAAATAGTGCGCGCCACGGATGGCGGCGAGCTTCCGGTGGGTCGGGATCTCCGCAAGAAAGTTCTGGATCGTGTCTTCATCCATATCCCCGGCTTTCTCGCGGGAAGGAATGAGCGCGCCGAACCGGCCGTCGGGCGAAACCGAGTCTTCGGCAACCGAGAACCCCTCCGGCCATCCCGCGCCACCGCAATAAGCGGTAACGGAAAGAACCAGCAGGGAGAAAAAAACCAGCGCCGGCTTTTTGCAGACGAATGAGGGAAGGGAGGCGTTCATATCAGGAGCTCACTCGAAGTGGCTGGTGACCTTGTTTTTCGAGCGGACGATCCGCCATTTTCCGGCCTTGTCCGGCGCAAGAACGACCGTGCGTTCCGAGGTCACCCAATTCCCGTTGCCATCGTAAGTCGACTTTCCATTGACCTCCAGAGAACCGTCCTTCTGCCATCGGACCGGACTCCATACGCCGATGCCGCTCCAATGAAACAGGCGCTCATCCTTTTCGTATTTTGCGGGAATTTCCGGGTCGGCGAGGGTCGGGAGTTCGGCCTCGCGGAACGTGCCTCCTTCCTGCACGAAGACGCTGACCGACCATGAGAGCCGGACTTCGCTGCTGCTCAGGGCGAAGCGCTTGGAATCCGGGGCCCAGAGGATGTCGCCCTGCAGACGGGGGCCGTTGTCGCTGGAATCCAGGACATGGCAAACCAGTTTTCCGGAAGCCTTCTCCACCAGATCGAGCGTGACGCGGGCCGGATCAAATGTTTCGCGGAACACAAACCGCCCGTCCGGCGAGGGAAATTCGATTTCGGGTTTCTCCCCGGCAAAGCCAGGGGCCATCGGAAACAGCGCGGCACAGCACGCAATGAGAAATGCAGGCGTTTTCACGATGGGATCGTATCGGTTGGCGGCAGAGAGTCCAGCCCCGCTGCAGGCAGAGTCCCTCCTGGGTGCTATGAAAAGGAGGCTCCTCAGCCCATGCAAGGTAGGGGCGGGCCTCCGGACCGACCGCTGCGGATGGAACGGCGGGCCGGGACGTCCCGTCAAGTCAGGGTTTTCAACATCATCCGCATCGGGTCCACAGCCCTCTTAGGCGGCAGCCGGAAAAATGGAAAGCCGGCGGGCGAGAAGCAACCATTCCTCCCGCAATTCATCAAACGATGCAGCGGCGGCGGCGGGCTTGGCGATGGCGACGATCAGGCTGCCTGGAGGAAAATGAGCCCGGGAATGCCGGACCAGTTCACGCAGCCTCCGGCGGACTTTGTTCCTCACCACGGCACCTCCCACGCGCTTCGACGTGATGATCCCGACTTTTGCAACGCCCCCGGTCCGGGGACAGAAAAGGGCCAGCTTCAACAGCCGGCCCTGCACCGCTTTGCCGCCCTCCCGCACCCGGGCAAAATCCCGGCCGTCGCGCAGGTGGGCGGACTTTGGAAAACGGAACCGCTCAGGCGGCGGTGTGGCGGGCGAAGTGGATTTCAACACCCTTTGGCAGGAGGCGTTTGCGTCCCCGCTGGCGGCGGCGGTTCAGTGTTTGACGGCCCGCCTTGGTCTTCATGCGCGCGCGGAACCCAAACTGCTGCTTGCGCGTGCGCTTGGAAGGCTGGTAAGTGCGTTTCATAGAAATCGGATCAGTGGAGCAGAGGAAATTATGAAACCGGCGAAGGAAGTCAATTCCTTTTCTCCGTAAAATTTGGTTTCCAGCATTGATTTTTCCGGCCGAAGCGAGAGATTCGGCGGGATGCAGGATCCACGATGCGACAAGCTGGCGGAGGTTTTGGTCCGCCATTCCACGAAGCTGGGCAAGGGGGAGAACGTGCTCATCGAGGTTTTTGACGCGCCGGACGCGATCGCAGTGGCCCTGATCCGGGCGGTGCGCGCCGCCGGAGCGGTGCCGTTTGTGAGCATCCACCATTCCCGGATCGCCAGGGAGCTCGCCCTCGGCGCGACGGAGGAGCAGGTCGTGGTCACCGGGACCGTCGAGCTGGCCCGCATGAAAAAAATGCACTCCTACATCGCGGTGCGCGGCAGCCGGAACATCACCGAGATGTCGGATGTGCCGGATGAAAAGATGCGCCTGATCGCCGGCGGAATGCGCCCGGTGATGGACTGGCGGATCAACAAGACGAAATGGGTCGTGCTCCGGTGGCCGACTCCGGCCATGGCCCAGCAGGCGCAGATGAGCACGCCGGCATTCGAAGACTTCTTCTTCAAGGTCTGCACGCTCGACTACTCGCGCATGACCCCCGGCATGGCCTCATTGAAGGACCTCATGGACCGGACCGACCGGGTCCAGATCACCGGGCCCGGCACCGATCTGAACTTTTCGATCAAGGGGATCGGCTCGGTCGTCTGCGGCGGGGACCGCAACATCCCGGACGGCGAGGTTTTTTCCTGCCCGGTGAAAACCAGCGTCGAAGGACACGTGACGTTCAACGTGCCGAGCATTTATCAGGGCCACGCATTCGACAACGTCCGGTTGGAATTCCGCAACGGCCGGATCATCAACGCGACCGCGAACAACACGGCCGCGCTCAACCGGATCCTCGACAGCGACGCGGGCGCCCGCTTCATCGGGGAGTTCAGCCTCGGGTTCAACCCGCACATCCTCCACCCGATGCGCGACATCCTTTTCGACGAGAAGATCGCGGGATCGTTCCACTTCACTCCCGGCCAGGCCTACAAGACCGCCGGCAACGGGAACACGAGCCGGATCCACTGGGACATGGTCTGCATCCAGCGCCCGGATTACGGCGGCGGCGAGGTCCGCTTCGACGGGAAGCTGATCCGCAAGGACGGGCTCTTCACCGTCCCGGCGCTCAAAAAGTTGAATCCCGACCAGCTGCTCGGGAAGCGGGCGTGACATGCTGACCAGCTCAATCATGAACCCGCTCGAAGAGCGGATGGGATACAAGTTCCGCAACGGGCTTCTCCTGGCCGAGGCGCTCACACACCCGAGCATCTCGCTGGAAAGAAAAGATTATCCCTTCGATAACCAGCGGCTCGAGTTCCTCGGCGATGCGGTCATCCAGGTCGTGGTCACCGAACATCTTTTCCGGATGTTTCCGGATTTCAGCGAGGGCCGAATGACGAAGCTGCGCACGCGGATCGTCTCGCGGATGGCGCTGAACGCCCGCGCGCTCGCGCTGGATCTCGGAAGCTTCCTGATGATGGGCCGCGGCGAGGAATCGAGCGGCGGACGCGAGCGCGCCTCCACGCTGGCCGACGCATTCGAGGCGGTGGTCGGGGCGATTTACCTGGATGGCGGGTTCGAGGCCTCGCGGATTTTTCTGCTCCGGCAGATGGAGGAAACGTTTGCCGACCTCGCAAGCCAGCCGGAGGAAATCAACCCGAAGGGAATCCTCCAGGAGCTGCTCCAATCGATTTCCCCGAACGCCCCGGAATACGAACTCCTCTCACAGACTGGACCGGAACATTCCAAGCGGTTCGTCTGCCGTGTCGTCTGGAACGGGCAGGAGCTCGGACGCGGAGAGGGCCTGAGCAAAAAAGAAGCCCAGGTCGCGGCAGCGGTCAGCGCGCTGGAGAAGCGGCCATGGGAAAAAGAAGCGCGCCGGAAAACTCCCGCATCGTCGAAAACCACATGATCTACCAACTGTCTCTTTTCACCACCGGCCTTGCCGCCGGGATCCTCCTCATCGCCAGCCATGCCTTCGCGCTCGCGCAGCAGGGTTCGTGCATCACCATGGCAAAAGCCTTTCCGCGCTCGCGCCCGGCTGCAACCGTGCTTCTGGCCATCGCAGCGGTCTGGAGCTTTCTTCTCGTCCGCACGATCGACCTCGGAGAGTTTTCGCCACTGCGGAATGTCATGCTCCTGGCCATCGTCGCCGGAGCGATCCTCTCGTGGATCTATGTCCCGGAATTTCTTGCCGTGCGCGCCCTCGGGATGCTGCTGCTGCTCGCCGCCGAGCCGCTGCTCGGGTCGGCCGTCCTGCGCGACGAACCCACCCGCCTGCTGCTCGCCGCGCTCGCCTACGCGTGGGTGATCGCCGGACTTTTCTTCGTCGGCATGCCCTACCTCCTGCGTGATGCGATCACATGGTTGACGGAAAACTCCCTCCGCTGGAAGGCCGCTGCGGCGGGCGGCGTCATCTGGGGGGCGGCGCTGGTCATCTGCGCGCTCTCGCTCTGGCGGAACTGATCAGCCGTTCTGCTGGACAGGCACGACCGGCAGGGGGAACCGCAGCCGGAGTTCGTTGTCCACACGCACCTCCACGGTATAGAGGCCGTGCTTTTGAAACTGGACGCCGCCGAAGACATGAACGTTCGTCGCGTGGGCGTCGAGCGATGGCAGGGTGAATTGGACTTCGCTCTGCGCGATCGGCTGGTCGTCGTCCGGGTTGAGGATCAGCGAAGTCTGGAGAAAGCTCCCCGTCCCGCCGCACCAGCGGGTCCAGAGGCAGAGCTTGAAAAAACCAATCGGAATCACCGGAGCCGGAATCATCCCGATGATCCCGACAAGCGTCTGCTGGCCGCTGGCCTCCTGGCGCACATCCTCGCAGAGGACGCAGGCCTGGAGGTCGGGAATGATGTCGTCCGGCATCGGGGTTCCGCTCAGGCCGGGTAGGCGCCGGTCACATAACGCTGCAGATCGTCTATCCTGCCCGCCTGGGCCAGGATGATCCAGTTGACCAGATCCCCGATCGAAACAATGCCGGCCAGATCGCCGGACTCGATGACCGGAAGGTGGCGGATGTGATTCTTCGTCATAATCTCCAGGCAATCCTCGACCGAGTCGCCCGGCGCAACCGTGAACACATCGCTGGTCATGATGTCCACGACACGCGTCTCCCGCGAAACCCGGCCGTGCAGGATGACTTTGCGCGTGTAGTCGCGCTCGGAAATCATGCCGAGAAGCTTCGAGCCCTCCATCACGGGAAGCGCCCCCACATTTTTTTCCGCCATGAGGGCAATCGCGTCATACACGGTTGCTCCGGCATTGATTGACCAAAGTTGGTGGCCTTTCCTGTCGAGGATCGAACCAACGGGTGTGGTGATTTCCATAAGATTACCTCCGGTTGTCCGCAAGTGTCGCCGCAAAGCCGGGCGGAAGCAAACCCGAAATCGGGGAGGTGAACGCTAGGAAGGAATACCCTTGAGCAGCCAGACGGCAACCACGATGGCGAGCGCGACGCGATACCATCCGAAGATGTCCATCCCGTGCTTGTTCAGGTAGCCGACCATCCACTTGACCGCGAGGACGGCGGAGACCCATGCGGCGAGAAAGCCGACGGCCAGCGGCGCCGGTCCGAACGCCTCGAGCATCTCGCGGCCGTGCTTCAAGGCATCGTATGCCGTCGCGGCGGAGAGGGTGAGAGCGCCGAGCAGAAAGCTGAATTCGACTGCGGCGGGAAGGGAGAGCCCGACGAGCAGGCCTCCGACAATCGTGATGAGGCTCCGGCTCACGCCCGGCCACATCGCGAGGCATTGGGCAACCCCGACGACCACCGCCATCCGGACGGTCAGCGCGTCGAGGGTGAGGCCTTTTCGATCCGCATTGCGCTTCTTGAAAAACGAGACGGCCAGAATCGCGGCGCCTCCGACAAACCAGGCCGCAACGACCGGCCAGAGCCCCCATTCGTTTCCGCCGAAAAGAAATTTTTTGATCGTCTTTTCGAGGATGAACCCGAGGACCGCGGCGGGGATGAAGGCGGCGAGGATGTTGAGCGCGAGCCGGCGCCCGTCGGGATCGCGCCCGAGCATGCCGACGGCCATCTGCCCGACGCGCTTCCGGTAGAGCCCGAGGACGGCGAGGATGGCGCCGGCCTGGATGCAGATCGCGAAGGCGTCCGCCGCATCGCTCGAGGCGATGCCCATGATGCGCTGGGCGAGGAGGAGGTGGCCGGTGGAACTGACGGGAAGATATTCCGTGAGCCCTTCAACGAGGCCGAGAATCAGCGCCTGAAACAGGTCCATGAATCAGGCGTCTTGAAAAACTTCAGATCGCGTTTTCGCCGGTTTCCTCGGTGCGGATGCGGACCGCATTTTCGATCGGCAGCACGAAGATTTTTCCGTCGCCGATTTTGCCGGTCTTGGCGGATGCGGAGATCGCGGCGACCGCCTTGTCAACCATGGTATCGGTCACGACGACTTCAAATTTGACCTTGGGAAGAAAGTCCACCGTGTATTCGCTTCCGCGGTAGATTTCGGTGTGCCCCTTCTGGCGTCCGAAGCCTTTGACCTCGGTGACCGTCATGCCCTCGATGCCGATTTCGGCGAGTGCTTCCTTTACGTCTTCCATTTTGAAGGGTTTGATGATGGCCTCGATCTTCTTCATACGGCATGCATTTAGAGCCCCTGTTCCTCTTCTTGGCAAGCCTGATCGTGAAAACATAAATGAAAGCCATCCATTGGAGACGATCACCGCTGGGAAAATATCTCCGGCACCTTCCGCGGGCGAAGCATGTACGCGGCACCTGGCTGCACCGCAGGCTCGGAGACAGGCTCTTCCGCAGCGAGCTCTGGCACCCGACGAGAAGGCGGTTTGCCGGCGGCATGGCGGTCGGCTCGTTTTTCGCGCTGATGCCGGCGCCGTTCCAGATGCTGGCAGCGGGGCTCATCGCTTATTTCACCCGCGTGAATGTGCCGGCTGCGATCGCGGCGACGTGGATCAGCAATCCGCTGACGTTCCCGATCTGCGTTTATGCCCAATACCGGATGGGCTGCCTGATCCTCGGCCACGGGCCATCGGAGGTGCCCACCCACGACCTCGTCGCGCTGCTGAAACAGGCGCCTCTTCCGTTTCTGGTGGGAGTCTTCCCGACGGCTGCGATTTTCTCGATCATCGTCTATCCGCTCACGCTCCTGCTGTGGGATCTTTTTACCGCACGCTCACGCGCCAGGCGAACGTTGCGGGAGCTCGCGTCGCAGTCAGAGCGGGGAACTCAGGCAGTCGCTTCCGAGAAATACAAACCTCCAGGGGAGATCAGCGGCCTTTGATATCCTCAGGTAAACGTATGCCGTCCCCGGAGGGTGCGCGGCGACGAATGCGCGGGAGGACGGACGGCTGAACGTGTGACAGGCCTCGTCGTCGCGGACCGAATACGCTTCGGTCTCCACAATGATCCCGCCGCAGCCCTCCCAAAGAATTTCACAGCCGATGAGCCCGCGCGCACAGGTGACCGGATCACGCCGGAAAAATTCTCCGCGAAGCAGGAGTTCCGGATCCGTCTGCGCGCGCGCCTTCATCCCCGCGGATGGCCTCAGCCTTCCGCCGGGCTGAGGGAATGCACCTTCTCGCGCAGGAGATCGAATTCCGTGAAAGTCACGATCTTCTCGATCTTCAGGCGGCGGGTTCCGGTGTCCCCGGGCAGTTCCACCGTCTCGCCCGGCTTGCGGCCGAGGAGGATCTGTCCGATGGCGGCCTTGTAGGAGACGATTCCGAGGTCGGGCGCGCTGTCCCATGCTCCGAGGATGCTGTAAACTTCCACATCGCCCGACTCGGGCACCAGTGTGACGACCGTGCCGATCGAAACCTGCGAGGAATCCGGGCTTTCAAAGTCGGTTCCGCGGGCGGCGGAGAGGTCGCGCTCGGCCTCGATTTTCCGGCGTTCGAGAACCCGCTGCTGTTCCTTGGCGGCTTTGAATCCAAAATTCTCGCGAAGGTCGCCCTGTTCCTTGGCGACGTTGATATCGCGGAGGTTCTGCGGGATTTCCTTGTAGATGAGGTGTTCGTAGTCGGCCTTGCGCCTCTCCATGCTGGCCCAGGATACGGTGAGGGATTCCACTTTTTCCTCATCGGGTGTGTCCCCGGTGATGAGGTTCTGTGTCTCCGGATAGAGCTTCACAATGCGCGCCATGAGCGAGCGTTTCGTGAGGTCGTCGAAGACCGGGGTGAGGATGAGCTTGCGCATGATGTCGCGGACGGTGTCGCGGTCGGCATGGGCGATGAGCTCGCCGAGGAGCGGGTGATCATCCATGAGAAGATCGCGCAGGCGGGACGTCCGGCGCTCGGCCAGCATGTCGCTCTCAAGCGCGCTGAACACAGCGGCGAGAAGCTCCGCGTTGAAAAGCCCGTCGAACCCCGCTCCGCGCTCCTTGCAAAGCCAGATCAAGGTCTCAGAGGAAATCGAGCGCTCGCTGATCCAGCGCGAGAGGGCGGACTTCATCACGTCGGATTTTTCCGACTTCTCAAAGAGCCTGGAAATTTCCACGACCAGCCGGGAGCCGGCCTGCTGCGCGAGCCTGAGGGCCTTGTCGACCCAGCGCTCGCCGAATGCCGCTTCAAACGATTCAAGAACCTTGCGGTGCTTGGAAGCCGGCAGCGCCGCGAACAGCGCGGGAAGACGGGTCTCCTCCCCGATCAAAATATCGGAAACCGCCGGTGCCTCCGGCCCGGGCTTGAGAGCGCTGTGACGCGCCAGGATTTCATCGCGCGCCAGCAGCATCTCGACGGCGGCTGCGGACTGGAGCTTGCGGCCTTTCGCCGCCGTCTCCTCGATCTGGACGGCAAGGGATTGGAGTTCCTCGACCTCGTGGGCGAGGTCGCCGAGCGCCTTGGTGATCTGGTCGAGCGCGGCGACCTGATCCTTGGTATGCCGGGCCACGCGGAACTGCTCGATCAACCCGCGACCGGGACTCACCGGCGCGTCGAGCAGGACAAAGGGATCGGACTTCTTGGTCGGAATCTGGAAGTGTCCGTCCGCCTTCATTTTTTTCTTCGCCACCTCCCACCACTTCTTGAATCCGGCGGCATCGAAAATTTCCGGCTGGAGGGCTGCGGCAACCTGGTCGGCGGTCGCCTTGCCGCCGAGGTCGCCGAGGATCTGGCGCGTGAGGCCGAGCGGATCGGATTTTGCCTGCTCCCGGACCGCTCCGGCATCCGCAGCTTTGCGGGCGAGGATGTGGTCTTCGGGAATCGCGATCAGCGTCTCGGCCGCATACACGGCCTGCATCGGGTGTGCTTTCTTTCCCGCAAAATCAATAAAAACCTGTCCCGCGATCAGATTCCACTCCGCCACACGTCCGAAGCCCCAGCTTTTGTGTTGGCAGTAGGCTCCGGGCGTGAGGCGGCCGAGCACGTCGGCGGTTTTTTTGTCAAGTCGGCCGCTCTCCACGGCCTGGTTCAATTCATCGGTCATCCCACCTTTGTTCCAGAGACTCCCCGGACATGCAAGGCGAACAACTCCACACGACCCACTCTCACTTGACGTCATTCCTCACGGACCACCAATTTCGGGGTTTCCGCATGAACCAAACAAGTTCAGCGGGCTTCTTCAGAACCGAGAGCTCTTCTGACCGACCAGACAATATCCGACTTGTTGTTCACCTTGGCAGGGTTTCCCTGGTTATCCACAAGGTCGGGGCCAACGCTGTAAAGGAGAATGTTTCCGTCGGATTCCTTGTAATGAAATTCCTCTTTCGTGAATGGGTCGCTGGGGAATGGCCCCAGACATGGAACCTCCTGGAGTTCCTGCGGATAATGGCCGTTCGAAATACGGTATCTCTCCGCGCCCAGCCCTATGAGGGCAAGATCCAGCGAGGTTTCAACCTCATGCAATTTTTTGGTCAGGTTTTGAAATCCTGGAGCGGACAGCTGCGTCAGCAGTGCCGTGCGAGGGATTGCCCGGACAACCCGCTCCGCCTCCGCCTCGCCAGCCCGGGGATCGAGAATCACCTTCCTCATGCCCAAGATGAACCGGAGGTAGGCGGCGTAATCAGACGCAAGGAACGGGCGCAGGGGGTTCTGGTAAACCCAGAGCGTCAGGGCGTGCCTTTTCCGCTCCGTTTCAGTGAGCACTCCCTGACCAAATACCGCCGATAAAATGGCATTAGGACCGATCTTCCTGGAAAGAAACTGATCGAAAATGCTTCCGCCGCAGAAAACCCGTTCGCCGTCGAGCGCACGGACAAGCGACGGGCGGGCCAGCTCACGATGGGCTTTTACGCAGGCTTCCAAGCCCTCAATTTCGCCAGACGCAATTTCCTCCCGCCCGAGCAGATTCATCATGGAACTGAGGCACATCTGCTCGCAAGTAATTCCGACCAGCCATGGGATGAGAATCGGGTCCCGCATGTAGAACGAACAGATCTTCATGGCCGAGCGAATTTCGGCGGCAGAGCCGGAGACATCCCCATCCTTTGCCAGGCACCACGCGTGGTTAAGAAGAAGTCGGATGGCTGGGATCATCGGTGTCGCATCCTCGAGAGGCAAAGCAACCCCCTTGGCATAGTCCCTGGCAAAATCGCATTCCTCTTTCGATGCGGCCTCATTGAGCAGCCGGAGGACTTCCGCCGCGGCGGGCTCTGCAAGAAAACTCCGGATCACTGCGAGTTCGGCGTCCGGAAGCCGGGCCGTGTCGTTTTTGTATGTGTTGCCCGGGGTCCCCGGCACACAGCGCAGAGCCAGCGAATCTTTCGGCATCGTCCTGACAATCCCGGCGGCACGCTTCAACAGCGGCGCGGCATTCCGGTCGTCTGCCGGAAACTCTGGAAAAAAATCCCGGCGTTCCACCGGAAGCCCGTTCTTTTTGATCTCCGCACGAACCGATTGGAGTTCACCCCACTCTGTTCCGGCCCAGAAAAAATACGTCCCAGTGAGAAAAACAACTCCCGCTCCGGACAGGAGAAAAATTCCAAGGATCCATCGTCTCACAGAGTCATCTTACCCGTGGGGCAAGCGGGAACAAGGCGCCGCTTCTGCAAAACGAGTTTGCCTGCCCAGCATCACTTTCACGCTGGAACGCTGTTTGATATTCCCCGAATCGGGTCTTTCCCACGACTTCCCGCCTATCGCAGGCCCGATTGAGCGGAAAAAGTTGATTTTCCCGCTGATATCCTGCATCTGATGTGGATGCGCAAACTTCCTGTCCTCATCGCACTCGTTGCCCCGCTTGTCCTCTCCCTCTCCGCGTGCAACAAGAACAAGGCCGGCCAGTATGCCGGGGTTGACGGCGACTTCGTAACCGGCACACCGCTCGGCGACCGCGTCGAAGGATCGAATTTCTTCGGCGACACCGTCGCACGCGGGCAGTTCTCACCTGTTTATTTCGGTTATGACAGCATCGAGGTCTCCAGCGCCGAGAAGCCGAAGATCGAACAGGTCGCGACCGCGATGAAGTCCTCCCGCGGCAACCTGATCGTGGCCGGATTCACAGACGACCGCGGAACCGAGGAATACAACCGGGGGCTCGGCGAGCGTCGCGCGCAGGCAGCCCGCCAGGCCTTGATCGACGCCGGCGTGCCGGCCGGGCGCATCCAGACGGTGAGCTTTGGAAAAGAGATGCCTGCGGATCCCGGCAGCAGTGAATCCGCATGGGCTCTCAACCGCCGCGCCGAGTTCGGCGTTGTGAAGAAATAACGCGCTGTGCGCGTTCCTCTTCTCGACCTGACCCGCCAGCACGCGCTGGTGAAGGGTGACATCGCGTCGCGCGTCGCGCGGCTCTTCGAGACGCAGCAGTTTATTCTGGGAGCGGCCGTTGAGGATTTCGAGGCGGCGTTCCGCGACTTTGTCGGCTGCGGCCATGCGGTCGGCATGTCCTCGGGAACGGATGCGCAGCTCGCGATCCTGATGGCGATGCAGATCGGTCCGGGCGATGCCGTCCTCACGACTCCCTACACGTTTTTTGCAACGGCCGGATGCATCCACCGCATGTGGGCGGAGCCGGTTTTTGTGGACGTCGAGAAGGATTCGCTGAACCTCGACCCGGACAGGCTATTGGAATTTTTGGAAACCCGCTGCACGCGGGGGCCGGATGGGGCGGTTCTCACTCCGCGCGGAAACCGCCTGCGCGCGATCATCCCGATCCATCTTTTCGGAACCTGCTGCCGCATGGACGAGATCCTTGCGATCGCGAAGCGATTCGACCTTCCCGTGATCGAGGATGCCGCGCAGGCGGTCGGCGCGGAATTCCGCGGAAAGGACGGCGTGAAGAAAGCCGGCGCGATCGGAGACTCCGCGTATTTCAGCTTTTTCCCCACAAAAAACCTCGGGGGTGCCGGCGACGGCGGAATCGCGGTCTGCCGCGACGAGGAACTCGCCGCGCGGCTCCGCCTGATGCGGAACCACGGGATGGAGCAACGGTATTTTCACCGTGAGGTGGGCGGAAATTTCCGGCTCGATGCGCTCCAGGCCGCGGTGATCCACGCGAAACTCTCCCATCTCCCGGAGTGGAATGCCGGGCGCAGGAGGAATGCCGCACACTATCGGGAGGCATTTTCCAAGCGCGGGCTCGGGGAGTTTGTGACGCCGCCCGTAGCGCCCGATGACGGGCTCGAGAACAGCCACATCTATCACCAGTATGTGATCCGCGCGCGGGACCGCGACGCGCTCATGGCCCACCTGCAGGCCGGAGGCATCGGCTGCGCGATTTACTATCCCGTTCCGCTCCACCTTCAGGATTGTTTTTCCTGCCTGGACTACAAGTCCGGGGATTTTCCTGTGGCGGAGGCCGCATCCCGCGAGTCGCTCGCGCTCCCTATTTTCCCGGAACTCCGCGGCGAAGAAATCGAAGCTGTCGCCGACGCGATCGCTTCCTTCTACAAACCCTGAAAGTCGCGGCGGTCGAGGCGGATCGTATTTTCGTTGTAGTGCCGGAGGGCATGCCTCCACCACGGGTGGAGGTCCTGCTCGGCGGAGAGCCAGATGTCGCGGTGGAGTAGCTCGACGGCTTCCGCATCCCAGAGCAGAGCGCTGAGCTCGCGGCGGGCCAGTCCCTGCGGGCCTTCCTCAATCAGCCTTTTTCGGAGTCCGGCGAGGTGGTCCGCCTTGTGCCGGGCGCGTGCGCGCGAACGCCGCAGGAGCGAGGAATGCAGGGCATTCACCTCGGGCGAAATCGCAACCTGCATGACCCCCGAGACCGCCATGGCATCCTCCCCGGCCGGGCAGTCCAGGTCGCGGAGCACCGGAGGCACGGAGGCTTCCTCGGGAATCAGGAGCAGGCCGAGCTTACGGAGCCACCCGCCGACAGCTTCCGAACTGGTGATCATGGCCGTGGGAATCGCGAGAACGAGCCCGGCCAGCACGGGCGAAAGCCACGGAAGCAAAGTTGGGGACCAGACGAGTGCCGCGGCTCCAGCGGCAAGCCCGCACAGCGTGGGAGCGCCAAATGTCCTGAGCGCCTCCCCGAACGGGATCGATGATTCATCGCGGTTCTGGGTCTTCCATGTCACGCGCAGACCGAGCAGAGTGAGGACAACAAATTTGGTGTAAAAAAAGAGCAGGACCGGGGCCAGAAGGACGGAAAGCAGTGTTTCGAGAACGGTGCTGAGCAGGGCGCGGGTTACGCCGCCGAACTCCTTTGTGCGCGGCAGGAGGTGGAGGAATCCAAGGAGCTTCGGAAGGAAGAGCAGGGTGAGCGTGAGGGCGAGCAGCACGCCGGACGTCCATACGCCAGAGACAGGAACCCACGGCTCTGCGACGTAAACCGCGAAACGCTGCTTCACGTGGCTATCCCATGAGCTCAGCCCGATGAAGAACACCAGCAGCGGAGCGGTTAAATAGGCCATGAGGCCGAAGAAAATGTGAATGCGGTTTGTGAACGGCGTCCCCGGCGCGAACAAAAACCAAAAGTGCTGGAGGTTGCCCTGGCACCACCGCCGGTCGCGCTTCAGGCTCTCGGTGAGGTTCGGCGGCCCCTCCTCGTAGGACCCCTCCTCCTGATACGCGAACCAGACCTGGTATCCGGCCTGGTGCATGAGCGCGGCCTCCACCGTATCGTGGCTCAGGATGTGCCGCGCGGCAGCGGTATGTCCCGGGATCTCGGGCAGCACGCATTGTTCAATGAACGGCTTGAGCCGGATGATGGCATTGTGCCCCCAGTAATTCCCGCCGCCGAGGTGCCAGAAATTCGAGCCGGCGGCAAAGAGAGGCCCGACCAGTCTCGTTGCAAACTGGACGAACCTCTGGAGAACGGATTTGCCGCGCACGATCTGCGGTGACGTCTGGACGATCCCTGCGCGCGGGTTTGCATCCATCACGCGGGCGAGCCGGAGGATCGTCTCCCCGCTCATCACGCTGTCGGCATCCAGAACGAGGAGGTATTGATACCGCTTCCCCCACCGCCGGCAGAAATCCGCGACGTTCCCGCTTTTGCCATGAAGCGAGACCCGGCGCTTGCGGTAAAAGATCCGACCGAATCCCTGACACTTCACGCAGAGCCGCAACCACTCGGTTTCCTCTTCCACCCAGCGGTCGGGGTCGTTCGAGTCGCTGAGCACGAAGAAGTCAAACGCCCCGCCGGCACCGGTGGCCTCAACCGAGCGGAACATGCTCTCGAGCCCGCGAAACGTCCGGTCGGGATCCTCGTTGAAAACCGGAAGCACGATGGCTGTCGCGCCCACGGGACCGGCGGCCGGCGGCTCGGGAAGGGTCCGCATGACCTGGTATCGGTCGCCTCCGGCCAGCAGGATCAGGAATCCCCAGAGCGCGATCGTGAATCCGAATGCGATCTGCCCGAAGAGCGGGACAAAGAGGCCGAGAAGCACCCACTCCAAAACGGAGAAGCCGTCCACCCGCAGGATCGCCACCATGAGGAGGATTCCACAAATCGTGATCCCGGCACCGGTCGCAAGAAACAACGCCTGCCGGAGCGAGATCACATCGGGCTTCAAGCTGTCGGTTCCGCAAAATGGTTTCATTGGAAAAATTTCAGGTAAATCCCCCAGGCGGCAAAAAAGATGGCGAGCCAGAGCGCGAACGCACTCAGCACATGCCCCCAGGAAAACCGGTCCCACGTCTCGCGGGCGATGTCCTGCATGGCCCCGTAGTCGAGCTCCCTGCGGATCAGGCTTTGGAATTCCAGTGCGGGCCCGGCCTCGATGCCGGCGCTGCGGATCGAGGCAACAAAGTCTTCCGGAAGCGGCCATTCGAGGAACAAATCGTTGCGGCCGCCCGCAAAGTAGGCGATCCGCGCGCGGGCGGCCCTGGCGGGATCTCCGGCCAGCAGGGAAAACCATGTGTCCGTTTTTTTTGAGGCGATCCGCATCGTGCATTCCAACGGGGTGAGGCCCGGTAGCTTGTCGTGCGCGGATTTCGCCTCCGCCAAGATGCTGAGCGTCAGGGCGAGCAGGCGCTCGCGCGGCTCGACCGCGTGCGCGCGCAGGTAGTCCTCGAGCCTCAGGCAGGCGGCGTTCCAGGCTAGTTCTTCCATGTGGTGGTCCATGTCTCGGTGATCGGGCGGCCGTCGATCCGCAGGGTGCAGCGGAGTTCGGTTGGCTTCGCCGGTTGGTCGGAGCTCGCGATGAACGACACCCTCCACGAATCGCCGTAGTTGTTTTTTTGCACGACGACATCCTTGATGGCTCCGCCTCCGGCCGAGACGTCAGCAGTCACGGGCGCGTCCCAGGAGAGCTTGCTGAGCTCCGCGCCGGAGAAATCGAGGACAAACATCCGGTAGTAGGGGGCGTCCTGGAAATCCACGCGCGTGAATTCGCAGCGACCGAGTGGCGGGATCGCCGGGCTGGTGCCGAACCATGTGAGGGAATACGAAAATTCCCGCCGGGTGCCCTTTTGAAATCCCCCTTCCGGCAGCCAGTAGGCGACCACGTTGTCCATGAACTCGTTGTTCGTCGGCAGCTGGATCAGGTGGATCGCGCCCTTCCCCCATGCCCCCCGCGGCCTGACCCAGACACACGGACGCTGGTGATAGCGCGCCTCCATGTCCTGATAGTGCGAGAAATCGCGGTCGCGCTGGAGGAGGCCGAACCCGCGCGGGTTCTCGTCCTCGAATACCGACACCTGAAGCTGCTTCGCCCACGACAGCGGACGCCAGAGCCACTCGCCGTTTCCTCGTTCGATCTGCAGCCCGTCGGAGTCGTGGACCTCGGGCCGGAAATCCCCGAACGTGTTGTTCGTGTTTTCACCGAACCAAAACATGCTGGTCAGCGGGGCAACGCCCGGGCTCTTGATATCCCTGCGCGGAAACAGGACCGCCCGGACATCCATGCGCGTCTCGGCCCCGGGGAAAATCTGGAATTCGTAAGCGCCGGTGATGCTCTTTCCTTCGAGCAGGGCGTAGATTTTCATGCCGGTGGCACCCTGAGCCGGCTCGACCAGCCAGAACGTCGTGAAATCCGGAAACTCCTCCTTTTCCAATGTGCCGATGGCCAGCCCGCGCGCGGAGATCCCGTAGGCCTGGTCTTTTGCAACAGCTCGAAAGTAGCTTGCCCCGAGGAACACGAACGCCTCGTCGAGGTAGTCCGCGCGGTTGATCGGATAGTGGACGCGGAATCCGGCGTAGCCGCCCTTGGCCGCCTCGGACGGCGGGATATTGTTCTTTCCGAAATCGAAGAACGCGGGGTCGAAGCGCACCGGACCTGCGCCGTCGCGGTTCACCTGGTAGATCGTCACCGGCTTCGAGTGGATATGGCCGGCCGGAAAAAATTTCGTTTGGAACGGAAGCCCGAGCCTCCTCCAGAGCGTGTGCTCATCCCGCCACCGGATGTCCCGGTATTGGTCGTAGTTCAGCCCCCGAAGGACCTGCGAGGAGACCTCGCCGGCGGGAATATAATCCTCCTTCGCAAGCTCCCCGGCCTGCTCGATGACGTTCTCGAATGTCAGCGTCTTGCGCTTTCCCTGGGAAATCACAAACGCCAGGAGAAGCGCCGCCATGACGGCGAACACAAGATGGGTTTTCATGGTGTCCGCTAGTGACGAATCCGGTAGCGGCCGTCGCCGACGCTGAGCACCTCGATGCGAACCGGGCAGAGCCCGGCCTTGTGAAAGCCGAGGTCCTTGGCCACTCCAGTCGTCACGTCGAGCGTTCTGTCCCCGATGAACGGGCCGCGGTCGTTCACGCGCAGCACGACCTTGCGTCCGTTGCGCAGGTTCGTGACGCGCACCTTGCAGGGCAGGGGCAGGGTCTTGTGGGCCGCCGAGCGGGACCAGGAATACTGCCTTTCGCCGATCGCCGTTTTTCCCGGGAAAAAGAAGAGAAAGCTCTCGTCGTAGTGCGAGGCCATCCCCTCCTCGACATGGCCGACCGCCTCGCGCGGGCTCATCGGAACATAGTCAACTCCGCGGACCGAGTAGGGCTGGCATTTGTAGCCCTTGTAGCTGCTGCCACAGCCGGCAAGAAACAGGCATGCGAGGCAAAGCGCGAGGGTGGCTTTCACGGGGTCAGCGCGGACGCATGTGCGGGAAGAAAATGACGTCGCGGATGCTTTCGGCTCCAGTGAGCATCATGACGAGCCGGTCGATCCCGATCCCGATCCCGCCTGCGGGAGGCATCCCGTATTCGAGGGCATGGAGGAATTCCTCGTCGAGCTTCTGCGTCTCGCCGCCGCTCTGCTGCTCGAGCCGCCCGCGCTGGATGTCCGGGTCGTTGAGCTCGGAGTATCCCGGCGAAATTTCCTGGCCGTTGATGACGAGTTCATAAACATCCACCACCGAGCCGTCGTCCGCATTCTGCTTGGCGAGGGGAACGAGCTCTTTCGGGCAGTGGGTGACGAAGAGCGGGTTCATCGTCTTTTCCTCGACGAGCTTCTCGAAGACGTGCTGGGTGACCTCGAAGTCCTCGACGCAATGGGTGATATCAAGGCCGTTTGCGGAGCACCACGCGCGGCGCGCGGCGGAGTCCAGCTCATACCAGTCGCTCTTCACTCCGCGGATGAGGTCGGAATATCGTTCGCGGCGCCAGGGCGGGGTGAGATCGATCGTCTTGGCGACGGCGCCATCCTCCGCGGGATGCCCGATGACATATCCGCCGCAAACCTTCTGTGCGAGATGGCAGACCATCTCCTCGACCAGCGAAGCCATCTGTTCGAAATCCGCAAACGCCCAGTAGGCCTCGAGCATCGTGAATTCCGGGTTATGCCGGCGCGAAATCCCCTCGTTCCGGAAATTCCGGTTCAGCTCGAAGATTTTCGTGAACCCGCCAACGAGGAGGCGCTTGAGGTAAAGCTCCGGGGCGATCCGGAGAAAGAGGTCCACCCCGAGCGCGTTGTGGTGGGTCTGGAACGGTTGGGCCGCCGCGCCTCCCGGGATCCGCTGCATCATCGGCGTCTCGACTTCGATGAACCCGCGGTCCTCGAGAAACCGCCGGATCTCGCGGACGATCGCGATGCGCTTCTCGAAAATTTCCCGCGACTCCGGATTCGAAATCAGGTCGAGGTATCGCTGGCGGTATTTGATCTCGGTATCCTGGACCCCGTGCCATTTGTCCGGAAGCGGGCGCAGGGATTTTGAAAGCACGGTGAACGAGGACGCCTTGATGCTGGGCTCGCCGGCCTTCGTCGTGAACGTGTCGCCTTCGACTCCGATCCAGTCGCCGATATCGACCTGATCGAAAACCGCCGCTGCTTCGGGGCCGACCTCCTTCGCCTGCAGGTAGACCTGGATTCTTCCGCTGCGGTCGGAAAGATCCAGAAAATGGCTTTTCCCCATGTTGCGGTGGGCGGTGACGCGTCCCGCCGTGCGGACGTGTTTGCCCTCCTCGAATGCGGAGCGGATCTCCCCGGGAGCGGCGGTGATATCGAACCGTCCGCCGAAAGGAGCAACCCCTGCCGCGCGCAGGGCCTCGAGTTTTTGACGGCGCACCGCCAGCAGTTCAGTGTGTTCTTCCATGAAAATCGGGCGCTCCGGAAAGCGCAAAAATGAAGTCGGCCTCAGGAGGGAACGGCCATCCCGAGGATCATCACGACAGCGGCCGCAAAGACGAGGACTGCGATCCCGGCAACGGCATACAGCGCCATGGCCACCACGTCCTTTTTCTTCAGGTTTTTCGGAATCGGTGAGGAGCTCACAAATTCCGGTGGCCGCGCGCTGAGCTTGGCCACCGCGGCGGTCGCGGCAGTGGATTCCGGCAGCGGCTGATCGGGGGATTCCTCCTCACCCTGGAAGACCGTCTCGACCGTTCCGAAACGGACTTCGTCGCCATGGCGCAGGATGGCGTCCGTCACCTGCTCGCCGTTGACAAACGTGCCATTGGTGGAGCCCAGATCGTGGAGATGACAGGCCCCGTTCTCCATCACGAGCTCGGCGTGCCTGCTCGACACCGAGCCGTCATCGATTTGAACGAGATTGTCCGCCACCCGACCGACCGTCGTTTTTTCGTCGGCGAGGTCGTGTGAAGTCCGGTTGCCGTCGGGGAGAAAAATCTGCAGCTTGGCCATAATCGTTCCTTATACGCCCGATGCCTTCGCGGCGGCAACTTCTTTGGCGAATTCCTCGAAAAAGTAATCGGCGTCGTGCGGGCCCGGGCTGGCTTCCGGATGGTATTGGACACTGAACGCGCGCTGCGCGGAGTGCCGCAGGCCGGCGACGGTCCCATCGTTCAGGTTCACGTGCGTCACCTCGACGCCCTCCGGAAGCGACTCCGGATCCACCGCGTATCCGTGGTTCTGTGACGTGATGGCGATTTTCCCGCTGCGCAGGTCCTTGACCGGCTGGTTCGCGCCCCGGTGGCCGAACTTCAGCTTGAACGTCTTTCCTCCCAGCGCGAGAGCCAGAACCTGGTGGCCGAGGCAGATCCCAAAGATCGGCTTTTTTCCGATGAGCGATCGCACGGTCTCGCGCGCATAACCGAGGGCCTCCGGATCGCCGGGACCGTTCGACAGAAAAATCCCGTCCGCCCCGACTGAGAGAACCTCGTCCGCCGTGGCGGTGGCGGGAAGCACGGTTACATCAAACCCGTTCCTCCGCAGCGAGCGCAGGATGTTTTTCTTCATGCCGAAATCCAGCGCCGCCAGCTTGTGGACGGCCGGCTTCAGCTCCTCGAAAACATTGCCTTTTCCGTCGGAAATCTCCGGGTCCTCCGCGCTTTTTCGCAGGATCCATCTGCGGCTCAAATTCTGTTCGGGATCCCAGTGATAGGCAGCCGTCGGGGTGACTTCCCTGACGAAATCCACCCCTTCATACGGCACTTCCCGCGCCCGCCGGACGGCTTCTGCCTCGTCAGTGATTTCGGTTGAAATGCACGCGCGCATGGCTCCGCGAGTCCGCAGGTGCCGGGTGAGCGCCCGCGTGTCGATCCCCTGGATGCCGGGGATTCCGTTGCGGACAAGGTAGTCGTGCAGGGACATGTCGCTGCGCCAGTTGCTTGTCACCGGGCTCAGTTCCTCGATGACAAATCCCCGGACATGCGGCTGACCGCTCTCCACGTCGAGCTCGTTGATCCCGTAGTTTCCGATCTCGGGATACGTCATCGCCACGATCTGACCGCGATACGATGGATCGGTCAAAATCTCCTGATACCCGCTCATCGAGGTGTTGAAACAAATCTCCCCGGCGGCGGTCCCGGCCGCTCCGAAACTCTCCCCGCGAAAAATCCGCCCGTCTTCCAATGCCAAGAGTGCAGTCATTCCCCAAATCCTTACCACCGTCCCCCACGCCGTAAAACAAAATCCGGCAAGCGCGCCTCACAAAGCTTTTCTTTGCCCGCAGGAATGATTTTGCGTCCTGCGGCGGGCGCGGGTATTAATCGGCGGATGATATCCGGGATATCGAGAGGGTTGTTTTTATCCATGCTGCTCGGCTGCGCTGCTTACGGGCAGGCGGGTTTGACGGGTACCGAACCGGGTTTGGAGGATGCGGTGCGCTGGAAGTGGTGGCAGGCCCCCTCGGATGTGAAGAGCTGGGGGTTGGAAATTCCTGAGCCTCCGCCGGAAGAACCCTCTGCGCCTGCCCTCCCGGGCGCTCCCCCGGTATTGAATCAGGAAAATTCCTACGAAGTCCGGAAGGGGGATGCGTTGATCCTCATCGCAAAAAAGCACAGCCGGACCGTAGCCCAACTCAAGGCGGCGAACGGGCTGCAAAACGACATGATCCGGATCGGGCAGGCGATCAAGATTCCGACAATTCAGGAATGCATCGCGCTCGGACTTCCTCCCGAAAAGCCCGCGCCCCCGAAGCAGAAGCCATCCGGAAAAAAAGGGACCCCGGATCCCGGCCTGGACATGGAGGCCCTGATTTTGCAGGTGTTCCTCGACCGCCAGAATTTTTCGTCGGGACCGATCGATGGAAAGTCGTCACCAGCGTTCCAAAAGCTGGTCTATCTTTACCAGACCTGCAAGGGCCGCGAATCGGTGGTGGCGGATGCCCACGCCTCGGTCGGTGATCCGATGACGCGATACAAATTGAGAGCCGTGGATTTCCGGTTCATCGCCCCACCGAAAGCGGAAAAGCCCGTCGAAAAATCCAAAACCCCGCCCGGACCCGTCAAACAACCGGCTCCGATCTACACGGACATGACGTCATCGCCGATGCTGGCCTACCGGACACCCTGGGAGTTTGTCGCAGAGCGCTTCCATTGCGATGAGGTGCTCTTGAAGGCGTTGAACCCTGATATCAAATCCGTTCCAATGGCGGGCACGGAATTTCAGGTTCCGAATGTCCAGCCGTTTGCCATCGAAAGCGCGCTGAATCCTCCGCTCCAGCCGGCGGCCAACCCGCACGATGTCATCACCGCTGCGGTCGTGGACCTGTCGCGCTTGGAAATTTATCGCAACGACCAGATCGAAGCGATCCTGCCGGTCTCGCCGGCAAGGCCAGGACTCAGGGGCAAGGGGTCGTGGAAAATTCTGGATGCGATCCCCCGGCCGCGCCTGGCCACGCTTCGTGAGCCGCGCGATCCGCCCAAGCCGGTCGGTTCGTTCTTCACGGGCGAAAACCCGCTCCCGCCATCGGAGAAGCTGGCCTCCGAAGAATTTCTCCCGCCCGGACCCAACAACCCCGCGGGGATCATCTGGATCAACCTCTCGAAGACGGACAATCCCGAGATTCTGCCTTACGGACTGCACGGAACAGGCATCCCCGGGAGCATGAACAGGCTGGCGAGCATCGGAGGATTCCGGATGCCGAATTGGGACATCGCGCGCGTGGCCCACATGCTCCCGTCGGGCACAACGCTGTTCTGGAAGCAAGCGTCCATGCCGACTGCGGCTCCGGCGGCAGCGGCTGTATCGCCCGCTCAGACGCCCGCGCCTGCGACGACATCGGAGGCCCAGTCGGCCACTCCAGCTGCAACACCCGCGATGCTGCCGTTCCGTCCCGCCGCTCCGCAACCGTGACCGCTGCTTCGCCGCCGCAGGTCACCCTCCTCGCGCCTGCAGGCGACTGGAACTGCCTGCGCGCAGCAGTCGCAAACGGCGCGGACGCGGTCTATTTCGGGATGCCGCGGTTCAACGCCCGGATGAGGGCCGACAATTTCCGCGAGGACGAACTGCCGGGCGTGGTCGCGTTTCTTCACAATCACGGGGTCAAAGCATACGTCGCGCTGAACGTCCTGATCTTCACCGATGAGTTGCCCGATGCGGTCGCCGAACTCCGATCGCTTCACGATGCGGGGGTTGACGCCGTGATTATCCAGGACGTCGGGCTCGCCGATATTTCGCGACGGATGTTTCCCGACCTCCACGTGCATGCGTCCACCCAGATGACGATCACCTCGCCTGAGGGCGTCCTCTTTGCCGAGTCGCTCGGTGTCCGCCAGGTCGTTCTCGCCCGCGAACTCTCGCTCCGGGAACTTGAAAAATTTCCGCCCATCCTCCCGTTGGAGGTCTTTGTCCACGGGGCGCTGTGTGTCGCATATTCCGGGCAATGCCTGACCAGCGAGGCGCTCGGACGCCGGAGCGCGAACCGTGGCGAATGCGCGCAGGCCTGCCGGATGCCTTACGATCTCATTGTCGATGGCGCGCTGTGCGATCTCGGCGACAGGCGCTACCTGCTTTCGCCCCAGGATCTGGCCGCCGTCCGGGAACTCCCGGACCTGCTCGCCCGCGGAGTCATCAGCTTCAAAATCGAAGGCCGACTCAAATCGCCGGAATATGTCGCCGCAATCACCTCGGTTTACCGCAAGGCGCTGGATGCCGCGTTGGAAAACCGGGCTAACCCGGTCACGACGGACGACCAATACCACCTGGAGATGACCTTCTCGCGCGGGCTTTACAGCGGGTGGATCCACGGGGTGAACCATCAGGAACTCGTCGGGGCACGCTTTGGAAAAAAGCGCGGAGCGTTCGTCGGACGCGTCACCCGGTCGGAAAAAGACCATGTGGAGATCGATGCCCACGCCGTCCACCTCAAGCCCGGAGACGGCGTCGTTTTCGATACTGGCGGAAATACAGAAACCGAGCAGGGCGGACGGATCTTTGAAATCAAGGGATCAAAGTTGTTCTTTGAGCACCACAAACTCGATTTTGCGGCGATCCCACCGGGCACCCGTGTCTGGAAAACCGATGATCCCGCCCTCGACCGCGAGCTGCGCAAATCGTTCGCGGGAAAACTCCCGGTCCGTCCGTCCGGAAAGGCCGCGTTGGATTTCACGGTCAGCGGTTCAGCAGGTCATCCGCTCACGCTCGAATGCCGTGAAGTTCTCCTCTCTTCGATCATTGCCCTCAAACCGGCCCTTAACCGCCCATTAACGAACGACTCGCTCGCCGCCCAGCTCGGCAAGCTCAACGAGACCCCTTTTGTCCTCGGAAAAATCATCAACCGCCTCGAAGGTGCCGTCATCCTGCCGATTTCCGAAATCAACCGGCTGCGGCGGGAAATGATCACCCGCCTTGCAGAGCACGGAAGCGAACCCATTGTCACCTTGGGGGATATCCTCCCCGCTCCGGCTCCAGCAACTGAGGCATCCCCATCGCTCATGGTTCTCTGCCGCTCGCACGAGCAGCTTCTCGCCGCCCTCGACTCCGGAATCCGTGAGATCGCGGTCGATTACGAAGACATCCGTCGATACAAGGATGCTGTCGCCGCGGTGCGCGCGGCGGGCCCGGCACAAATTTTCCTCGCCACTCCGCGCATCCAGAAAGCGGGCGAGGAGGGATTTTTCAAACTCATCGAAAATGCCGCTCCCGACGGCGTGCTCATCCGCAACGTCGGCGGGATCGCCCATTTTTCCGGTTGTCCGCTGCGCAAAATCGGGGACTTCTCGCTCAACGTCGCGAACCCGGCCACGGCCGCCGTTTTTCACCGCCTCGGGCTCGAACGCCTCACCATCTCGCACGACCTCAATGTCGCCCAGATCCTCGCCCTCCTGCGGCACGCCCCACCGGATTGGTTCGAACTCACGATCCACCATAACATGCCGATGTTTCACATGGAGCACTGCGTTTTCGCCGCGTTTCTGAGCGAGGGCACCGACCATACCAATTGCGGGCGTCCGTGCGACCGCCACCGCGTTCACCTGCGCGACCGTGTCGGAATGAACCACCCCCTCCGCGCCGACGTCGGCTGCCGGAACACCCTCTTCAATGCCGTGCCACAGTCCGGCGCGGGATTTTTCCACGACTTTCTCACTGCCGGAATCCGCCGCTTCCGCATCGAACTCCTCGAAGAATCCGCGGAGGAATCCCGGCATATCATCGACGCCCACCTCGCACTCCTCGACGGCTCGGCCACCGGCTCATCCCTCTGGAAATCGCTCAAAGCCCGCAACCAGGTCGGCGTCACCAGAGGCACCTACCATTGAAGCTTTGAATCAGCGCGATCGCGCCAAATAAAAGCTTCGCTTTCGGCACCGGACCGGATAGGGATCACGGTTGATGAAACCCGCCACCGAAGAATTTCTTTACGCATTGCTCTGGACGATGGATGTCGCCGCGCGTCCGACATGGAGACGGCTGGGCGAGTCTTACGAAGGCTGGGCGTATCGACACGGGTTGCTCCGGCGGATCCGGCAGTTGGAGGCGCAGGGTGTCATCGAGGTGAAAGATGCCCCCGGCGAGGGGCGCGCGGTGCGGCTCACCGAGGCCGGAATGAAGATCGCCCGGAGGGGGGTTCATCCGCCGGCGCTCTGGGCGCGCGAATGGGACGGCCGCTGGCGGATTGCATTTTTCGACCTCAAGGAGGACAAGGTTCGCGCCAGGCTGCGGCGCGCGCTGCGCGACCTGCGGTTCGGATGCCTCCAGCGGAGCGTGTGGATTTCCCCGGACTCCTCCTCGTCGATCAAAGATGCCCTGGCCGGGGAAAACGTCGACGTCACCAGCCTCGCGATTTTTGACGGGCAACCCGCATCGGGAGAAAAGGATTCCGAGATCGTCAAGGCTTCGTGGGATTTCGACAAGATCGGACGGCTTTACAAAAACTGGCAGCAGAATGCGGCACTCGTCGAAACTCCGGTTGCCTGGGAGCGCATGATCCCGTCCGACCGGAACGAGTGGTTCCGCGAAGAGCGCCGCATCTGGGGCGCGATCATCCGCGAAGATCCCTTCCTGCCAGCGGCCCTGCTGCCCGATGGATATCCCGGAAAAACTGTCTGGGAGCAGCGTGTGAAGCTCCTCCCCCGGCTCTTCGTGTGAGCGAAATCACGGGATGGAAAAGCTCCGCTCCATCACGGCGCAGAAATGCCCGGTAGATCGCTTCTCGCGAAGCAGGCATTTCCGGATTAGAGTGGAAGCTGTGAAACGTATGCTGCCGGTCTTGTTTACCTGGATCTGCGTGGCGTCCGTGTTCGGCCAGGAGCAGGAGCAGAAGCTCATGGACCGGATCAAGAAGCCGGATATGAACCAGTCGAGCACCATGCAGGGGAAGTCCTTCGGGGGAAAGACCGGCTCCCTTGCGCTGCGGAAGGCGGGAGAATCAAAAGACAGTTACGCCGGGGTGCGGGACGCCTACATCAAGGACTTCCCGTTCACGCGGTCGTTTCTGGGGATCAAAAACCCCTGGTTCGGCGGCAAGGTCTTCGATGCCAAAACAGCGGACACATTTTCCAAATCGGTGATCATGAACGCAGACCGCGAAGTGCCGGTGAGGAAGGCGGAGGCGGTCGGCTACTGGGACGCGACGAAGCCCGCGAACTTCGGCTCCCCGGTGGTGCCGGTCAACCCGTATTTCCCCAAGGGGTCCGCACAGGGCGCTGTGAACCAGATCAAGGACAAGATCAACAGCAAGATGACGATTGACGAAGTGCGGGAATTGCTGAACAAACCCCGTTGATTCCCATGTCCACACTCTCTGTTCTCACCCGGGGCTGCGCAAAAGTTCACAGCGAGGCCGAGTTGGAGGCGAAGCTCGCGCTCGGCCGTCCGCTGCGGATCAAGCTGGGCGTTGACCCGACCGCACCGGACATCCACCTCGGTCACGGGGTCGTCCTGTCGAAGCTCCGCGAATTCCAGGATGCCGGTCACGAGGCGATTCTGATCATCGGGGATTTCACGGCGATGATCGGCGATCCGAGTGGACGCTCGGTCACGCGGCCGCAGCTCACGCACGACCAGGTGCTCGCGAATGCGAAGAGCTACCAGGAGCAGGCGTTCAAAATCCTCACACGCGAGCGCGCGAAGATCGTCTTCAACGGCGAGTGGTTCGAGGCGATGAGCTTCGAAGAGGTGATCAAGCTCAACAGCCGGGTCACCCTCCAGCAGATGCTGGTGCGCGAGGATTCCGCGACCGCCTCGACAAGGGCCAGCCGATCCGCGCCCACGAGATCCAGTATCCGATCATGCAGGGGTGGGACTCCGTGATGATCCGGTCTGACGTCGAGCTCGGCGGCACCGACCAGCTCTTCAACATCATGGTCGGCCGCGACCTCCAGCGCGAGGAGGGCCAGCAGCAGCAGGTCGCCATGACGATGCCGATCCTCGAAGGCCTCGACGGACACCAGAAGATGAGCAAGAGCCTCGGCAATTACGTCGCGCTCAACGAATCTCCCGGCGACATGTTCGGAAAGCTCATGAGTATCAGCGACGAGCTCATGGCCCGGTATTATCAGATCCTTCTCCATGAGGTGCTGCCTGCGGACATGCACCCGATGGAAGCCAAAAAGGCTCTGGCCCGCAGGATCACTGAGCGCTTTCATGGCGCAGCCGCAGCCGCCCGCGCGCTTGAGGAATTCAGCACCCGCTTCAGCGCGCGCGACCTCGAGTCCGCCGAGCTGCCATCATTCGTTCCCGGCGCGGCGCGCGATTTCGTGAGCCTCGTCGTCGAAGCGTTCGCGCAATGCTTCAAGGTTTCCCGCTCGCGCTCCGACGCCCGGCGCCTCATCGAAGGCGGGAGCATTCAGTGGCGCGGGGAAAAAGTCTCGGATCCAAAAGTCGTCCTCGCCGAAGGCGAAACCGGCGTCCTCAAGCTCGACAAAACCCGCGCGGTGAGGATCTCGGGCTGATGCGGCATTGATTGTCGCGGAAAGTCAGACGCCGTGTTTGAGGGCTGAGGTTTTTTTCCAGCGCAGGCGGGTTTCGATCGCTTCGGTGATATACGCCTTGGCTTGGCCGACCGCATCGGGCAAGGAGAGTCCCTGAGCCAGGCCGGCGGCGATGGCCGATGAGAGCGTGCAGCCGGTCCCGTGGGTGTCGGCACCGCGGACGAACGGCGATTGGAATTCGATAAACTCCTTCGCCGTCGCCAGGATGTCGACGGCCAGCCTGGTCTTGAGATGGCCGCCCTTGAGAAGGAATGGCACCCCGAATTTCTCCACAAGCGAGCGCCCGGCGGCTTTCATCCCGATCAGATCCCGGCAGGGCATGCCGGAGAGGATGCGGAGCTCGTCGAGGTTCGGGGTGACGAGAGCTGCAATCGGGAAAAGAAGCTCTTTGTAGGCCGAAATGGCCGATGGCCTGAGGAGCGGATCGCCGCTGGATGCGACCATGACCGGGTCCACGACGAGCGACGGAATTTTTTTGAGCCGCCCGAATTCCGCGGAAACCGCCCGGATGATCGCCATCGAGTAGAGCATCCCGGTTTTGATCGCGGAAACCGGAAAGGCTTCGAGGCTGAGCCGGACCTGGTCAGCGACGATGTCCGGCCGGACCGCCTGGATCGCGCTGACCCTGCCCGGCACTTCCGCGACGACGCAGGTGATTGCGGTTTGCGCGTAACAACCGAGCGCGGTGATGGTTTTCAGGTCGGCCTGCGCGCCGGCACCGCAGGAATTATCCGAGCCGGCTATGCTGAGGACAACCGGCCGCATCAGCGCGAGCGCGTTGCCTGGAGGATGAAGAAAAGAAGCTGGCCGAGCGCGGCGACAAAAGCCGCGACATATGTCAGCGCCGCCGCGTCCAGAACGTCGTTCACTCCGCTTGCCTCCTCGCCCTGCTTCACCATCCCCATGTTCTGAAGGATGATTTTTGCGCGCCGGGAGGCATCGAATTCCACCGGCAGGGTGATCAAGTTGAATACGACAAGGACAAAAAAGCAGGCGATTGCGATGAAGATGAGATGGAACGCGTGGAAGAACAGGCCCGCGATGAAGATGATCGGGAGCATCTGCGAGGCGAACTGCGTGGCCGGCACCGCAAGCATTCGCCACTTCAAAGGCGCATAGGAGTTCGCGTGCTGGATCGCATGCCCGCACTCGTGCGCTGCGATCCCGAGGGCCGCGACGGATGGAGTCCCGTAGATGTCTGGCGAGAGGCAGAGCCGCTTTTTTGCCGGGTCGTAATGGTCGCCAAGCGCGTCGCGGATCGGGACGATCTCGACATCATGGATGTTTGCGGCCGCGAGAATCCGCTGCGCTGCCTCGGCCCCGGTCAGGTTCGAGGCGGCGCGCACCTGCTTCCAGCGGTTGAACGCGCCGGAGACCTTCGATTGCGCCCAGAGACCGATCAGCATCGGCACGCCAATGAGGAGGATCCAGATCATCATAGTTTGTAAAAATACGTGTTTTCAGCCAGCGCGCAACTGCTGTCGCTCAAACGAGAAACGAGCAGACATACTGGCAGATCCCGCCCTCCACCTTGATCGTGAAACCCGATTTTGCGGGGACTTCAAAGGCGGACCCGGCATTGTAATCCCGGCGCGCATCGGTTCCGTCGAGGACGACCGAGCAGGTCCCGTCGGTGATCTCCATTCGCTCGGCCGCATCGGTGCCGAAGTGATAGGTGCCGGGATAAATCAGCCCGAGCGTACGCTTGGACCCATCGGCTGAGAGGATGGAATGCGAGACGACGCGTCCGTCGAAATAGACGTTCGCTTTGGCGATGGCGGTGACGTTGGAAAATTCCATGGTCAGGGAAAAATGCCCGGAGAAGGCGGTCTGGCAAGTCAATAAAACTTGTGCGGGGGGATCACCGGCTGCGGGCGCGTCAGGCGGTCCACAAACCGCTCCCATGAGGCTTGCCCGGCCAGGATCTCGATTTCGACCCGGAGGTAATATAGAGGGACCTCGGGGTCCGGGATACGCGGGATACGGACGGCATCCTTCTCGGTGGTGATGACGGCATCGAGCTCGCGGCGCGAGCAGCGGCGGAGGAAGTTCTCGATCTCGCGTGCCGTGTAGCGGTGGTGGTCGTTGTAGGATTTTGCGAGCTCGATCTCCGCGTCGAGCGAGCGCAGCGCGTTTTCAAAGCTTTCCGGGACGGCGATGCCGCTGAGGGCACCGATGCGCAGACCGCGAAGGAACTCAAGCGGCTTGAGCTCTCCAGTCGCAAAGTTCCGGAGATGCTTCGGCCGGTGCGAGCACTCGATGATGTCAGCCGTGCGGTTGTATTTCCGGATGCGGGCGACAATCGCCGAGTTGTCCGAGCCGTCGCATTTGGTGAGGAAGATGTGCGTGGCGCGGCGGAGGTTCCGGGGGGGCTCGCGGAGCGTTCCCCGGGGAAGCATGAATTCATTTCCGAACGGCGCCTGCCGGTCCACCAGCACGATCTCCAGCCCGTGCCTCATCTTGATGTATTGGAGGCCGTCGTCGAGGATGAGGGCGTCCGCGCCGAACTCCCGAACGGCATACGTCCCGCTCTTCACGCGGTCGCGGTCCACCAGCACCACCACGCCGCGCAGGTTGTTGGCGAGAAGGAACGGCTCGTCGCCCGCCGTCCGCGAGTCGAGCAGCAGCGACTTTCCGTCGGATACCACGCGGGGAACAAAAACGGCTTTGTGTTTCGTGAGCTTGTCGAGGAGCCGGAGAAAGAACGGCCGGGGGACGCTCTTGTATCCGCGGCTGAGGATGGCAACCCGGCGGCCGCCCTGCTGGAGGGCGCGGGCGAGCAGTTCGACAACCGGGGTTTTGCCGGTTCCCCCGACGGTCAGGTTGCCGACACTGATGACGAGGCAGCCTTGGGAATGGCTCCGGAAAATCCGGTTCCGGTAGAGCCACAGCCGGGCCTCGACGATGCGCAGGTAAACGAGCGAGAGAACCCAGAGAATCCAGCGGAGCGCATCCGCCCGGCGGCCGTAGCGGCGGCCGAGAATGACGTCGATTGCAAAGGTCTCGAGACCCTCGATCCAGCGTCTCATGCGAGGATCTTCACGCCGGAATTATCGGCGCGGACGACGATCGCAACCGCCTCGTCGAGTCCGGAGGCGACGATCATCGCATGGGCGGTTTTTTCCGGATTCCGGAGCGTGGCGCAGGCGACCGTCGAGCCCGATCCACTGAGCCAGCCGCCCAATGCCCCCGCGTCGCAGGCCGCCTCGATGACCGGTGAGAGACAGGGGATCAGCGGTTCGCGGAAGGGTTCATGCAGCCGGTCCTGCAGGGCGCCCTTGAGAGCGGAATAGTTCTGCGTGGCGAACGCCGCCGCCACGGCTGCCGCGTTGGCCGCCGTGAAGGCCGCATCCTGAAATGCCACCGTGCGCGGAAGCGCCTGGCGGGCGGCGGGAGTCGAAATCTCGAAGTCGGGAATGAGAAGGACAAAGCGCAGGTCCCGATCCACGGGATATCTCTGGAGCGGGCCAGAGCCGGGAACGATCGTGAACCCGCCGAAAGCGGCCGGGGCCGCATTGTCCGGGTGTCCTTCCAGCCCGGCGCACTGGCGGAAGAGATCCGAGCGGTTGAGTGGGCGTCCGCCGAGTTCGTTGAGGCCGTGGAGAATCCCGAGGCGCACGGTGACGCTGCTGCCGAGCCCCCGCGAACGGGGAACAGACCCCTCCACTTCCCAGTGGAATGCAAACGGGCGCATCTTCGCCTCGCGGAAAAACAGATCGGCGGCCTCCTCCGCCATGATGCCCTTTGCGGGACCGCGGCCGCGGCGGACGGTCGTCGTGTTGTAAATCTGGAGGGCGATGCCGAGGCAGTCGAAACCCGGACCCAGATTCGCCGTCGTCGCCGGCACTCTCACGCGCGCTTCATTCATCCGGTCCATCATGGGCGATCGCCCGCCGCCGGAAAAGAAGATATCTCGCGTTGACTCGGGCGGATTTCCGGCAATCCTTCCGACTGTCATGATTTGGAAACTCGTCACTGGGCTCCTTGGCCTGTCCGCCGCCGTGCTTCCCGCGCAGCAGGTGGTCCGCGTGGGGTTGTTTCCGAATGTCACCCACGCGCAGGCGCTGGTCGCCGCGAACATGTCGCGCGAGGGGAACGGCTGGTTCGAGTCCCGCCTGGGAGTGCCGGTGAAAATCGAGTGGATGGTTTACAATGCGGGGCCGTCTGCGATGGAGGGGATCTTCACCAAGGCCGTAGATTTCACGTATGTGGGCCCGAGCCCGGTCGTGAACGCCTACGCTCGGGCAAACGGCCGCGACGTGCGCGTGCTCAGCGGAGCGATGCGCGGCGGAGAGGCCCTACTCGTCCGGGGCGACGGCATCACCAAGCCGGAGGATTTCCGCGGCAAGACGATCGCCACCCCACAGCTCGGCAACACACAGGACGTGGAATGCCGGGCATGGTTGATCTCGCACGGAATCAAGGTGACCCTCGTGGGCGGCGACGCCCGGGTGATCCCGACGGCGAATCCCGACATTCTCCCGCTTTTTCAGGAGGGGAAGATCGACGCGGCGTGGACCGTTGAACCGTGGGTCACCCGCCTGATGAACGAGGCCGGAGGAAAAATCTTTTTTGCCGACCGGGACGCGCTGACAACCGTGCTCGCCGGGCGGGAGGAATTTTTGAATGACAATCCCGCACTCGCCGCGAAATTTCTCGCGGCGCATCGTGAGCTGACCGCATGGGTTCTTGCCAACCCGGAGGAGGCCCGCAAGCGGATCTGTGACGAACTCGGGGCGATCATGCACAAGAAGATGTCGAGGGATCTGGTCGACGAGGCCTGGACACGCCTTGTCCCATCCGATGAAATTTCCGCCGCGCCGTTTGAAACCTTCCTGGCACAGGCCCGCCAGGTCGGGTTCCTCCGCGCCAACGTGAACCTCGACAAATTGATCTGGCACCCATGAGCATCGAGCACGAGCTGAAAAATGTTGCGCCCGAGCGGATCGAGGTGGACCGGATTTCCAAATCGTTCACCACGAAGCACCATGTCGTCAGCGCGCTCGACTCGATCAGCCTCAAAATTTCCGAAGGCGAGTTCGTCTGCCTGGTCGGACCGAGCGGGTGCGGAAAATCGACGCTGCTCAACATCATCGCCGGGCTCGAGCAGCCGGATTCCGGGAGCGTTCTCGCGAACGGAGAGCCGGTCGACGCGCCGGGACGCGACCGGATGGTCATGTTTCAGGAACACGCGCTGTTCCCGTGGCTCGACGTGATGGGCAACGTCATGTTCGGACTGAAGCTCAAGCCGGGGCTCAACGACAGGGAACGGCTCGAGGTGGCGGAGTATTACCTCCATCTCGTGGGCCTGGAAAAATTTCACCACTCGAATATCCACGAGCTTTCCGGCGGGATGAAGCAGCGCGTGGCCCTCGCCCGGGCGCTCGCTCCGAACCCCCGGGTCCTGCTCATGGACGAGCCGTTCGCCGCGCTCGATGCCCTGACGCGCGAACAGCTTTACGGCGACATCCAGAAAATCTGGGAGGCGCGTCGGAAGACGATTATCTTCGTCACCCACAACGTCCGCGAGGCCGCCTGCCTCGGCGACCGCGTCATCCTGTTTTCCCCGAATCCCGGGCGCATCCGCAAGGAGTTTGCCGTGACGCTCCCCCGGCCGCGCGACATCAACAGCGTCGAGCTCGCCCACTATTCAACGGAAATCACAGCCGCTCTCAAGGGGTTCACAGCGGGAGTTGGAAGGGAGGCCTCGGAATGAAACGGGCACTCACATCGATCATCTTCTTCGCCATCCTGATCGGGATCTGGCAATTCGCAGCCTCTTCGGGAAAATTTTCGCAGGTGATGTTCCCGCCGCCATCGAATGTCGCCGAGTATCTCTGGCAGGCAATCACCGACGGGACGCTGGGATCCGCCACCCTCGTGACGGTCAAACGCCTTCTGATCGGGTATCTTGCGGGCCTGATTCTGGGCATCCCTCTCGGGCTCTTCACCGCGAAGTTCAAGGTTTTCCAGGACACGGTCGGGGTCCTCGCGCTGGGAATGCAGGCGCTGCCGAGCGTCTGCTGGGTTCCTCTCGCGCTCGGCTGGTTCGGGCAAACCGAGGCCGCCATGCTGTTCGTCGTCGTCATGGGCACCCTGTGGTCGGTGATCATCGCCACCAGCGACGGGGTTCGCTCAATGCCCCCGATCTATCTCCGTGCCGCAAAAACGATGGGCTCCTCCGGGCTTCACTCGTGGGTGCGGGTCATTCTTCCGGCGTCGCTTCCCTACCTCGTCGGAGGAATGAAGCAGGGCTGGGCGTTTGCATGGCGCTCGCTCATGGCCGCGGAAATTTTTGTGACGATCCTCACCGGCTTCGGGCTCGGACAGCTGCTCCACTACGGGCGCGAACTCCATGCCATGGACCAGGTGATGGCGGTGATGATCGTGCTCATCGTCATCGGGCTGCTCGCGGACAAGCTGCTCTTTGCTCCATGGGAAAGATTCCTGCACCGGCGCTGGGGCACGGGAACCTTGAAATAAAGGCTCAGCGCCTTTCCACGGCCAGCGAGGAAAGCGGGCGGAGGGTTCCTCCCTCATGCCATTCCCCGGGAATCAGAACTTTGCGCGGCTGCCTCGGGACGCCGAGTTCGTTCCGGCTCAGCTGGCCGATCAGCAGATCCACTGCGGCGGCACCGATCAGCTCGTGGTTTTCGCGGATCCCGCTCCAGTTTTCCACGTCGTCCACCACGTTCAGGTTGACCAGGCCGCATTCATTCGGAACCGAAAGGCCGGTTTCCTGCACCCATTCGCGGACAACCGGGTTGATCGAGAGGATCGCATCGGGCTTGTAGGTCTCCATCCACCGGTCAAACGCCGGGGGACGCCCCTCCTTGAAGCTCTCCAAAAAGAGAATCGGAACGCGCTGGGGTTCGGGGAGCTGCGCCTGCTCGACAAGGAACGCCGCCTGTGCGCGACCCTCGGATTCCCTGTCCAGGTAACGGCTGTAAATGAAACCCACCCGCGTGTAGCCGCGCTGCAGGACCGTCTGAAACGCAAGCCGCAGGTTGTAATAAAAGTCGCGGTCCGCAATCGGAAAGCCCTGCGGATAGTAGCGGGGAGCCGGCATCACGGCCGCCCCGGGCTCAACCTGATTCCCGCTGCCGATGAGGGCGATGACGCAATCCGACCACTCCTCGAGCAAAAATTGCTGGTGGAGCATGAGGGGAAGAATGACGCCGAAGATCCCCCTCTGCCGCAGGATCTCGGAAACCCGGCCGACTTCGGCACCGCTTCCGGTCGAACTCCCGCCGATGGGAATCTCCTCAAGTCGAAACCCCCGCGCCTCGCAGCGCTCACGGGCTCCGCGCAGATACCCGCGCAGCCAGGGAAACTCCTGCCAGCACGTGGGATTCGGGTAATCATTCAGCCACGCAAGCGCCGACTGCATGGCGGTCGGCCGGTGCGAGCGCGCCTGCGCCTGATACATCGCAACAAGCGGATTCGGGCGGTATCCCTCGCGCTTGGCGATCTCGTGGATGCGCTCCCTGGTGTGGACGGGAATCGTCGGATGGTTCCGGAGCGCGCGCGAAACGGTGGCCTTGTGTACGCCTGCGAGCTTGGCAATGTGATCCAACGAAATCTTTTGAAGCTTCATGTGTGGGATATCCGGTCCACTGCGGATACTACTTTGTCTTCTGCTCCGCAAGCTTCCTCCCTGCTTTGCGCGTAATTTTCTCATGCCGGGAAAGTTCGCCCGCCGCCTGTGTCCATCGCCGCGCCTCCGGAATAATCCTTTGTCGCGGCGCGATCAAACTTGGACAGTGCGCGATCAAACCTGGACAAGCACAAATCGCCCCCGTTCGCCTGCCGGAGCGTAGCGTAGGCGGGCGAATGGGGGCGACGCCGCAGGGCGGGGGTGATTTGATCTCCCGTGT
>QYQL01000067.1 GCA_007280915.1 Verrucomicrobiaceae bacterium | reverse complement strand
CCCTCCGGGGCTGTCTGGCGACAGTCTTCCTCGCGCTGCTCGGTTGTCGCCGTGCGCCCCGACAATCGACCGCAGGGAGAAAGACTGTCCGAAGGACAGCCCGAAGGGCGAGCCTGCGAGTCAAATCGGGGCGGCTACAACATTCCCGGTAGCAGTCCCGTTATTTCAAAGAGTTGGTAGTGCGGAGCGGTGGCTCCTCAGGCCGGCTGGTGCAGGATTCTCCCGCACTGCGGGCAGGAGACGATGGATTTTTCCGCGCGGAGTTCGACGGATGTCTGGGTGGTCACCTTCATGTGGCAGCCTGTGCAGACGTCGTGTTCCAATGCGACCACGGCGAGGCCGTTCTTTGTGCGGAAAAGCCGTTCGTAGCGGTCCAGTTCGTCCTCGTCGATTTCCGTGGCGGCCGTTGTGCGGGCGGTTTCAAGCTCAGCGATGCGGGTTTTCAGGTTGCCGGTTTTTTCCGAGAGCACGGCAATCTGCCCCTCGAATTTTGATTTGTCCTGCTGGTAGGACTGCTCCGCCGCCGAGATTTGAGGTTTCAGAAGTTCCGCCTCTTCCATGAGCTCGATCTCGCGGTCCTCGATGGTTGAGACCACCTTTTCCACGCCTTCGATCTCGTGCGACAGTGCGGAGAATTCCTCGTTCTTTCGCGTCTGCATCTGCTGGGTTTTATACTTGGCGATTTGTTCGCGCTTGGCCGCGGCCTCGACCTCAAGGGATTTTTTCTGGACCTCGATCTCTTTCGAGCGCGTTCTGGCCTGGTCGAGCCGGGCGGCGGCTTCGGCGATCAGGCGTTCCTTTGTCGTCTTTTCGGCAGGGAGTGCGTCCAGTTCGGTGCGGAGCGTGCGGAGGCGCTGGTCTTTGTCCTGAAGGGAGAGAAGCTTGGTGATGATCTCGGTCATGCGCGCATCATGCGGGGTCGGAAGGAAATTATCCAGCAGCAGTTTTTGAACGGCGTGTCGGCGGGCAAATTGAGGAAAATCGCCCTCGCCGGAGCGGTTGCAGGGTGCTATGCGGGATGGATGGACCTTCTGGAGTGCGATCTGCCGGGCATCAAAAAGCTGAGGGGTGGAAAAGTCCGGGAGGTTTTCGATCTTGGCGAGACGCTTCTGATTGTGGCCACCGACCGGATTTCCGCGTTTGACTGCGTTCTTCCCACCGCGATTCCGCACAAGGGCGAAGTGCTGACCCAGATGTCCGCCTACTGGTTTGAAACACTCGATTTTGTTTCCAACCACTTTCTGACCGCCAACTTCTCCTCGTTTCCGAACGTGCTCCAACCGTTCAAGGCCCAGCTTGCCGGTCGTTCGATGCTGGTGCGCAAAACGCGTCCGCTCCCGGTCGAGTGCGTCGTCAGGGGGTATCTGGCGGGATCGGGATGGAAGGATTATCAGGCGACCGGAGCTGTTTGCGGGCACAAGCTTCCGGAGGGGCTGCTCCAGGCCTCCCGCCTTCCCAACTCGATCTTCACTCCCGCAAAGAAGGCCGACACCGGCCACGATGAGAACATCACCTGGAGCCAATGCCGGGCGCTGCTCGGTGACGAGTTCTCGCATGAGGTGCGCAGCTATTCAATGGAACTCTACGAGCATGGCCGCGCGAAAGCCGCCGCCGTGGGGATCATCGTTGCGGATACAAAATTCGAGTTCGGGGTGGCCGGTGACGAGGTCCTCCTCATCGATGAGTGCCTGACTCCGGATTCCTCCCGCTTCTGGCCGCAGGAATCCTGTGTTCCAGGCGGGAACCCTCCCAGTTACGACAAGCAATTTGTCCGCGACTACCTCGAGACGCTCGGCTGGGACAAATCCCCTCCGGCCCCGGCTCTGCCGCAGGATGTGGTGGAGATGACGTCGCAGAAATACATCGAGGCTTTCACGAAACTGACCGGACGCGGTCTGCTCACTGCCTGACGGTTTCCGGTATTTCGCTCCGAAAGACCGGATTTTTTCCTAAGGAATGTTGACAATTTTTCACTCGTTGTGTGTATTCACCGCGAGGTATGAGGAAAACTAATAGGTGGCCAAGTTTTAAAAATGCATTAGCGATGCTTATTTCTGTGGCCGGGATGTCCGGCACGGGATTCTGCGGGGCGGTTCAGCACGGGGGCGGCGAAGGAGGCGCGTTGTCGCAGTGGTGGAACGGGAAATATGTGACCGGGGACTGGTTTGGTGTCCGGGGAGATCTTTCCGATCGCGGGATCGAGTTCAAAGGCAAGTGGGAGGGGGTTTATTGCGGGGTGGTTGACAGCCAGCGGGGAGCGAGGGGTTTTTTCGATCAGGAACTCGCCTTCGATGCAAAGGTGGATGTGGAGAAACTCACGGGATCTGATGCGGCGAGAGGCTGGAGCGCATTTGGCGGGGGACGCTGGCGCGATTCCCGTGCCTCGGCGAATCCGAACTCCTTTGTGGAGGGAAACCCGATATTCAATCCCGCGCGTTTCCAGTCGGGAGTCCAGTGGAGGCTGACACATTTCGGGCTGGGCTATGTTTCTCCCGAAATGTTCGGAGTGAAAGAGTTTCTGTCTTGCAAGGGCGGTTGGCTGCAGCCGCAAAAGGATTTTCTCGTGCAGCCACTGTCCCTGCTTTTCACCAATCTTGTCATCTGCAGTTCCAAGGGTCTCAGCTACAATATGCCGTGGTCGTCGAGCCTCTCGACCTGGGGAGGATCGTTGCAGGTCAAGCCGATGGAATCCGCCTACATCAAAGGGGGGCTCTACATGGCCTGTCCGCAGATCGCGTCGAGCGGGAATCACGGACTCGCCTTCGCCGGATATGCTCAAGATCCCTCTCTGAACGGCCTGCTGACAATGGTCGAAGCGGGATGGACGCCGAGCCTCGGCGCCTCGCGTCTTCCCGGAAAGTATGCCGTCGGGGGCTATTATCACGGCGTGAAGGCGGTGTCCTTTGACGCTGAGGAGACCGCCTCCGGCGTCTACGGATTCTATTTTCAGGCCGATCAGATGCTTTACCGTGAGCCTGCGGCCATCAAGGAAGGTGGCTCCGGTTGCGGGAAATCCTTCAAAGCCCCCGTCGGCGGGGCGGCGAACTGCGATCAGGGTTTGTCCATGTTCAACCTCCTGACATTCGCTCCGCCCGAGACGAATCTCATGACGTTCTATTTTCAGTCCGGACTTGTTTACAAAGGCCTGATTCCCGGGCGCGACAGCGACCAGGCGATGTGCGCGATTGCTTACGGAAACTACAGTTCGGACCGCATTGATGTCCTGCAGAAATGCGGGGTGTCCAACCAGGCGAATTTCACGGCACTGATCGAAGCGGGCTACCGGATCGAACTCAACCACTGGGCGTTTGTGCAACCCTACGTGCAGTATCTGATCCACCCGAATGGAACCGACACCGTGGCCAATGCCACCGTGCTGGGATTCATGGCCGGCCTCGCATTCTGACGGTGAGCGAGGAGAGAAACCCGCTAGACATCACGGAGGGGAGGGATCAGGATTTGCCGGAGCGGATTTTTTCCTTCTTCAGCTCTCGCTTTTCCTCGAGGCGGGCGAGTTCGGAGACAAGCTGGCGGCGGATCTCCTCCTTTTCCTCCGGGGTTGCTGTCGCCATCTGCCCTTCAAGGAAGATTTTTTTCTCGGCGATCTTCGCGTTGATTTCGCTGTCCACTTCGGAGATGGCGAGTTTTTGGGCCTCTGTGAGGCTGACCGTCGGGGCGGATTTCTCAAGCCGGCTCATGGCGAGTTCGTAGGCGGATTTCATGGGTTCCATATTGTCAAAGCCACGGTTGGAACGACAGAAAAATTGCAGGCGGGCGGGCATCCGTGTTTATTATGCGTCCTCATGTCATTTTTTCGGCTTCTCAGCACCGACTTCGACGGGACACTGATCGGGCATCCGTCCGACGGGAGGTGTTCCGACTCGTTCGCGGACATTCTGCGGAGCCACAGGGATTCCGGCGGGCGCTGGGCCGTGAACACGGGCCGGGGACTTAACCATGCGCTCGAAGGGCTCGCCATTTTTTCCGCCCCGGTCGAGCCGGATTTCCTCCTGACCAACGAGAGGGAGATTTTCTCGCGCGCGGCGGACGGGAGCTGGACCTCCCATGCCGAGTGGAACGAACTCTGTTACGAGCGGCTCGACGAGCTTTTCCAGACAGCCGGGAGCGTGATCGAGGGGATTTGCGATTATGCCGCGCGGTCCCCACATGTGGAGATCATAGAGGAGGGGGGGCGTCCCATCGGTCTCGTGACGGCCAGCGAGCCGGTCATGGAGGAGGTCGTTTCGTTTATTGGGCGGGAGAGCGCTTCGATTCCGGATTTCTCGTTCCAGAGAAACACCGTCTATCTCAGGTTCTGCCACATCCACTACCACAAGGGATCTTCGCTTGCGGAGGTTTGCAGGATTCTTGAGCTGGACCGTTCCTCCGTTCTGGCCGCCGGGGACCATTTCAACGATCTTCCGATGCTTGACGGGCGGTTCGCCGCGTTCCCTTGCTGTCCGTCCAATGCGATTCCGGAAGTGAAGAGGACGGTAATCAAGGCCGGCGGCCATGTGGCGTCCCGTCCTGCAGCCGACGGGATTGCCGAGGCGTGGAGGGTCTTTCATCAATGACGAAAACCTTCCTGAAAAAACTGACCGGAAAACTCGGTGTTTCCGCGCTCCAGACCTCTCCCGCTCCGGAATACTCCGGCGACAAGTGGTTTGCAAAAACCTCTCCGGATGCCGTCGTTTTCCCGGCTACCACGGAGGAGGTCTCCTTTGTCTTGAGGGAGGCTTTCCGGGCAGGAGTGCCCGTGACCCCCCGCGGGGCGGGATATGGATACGTGGGCGGATGCACGCCTGTTCGCAAGGGGCTCGTTCTGTCGCTTGACCGGATGAACAAGATTCTGGAAATCCACCCCCGGGATTTTGTGGCTGTCGTCCAACCGGGAGTCATCACCGGGGATCTGCAGAATGCCGCCATGGCAAAGAACCTTCTGTATCCGCCCGATCCCGCGAGCCTGAAAGATTGCAGCATCGGGGGAAACATCGCCACGAATGCCGGCGGACCTCGCTGTTTGAAATACGGGGTGACCCGGAATTATGTCCTCGGCCTCGAAGTTGTGCTGGCCGATGGAACCGTCATCCGCTGCGGCGGACGGACGCATAAGAACAAGACAGGCTTTGATCTGGTCGGTCTTTTCACCGGATCGGAGGGGCTTCTTGGGATTGTCACGGAGGCGACGCTCCGGCTTGTTCCGCTTCCTCCGGCCAGGGCGGCCCTCTCCGCCGGTTTCGCTTCGATGGCGGCAGCAGCAGCGGCGATTCAGGCTGTCTTTGCGGAAGGATTTCTTCCGGCGGCGGTCGAGGTAGCCGACAAGTTTACTTTGGATGCCGCAAGATCCTATGCGCCGGGCGCCGAGTTTCCACCGGGCAATGCCCAGGTGATCATCGAGGTGGATGGCCAGCCGGCCAGCGTGCGCGGCGAGGCCAAAGTGCTGGAGAGCATTCTGCTTCGTGCCGGAGCCCTGGCGGTGCACAAGGCGACCACCCCGGATGCCTGCGCGAAACTCTGGGGCATGCGGAGGGTTTATTCGCAATCCCTGAAGGCGACGGGGTTGAAAAAGCTGAACGAGGATATCGTCGTCCCTCGCGGGCGACTTGTTGATCTCGTCCGGTTTGCCGGGCGGCTCCAGAAAAAATCCGGCTTTCCGATCGCGTGTTTCGGACATGCCGGCGACGGCAACATCCATACGAACATCATGGTTGCCGATCCGGAAAATCCGGCCGTTCAAAAAAAGTCGCGGGCGGCACTCGACGAGTTGTTCTGTCAGGTTTTGGCCTGGAACGGATCGATCACCGGCGAGCACGGAATCGGTCTCGCCAAGATGCCCTGGTGGAAGCAGGCCGTCCCGAAGGCCACCAGGGAGGTCCATGAGATCCTCAAAGGAGCGCTGGATCCTAGAGGAATCCTTAACCCGGGGAAATTTATTGAGGGCAGGCCCAGATAGGAAAACTTGTTTCGGGCATCGGGTGAGGCTAGTAATCCCTGACTTTGAACCCCCGAGCTCACAGGCGTCTTCTTCTGGCGTTCCACACTTTCGGTCACAGCTACATGCATGTGACGGCGCTCTTTCGTCGCACCGGCCTTCCTGTCGATGCAGTCATCACATCCCGCCACCCGCTCCGCGGTGTTCGCGGTTTCTCACGTAGCTACGTTGTGGATCCGTCGGAGTGGGCCGCTACTGTGGAGGCGCGGCTGTTGAGCGGAGAATATGCCCGTTTTTTCAACGTGGATGAGCCCGGACTCCAGCAGCTTTATCTCCGTTCGTGGCACCCGGAAGCCGCTAAATTTCTTCCTTTTCCTCCCAGTGGGGAGGCGGCTTCAAACATTCGCAGCAAAATGGCATTCCACGAGTGGTGCCGGCTGCACGGGCTGCCGTTTCCAGAAACCCACTATTGCTCCAGTTTTCAGGAGGCCTGCGAACTGCGTTCCCGGCTTCCCGGATCCTGGCTTATCAAAGCGGATTCCGGTTCGGGTGGCCAGAATGTCATGCGGCATCCCTCCGAGGTCGATCCTGAGGATGTTTTGGAATCCGGGATATGGCTTGTCCAGCGTGATGAGGGAGATCGTGTCGGATCCGGGATCTTCCTGGCGGAGCAAGGCCGGGTTCTGGCCTGGATCGGAATCAAAAAATTCGTGTGCCTGAATCGGGGATACGGGCCGACCGTGCTGGGAGGCGGTGACGATTCCCCCGATGTGGGGGATCTTTGCCGGCGGGTCGCCGAGGCGAGCGGTGTGACTGGATTGACTGGATTCGACTTCGTAAAAAATGCCGGAAACGAGCCGCTCCTGATCGACTCGCACCTTGGGAGAATGTCTCCCATGCAGCACTTTGACCGGGTCTATGGCGTGGATTTTTCATCGGCCCTTCTCGCCAGTTTGGAAGGAAAAATTCCTCCGGTTCAGACGCCGGCATCCGGTCCCGGATTCGTCAAGTTTCCCGAGGCCGTGCAACTCGTCATGCAGGGCGGTCTGGTCAGGTTGGTCAAAGCCGTGAACCACCCGATGAGCATGCCGCTGTTTCCTCCGCACGACCCGCTGACCGGTCTTCGCAGCGTCTGGAACATCTTGTTCAGTCAAGCTAGGGTAAATTTCGGCCGTTTCCGTCGCGCTGCCAGCAGGCGGTTCCGCGCCTCTTCCGGGCAGTGAGAGGGAGAGAAGTCAAGAATCCATCCCGCTGAAATAAACCGTGTTGAGATTTGCACGGAGTTTCTGCATTCTTTCCGGCCATGACTCCCCGCGAACGCATTCTAGCCACCCTCCAACGCCAAAGCGTCGATCAGACACCCGTCGACCTCTGGCTGACACCGGAAGTTCTGGCTGGTCTGAAGAACCATGCCGGGGAGCAGGATGAACTCACTCTCTACGGCAAGATCGGGGTGGACAAGATCGTCTGGATTTTTCCCGGCTATGGGTCGGATGCTTTCGATCCCAATGAAAGCGCCGGAATGGATCCGTGGGGGGTGCCGACTCACACGGTGAAGGCCGGTCTGGCTTCCTATCAGGAATACGGAACCGGTCCGCTCGCGGACTATGTTGAACCCGGAGAACTCGACCGCTATGAACTCTGGCCGGATCCCGACAAATTCAGTTATGCCTCGGCCAAGCGGGCGGCGGAGCGGGCCCGAAGTTTCAATTTCGCGACCATGGGGCCGTGGGTCTCCCATTTTGAAATCTACTGCCACATGAGGGGAATGGAGAACGCCCTGATGGATGTGGTGGCCGAGCCGGAATTTCTGGAAGCGACGCTGGAACGGATCGACGCGATCCAGACGAAGATGATGCACAGGTTTCTCGGGGAGCTCGGCGACCTCATCGACATCGTTTTTATTTCCGACGACATGGGGACGCAGGAAAGCCAGCTCATCTCGCTCGATGCCTGGAAACGGTTTTTTGAACCCCGGCTGAAAAATTGGACCTCCCTCATCCACTCCTACGGAAAAAAAGTGCTATTCCATACGGATGGGGCCATCCGGGATTTCATCCCGCATCTCATCGATGCGGGCATCGATATCCTGAACCCGATCCAGCACGTCTGCCCGGGCATGGATCGGGCATCGCTGAAACGTGATTTCGGCGACCGGGTGATCTTTCATGGGGGCGTGGAAAACCAGAATATCCTGCCCTTCGGTTCCGCCGATGACGTGAGGCAGGAAGTCAAAACCTGCCTGGAAACTCTTGGTAAGGGTGGGGGATACATCCCCTGCTCATGCCACAACATCCAGGCCGGAACTCCTCCGGAAAATGTCATCGCCATGATCGAGGCAGTCCACAACGCTTCCTGACCTGAAGCTCTGCCGGCGAGCCTGCGACAAGAGTTTCAGCCGGCTCTATGGCAGGCGTTCGAAGAAGATATCGTAGGTCTGCTTCTGGGTCGCCTGGAAGTATTTTCCCTCCAGTCGGTTTTTGTCTGCGCCCAGAGTCAGATTGTAAGTGCTGCCCGTGTAGTTAACGTCCTCGAACTTCACGAAGAGGGCCACAGTTCCGTCCTTGAGGGTGGCATTAGCCTCGGCCACATGGATGGGGTTCGGATTGAAATACTGAACTTCGGCTTTTCCATCCGTTCCGATGGACTTTACCACTAGCTTATAGCCGCCGTCCGGTCGAATCCATGTGCCAACAAGATCGTTGAGGGTGCCGGAATCCGCGCTGGCCACGGAGCAGATCGCGAGCAGAAGCGCCGGCAGCAGAACAAAGCGAAGGGGAGAGGGGATGGTGACGGAGCGGAGGAGACGGTTCATGATGCACGCGATGATGCGGCATTTGCAGTTCCTTGCGCAATACTTCTCTGACCGGAAGAGGAAAAACTAAGAGCGGGAAGCCGCGGTCCGGCTGGTCCAAACGGCAGCCAGAATATTTCCAAAAGCAAATACCGCCAGGACACCAACCGCCCCGGCCAACGAACTGGAAAGGAACTCATGGGAAAGCCCGGGGAAGGAATATCCGGAAAGAGGCGCTGCAAATGCCGGTGCCGCCTCATGCCAGAATCCCAGATTTGAGGAAACCCACTCCAGACCGTCGGGGAGTCCGCTGGCAAAGGGACTGAGGACCATGGCCAGGACCAGTGCCGCAGCCGCAGGGATGAAGGTTCCCATGCGAGCGGATTTTTCCTCCGATGGCAGAAAGGCAACAGCTAGCACTGTCAGAAGGGCTTCTCCGATGCCGATCAGTGCATGCACACCCAGCATCATCGGAGCGGATTTTGAAAACGGGACCACGCCGGCTGCCGCCAGTTCGATCGAGCAGGCTAGCGAGGCAAGAACGACGGAGGCCCATGCCGCAAAGCCGATCCGGGCCAATGTTGGCACGGAGTGATTGCGGAGGCGTCCGGCGAGCCATCCGCCCACGCCCGCTCCGAGGAGTGCCATGTTCAGAATGTTTGTCCCGAGCACAGCCAGTCCGCCATCGGAGAAAAGCAGGCACTGGACGGACAGAACGAGAGACATGGAAAGGATTCCGAATGGCGTTCCGAGCAGCACCGATGCGAGGACTCCTCCGAGGATGTGCCCGGAGGTTCCGAACTGAACGGGAAAGTTCATCATCTGCGCGGCGAATACCAGTGCGCTGACCGCCGCAAACCGCGATGCGGTCGGCTTGGATTCGCTTTTCGATGCGGCCCAGACCGCGGCTGTTACTCCTGTTGCTGCAACGACTGCAGTGACCGGACACACCGACCCGTGAAGCATGGCGCTTGGAATATGCATATTGGTCGGCAATATATTCGAGGCACTGGGCATTGTCCACAGCGAACCCTGCGGCCTGGGCTGAATCGATATTTTTCAGGAACATTGCGGCTTGTGAATGTCCGCCAATGTGCGTATTTTCCCGCTGTGGAAGTGCGCCGGGCATCGGCGAAATACCGAGGAGTCAGGCGGCACCCACCGAACCGGAAAATCATAATATGAGCAACGACACATCCCGCCGACATTTTCTCAAAACCGCCCTGGCTGTTCCCGTGGCCATGACGCTGGGTTCCGGCGTGCATGCTCAGACTGTCGCGCCCGCCGCGACTTCGGAAGGCGGCGCACTTCCCAAGCGCAAGCTCGGCAGGAATGGTCCGGAGGTCACATTGATCAGCCTCGGGGGGATGATGGCCGCGCTCAGCCCCGAGTATCTCGATATCGCCTGGTCGATGGGGATCCGGTATTTCGACACGGCAGACTGCTACCTCAAGGGCAAATCAGAAAAAATCATCGCCGAGTGGCTCGCGAAATATCCTGAGCGCCGGAAGGAACTCTTCCTTGTTTCCAAGGATCACCCGAAGAATGGGCCGGAGGATCTACTGGGGATGATTGATGCCAGACTGGCCGCCTGCGGCACCGACCACCTTGATCTTTTCCTGATTCATGGTCTTGGGCCGGGACCGAAAGGAAAAGAGGGAAAAGGCTACGGAATGGACTCGGTCAACTGGCCGAAAAGCGACGTGTTCAAGAGGACCGCTGAGAAGCTGAAGAGTTCGGGGAAAGCCCGGATGGTGGGGTTTTCCTGCCATGACGCAATGCTTGTCGAGTGTCTGAACTCGGCGGCGGAGGGCGGGTTCGTCGATGCGATCATGTTCAAATACACACCGTTTTTCACGCCCGGTGACGACTTCGACAAGGCGGTGTCCGCGTGTCACAAGGCGGGGATCGGACTCGTTGCGATGAAGACGATGCGCAATGCCGGCGAGGTGCCCGCGCGTATTCCCGAACTCGACAAGCTCGGCCTCACGACCCATCAGGGTTTGCTTCAAGCCGTCTACAGCGACCCGAGGATTTCAGCGGTCTGCTCGATGATCGAAAATGTCGGGCAGATGGAGACCAACACGACCGCCGCCCGCGAATACAAAGGGCCGCTCAAGCTCGCCGATATCGAGGCATTGAAGGAAACGGTCCTGGCCCACCGCCGCACGTTCTGTCCAGGGTGCCCATCCTGCAGCGCCCTGTCGGCTGCGACCGGGTTCGCGTTTTTGGATATTTCCCGCTACGTCACGTATTACGAGCAGGACGGCAGACTGGAGGCGAAGGATCTTTATCAATCGCTCCCGGCGGAGAGCCGTGACCATGGAGCGATCGACCTGACGGCTCTGCGGGACGGGTGCTCGTTCAAGACCGATTATCCGGAAATCATCCGCCGAGCCAGCCGCTACTTCGCTTGAGCGGCCTGGAATCCCAGCGCACGGGGAGAAGCGCGTTCAAGCGCACGAAGGTTTCCACGCTTGAAAGAGTCATCAGCGTCTCGATTGTCGGGCTTCTTGCGGCCATCGGAATCGCCGTCTGGATTGCCGGCAGGAATTTTGATCCCGGTCTCTACAGCCTTCGCACCGAGGCACTGAAATCCACGGAGGCACAAGTTCGTCCTCCAGAGAAGTCTGCGGTGGCTGCCAAAGCGGAGGCTCCGCCTGCAGAATCCCCGGACGGGCACGAAGCCGCAGCTACTCAGGCGGCGACTCCTTCCACCGCAAACAACAAGCCGATCGAAATTCCCGGCGCGAAGCCGATGGGGGATACGGAATTTTATTCCGCCGACACGCTCTACGAGAAGATCGACGGGCGCGCTCCGGCCTATCTCGAGTTTGGTTTCCAGCAGCTCCGCAGCCGCTCATTTTCCGGGCCGGACAACGGCTACGTGGATGTTTACGAGTATCGGATGGATTCTCCGGTCAATGCCTTCGGGATCTTTGCCCTGGAACGCGATCCGTCCGGGAAGCCGCTTGATTTCGCCCCGGACGGGTATTCCGGTGAGATGGGGTATTTTTTCCGCCAGGGCAATTGCTACGTGCAGGTGATTGCCTCTGATCAAAAGCCCGGGACACTGGCTCTGGCAAAATCCGTGTCCGAGGAGATTGCAAAATCCATTCCCGCAGACGATCAGGGGCTTGGCGCCCGGAGGAGTCTGCCCGCGCAGGGGATGATTGCCGAGTCGGTCGTCTACACGCAGGACAACGCGCAGGGACAGGCGTTTCTCAAGGAGGTCTTCCAGGCCGACTACGACTTCGAAGGAAATAAGATCACGTTTTTCCTCATGGCTTCCACGCCGGAGGAAGCCGCAAAAGCATGGGATGCGTATCTGGCATTCAGCGGCCGCTACGGTGGAAAGGCAGAGGTCATGCCCGACATCGCTGGCGCAAAAGTTTTCCAGGCGGTGAACTTTGGAAAATGGAAACTCATCTACCGGCGCGGGGGGGAACTCGGAGGGGTCATCGACGCACAAGATCCAGTTGCCGCCCGCGCATTTCTGGAGAAGGTTCTGAACGGGAGCTTACGATGAACTCCACCACATCCGAACCATGAGCACACCTTCCGATCAACCCGAGCAAATCAACCGGCGGGAGTTTCTTCTTCGTGCCGGTGCAGCGGGCGCGCTGATCGCGGGCTCGGGTCTCGGTGGCCTTGCATTGTGGCAGCGTCGGCATTTTGTTCCCGGATTCCAGGAAAAGGGGGGGCTTCAACTGCCAAGTTACTCGCTGGTTCCGGACAAGCTTCTGCCGGAGATGGCGATCGCGCACGGCTCTGACCACGAGAATGTGATCCGGGCGGCGATCGGGGCGCTGGGCGGCATGGGGCGTTTTATCAACAGGGGCGACATTGTCGTGATCAAGCCGAACGTCGCATTTGACCGTCCTCCGGCACTCGCAGCCACGACCCACCCGGATGCCCTACGTGCGGTTGCCCGCATGGTTCTTGAAGCGGGCGCGGCAAAGGTCCTCGTTGCGGACAACCCGATCAACAGCCCTGCCGGATGCTATCTGAAGAGCGGTTTGCTTGCCGTTGCCGACGAGTTGCATCTCGACCTCCTCTACCCGGAGACGAATTCCTTTGCGCCGATTCAGATGGATGGCGAGATCCTGCGGAACTGGTCGTTCTTCGACGCTCCGTTCAAGCGTGCGACCAAGGTCATCGGGCTCGCCCCCTGCAAGGACCACAACCTCTGCCATGCCTCGATGACGATGAAAAACTGGTATGGTCTTCTCGGCGGACGCCGGAACCAGTTCCACCAGCACATTCACAGTATCGTCTCTGATTTTGCCCTGATGATGAAGCCGACGCTGGTCGTGCTCGACGGGATGAACGTCCTCATGAAGAACGGTCCGACCGGCGGACGGCTCTCCGATGTCAAGCCAATGGGGACGGTCGTCGCGGGCACCGACATGGTCGCGGTGGACAGCTACGGATACACGAATCTTCTGGAGCGCGATATCGCCGAGCTGACCTACATCCACAAGGCGAACGACCGGGGGCTCGGGAACATGAACTGGAAGCAGTTGCGCTACAAAGAAGTCCAGGCATGAAAATCCGCACCGCCCGCCGCATCTCGCAGGTTTTCTTTTTCTCTCTCTTCACGTTTTTTGTCGTGGTGACCGACCTGCGGTATCTGAAGGGATATCCGGTATCCCTTTTCCTGGAGCTCGATCCGCTGGTGGCCTTCGCGACCGCGATCACGACGCACTCGATTTACAAGGGCCTGCTCTGGAGCCTGCTTCTCATCATCCCGACAATTCTTCTCGGGCGGATCTTCTGCAACTGGATCTGCCCGTATGGGATTCTGCACCATTTCATCGGATGGGTGTTCGGCAAGGGCCGTGCCGCCGATCCCGTCCGCATCGAGTCGAACCGCTATCGCAGCATCTACCAGGTCAAATACATCATCCTCATCGCGATGATCGTGGCGGCCATTTGCGGGACGCTGCAGATCGGGCTCCTCGATCCGATCTGCCTTTTCTACCGCTCGATGAGTACGGCGATTCTCCCTGCGATTAATCTTACGGCCCCCTCGAGCGTTTACGTCCGGCAATACTTCCATGCCGGCGCTTGGGCGATCGGGTTCCTGCTGTTCCTGCTCGTGGGAATGAATGTCTTCATCCCAAGGTTTTTTTGCCGTGTGCTCTGCCCGCTGGGGGCTTTTCTCGGAACCCTTTCTTCTGCGGCGCTCTGGCGGATCGAGCGCAATCCCACAAAATGCGTGGACTGCGATCTTTGCCTGAAAAACTGCGAAGGGGCCTCCGACCCTCACACCCAACTCCGGAAGAGCGAGTGCTTTGTCTGCTTCAACTGCATCGAGGATTGTCCCGAAGATGCCCTTTCGTTTAAATTCATGCCGCCGCTCCAGCATGAGGTGACGCCTCCGGTAGTGCCCGCACGGCGCGCCTTCCTGGGCGTTCTTCTCGGCGGGGCATTTTTCGGATTCGGGCGCTCGTCCGGCGACTCGGACAGAAACTACAACAAGAAGGTGATCCGGCCGCCCGGATCCGTCGAGGAGAAGGAGTTTCTCGACCGCTGCATCAAATGCGACCAGTGCATCCGCGCCTGCCCGACGAACGTCCTCCAGCCCGCGATTTTCGCGGCGGGCATCGAGGGCCTCTGGACACCGATCCTGAACATGAAGGTCGGCTACTGCGAACTCAACTGCACCCTGTGCGGACAGGTTTGCCCGACGGGAGCGATCCAGCGGATCACGATCGAGGAAAAGACAGGCGTGGGAGCGTTTGCAGCGCAGGGGCCCGTGCGCCTGGGCACCGCCTTTTACGATCACGGCCGCTGCCTGCCCTGGAGCATGGAAACCCCCTGCGTTGTCTGTGAGGAGGTCTGTCCGGTCTCTCCCAAGGCGATATTTACCCGCGAGGTCAAAATCACCAAACGCGACGGGACTCCGATCACGCTTCATCAACCGTATGTCGACCCCGCGCTCTGCATCGGTTGCGGGATCTGCGAACGCGAGTGCCCGGTCACCGATGAGGCGGCCATCCGCGTCTCGGCCATCGGAGAAACACGCTCCCGCGACCGCCGCCTCCTTCTCGATGGAGGAGCAGTTCGCTAAAAAATCTTTCCATTTCTGAATATTTGCATATTTATGCCTTTATGAGAACGACGATAGATCTTCCTGAAGACCTTTTTGAGGAAACGAAAATAGCAGCTGTCAAGCGCCGCACCTCTATAAAAGGCCTGATTATCGAGGGGTTGAGGGGGGTTCTGAAAACGGAACCTGTTTCGCCCGCATCATCGGATGCTTTGAAGCGTTTGAAGATGGGCTATCACCTTGGAGGCAGACCCATGAACCGGGAAGAGGCTCATGAGCGCTAGCTGGTTCTTGGACACAAACATTCTCCTTTACGCCTATGATATTGATGCTGGCGCTAAGCGGGAAATTGCCCTGCGGCGGGTCGAGGAGGCATTTTTGCATCCGGATCAAACATCCATCAGTGTTCAGGTCCTTCAGGAATTCCATGTCAACTTTGTTAAAGCTGGTCACTCGACCGACGAGGCAGCCATGATTCTCAGTGACTTTTCGGTTTGGCGGGTTGTTGACAACACTTGGACGCTGTTCAAGAAGGGGCTTGAATTACAGTCCCGCTGGCAGTTGTCGCTTTGGGATGCGATGATTCTTGCAGCGGCCCGCCATGCGGGTTCGACAGAACTGCTCAGCGAGGATTTTAGCGCGGGCCAGGATTATGGAGGCATCCGTGTCCTGAACCCGTTTCTGCACCCATAAACCAAGATATGCCCAAGCCCCAACCCTCCACACGCATCCGCACCTGCCGGGCCTGCGGAACAAAATATGAGTATCCGCTCAGGGAGGATCCTGCCGCCACCCGCCATCACTGCGCGGATTGCGCCCCGGTTCCCGCCCATCTGCGGAAGGTGAGCGAGCGCCTTCTGCTCCGTCTTCAAAAGCTCGAGCTCGAGGTTGCCCGGCTCAAGACAACCGCTTTTCCCGGGAAATAGCTGAGAATGTTTCTTGCATTGCCTGCATTGACATGATTCAATGCAGGCATGAAAGAGAGGCATTCCAGTCAATACACGGTCAGGGACATTCCCGAAGCGGCCGACCTTCGCTTGCGGGAGACCGCCACCCTGGAGGGGATCAGCCTGAATCAGGCTGTCGTTCGGGCACTTGAACGGGGAGTAGGGCTGACCGGCGAGCCGGTGCGATACCGTTCCCTGCGGCGGATCGTCCGCCTCTCGGACAAAGTGGATCGCAAGGGCTGGTCCGAAGCTTTGGATTCCCTCGACAAGATCAACCCCGAGGATTGGAAGTGAGAGTCCTCATTGATTCAAACCGGTTCATCGACTTTTGCGCCGGCGAGGAACCGGTGATCGAGACCTTCGAGCGCGCCTCTCTGCTGGTCGTTCCCTTTGTGGTGCTGGCGGAAATTCGCGTGGGCGCACAGCTTGCCCGGCGGGGAGAATCCCAGATCCGCGTCCTGAGCGAGTTGTTAAACCAGCCCGGGGTTCGGACCGTCCATACCACGGATGGCACCGCCCACCATTACGCGGCAATTTTTGCGCAACTGCGTCGCAAGGGCACCCCGATCCCGACGAATGATATCTGGATTGCGGCCCTCGCCATCGAGCATAACCTTGTCCTCTACACGCGCGACGCTCATTTCGATCACATCCCGAGCGTGGCACGCATCGGAGATTAACCCTTCCAGTCATGAATTTTTTCCCCAGGAAGATCTTTCGCGCCGCCGCGATCCGGATCGTGACGCCCGTTTTCCTTTGCTGCGGCCTGCTCCGGGCTGTCGATTCAAAACCGGAGAGCGGAGGGCTGCACGTGGAGCATTTGACCTGCGAATACCTGACCGCCCCCCTTGGAATCGGGGAGCCACGCCCGCGGCTGGGATGGACCGTTGAATCCGGGGAACGTGGTCAGCGGCAGGCTGCCTATCGGGTGCTGGTCGCCGGGAGTCAGGCATTATTGGATCAGGACACCGGCGATCTGTGGGATTCCGGCAAGGTCCAGTCGGATCAGTCGATCCAAGTGAAGTATGATGGCCAGGCTCTCAAGTCTAACCAGCAATGCTTCTGGAAAGTCTGTGTCTGGGACAAGGATGGCAAACGCTCAGCATGGAGCAAACCCGGCACCTGGAGCATGGGGTTGCTGGGTCCGGCGGATTGGCGGGGCAAGTGGATTGGCAAGGACGAGAAGATGACAAAATCGGTTCTGCAGGGAACCAACTGGATCTGGTTTCCGGAAGATGAACCTCCGCCAGCCACACGGTATTTCCGCCGCTCCATTGATCTCCCTGCAGACCGCGTCATCAAATCGGCTCGCTTGTGCGTGGTTGCAGACAACCTCGCCACGATTTTTGTGAACGGGCAAAAAATCGGCGGAGCCAGCACTGCGCAGGCGGCCCGCGGATTCGACGTGACCAAAGCCCTCCACCCGGGACCCAATGTTCTTGCGACTTCTGTGGAGAATATGGGAGATGCCCCGAATCCCGCAGGGTTGCTGGCTCAATTGAAAGTCGAATTTGAATCCGGCGAACCGGTCGTGGTTGTGACGGACGGATTGTGGAAATCGTCCGACTCGGGTCCGAAGGGATGGGAACAGCCTGCTTTTGCCGACACGAACTGGGTCGCGGCAAAGATTCTCGGAGCAAATGGCATCAAACCATGGGGAGAGGTTTACGAACCTGAGGAGCGGCGGTTACCCGCGCGATGGCTGCGGAAAGAGTTCCAGGTGTCACGACCGGTTCGCCGGGCGACGGTTTCATTTTCCGGGCTCGGACTTTCCGAACTGTATCTCAACGGGAAAAAAGTCGGAGACGATGTGCTTTCGCCCGGGCTGACCGATTATACGAAGCGCGATTTCTACGTGACGCACGATGTGACGGATCTGTTGAAATCCGGAGCCAATGCGATCGGCGTGGTTCTCGGAAACGGACGTTTCTATGCTCCGCGGTTGCAATCACCGACTCATACCGGAACCTACGGCTTTCCGAAACTTTTGTTCCAGATGCGCCTGGAGTATGAGGATGGCTCCGAGGAGGTCGTGAGCGATGAATCGTGGAGGCTGACTGATGCCGGGCCGATTCGTGCCAACAACGAGTATGACGGGGAGGAATACGATGCCCGCATGGAAATGGCCGGCTGGGCGTCGCCGGGATTCGACGATTCCAAATGGGAGCGCCCGCAGTTGGTCTCGGCTCCCGGCGGCGAAATGGCGGCGCAGATGATCCCTCCTATCCGCATCACCGGAACCATCAAACCGGTAAGCGTTTCGGAGCCCGAGCCTGGCGTTTTCATCTTCGACATGGGGCAGAACATGGTGGGTTGGTGCCGGCTCAAAGTTTCCGGTCCGGCCGGCACGCAGATTTCTTTGAGGCACGCCGAGACGTTGAAGCCAGACGGCACACTTTACCTCGACAACATCCGGGATGCCAAAGTGACGGACAAATACACCCTCAAGGGTGGGGGAGAAGAGACATGGGAACCCCGCTTCACCTATCACGGGTTTCGGTTTGTCGAGGTCCGTGGCTGGCCGGGCAAGCCAGCGCTCGATTCGATCGAGGGCTGCATCGTTAACGACGATGTCGACACCGCCGGGGAATTTTCGTGTTCAAATCCGATGATCAACCGCATCTACCAGAACATCGTCTGGGGGGTGCGAGGAAACTACCGGAGCATCCCCACCGACTGTCCACAGCGCGACGAACGCCAGGGCTGGCTCGGAGACCGTTCGGTCGAATCCAAGGGGGAGACGTTTCTGTTCAATGTCGCCGCGCTGTATTCCAAGTGGACGCAGGACATGCTCGATGCGCAGAAGTCCTCCGGCAGCGTCCCGGATGTTTGTCCTCCCTACTGGCCGCTCTACAACGACAGCGTCACCTGGCCGAGCAGCGTGGTTTTGATCCCCGGTGCCCTGCGCGATCAATACGGTGATACGTCAGTGATCGAGCAACGTTACCCGGGCATGGTGAAGTGGGTGGATTACATGAGCGGGTTCATCAAGGACGGGATCATCAGCAAGGATTCCTACGGCGACTGGTGCGTGCCTCCGGAAAATGCCACCATGATCCACTCGAAAGACCCGGAGCGAAAGACCGCTCCGGCCATCCTCGCCACCACCTACTTTTATCACTGCCTCCGGTTGATGACCTCATATGCAACGCAGTTGGGAAAATCCGCCGATGCGGAGCGCTTCGCCAAGCTTTCGGAAGATCTCAAGTCTGCACTCAACCAGAAGTTCTATGATCCGGAGCGCGGCTACTACGACAATGGATCCCAGACGTCATGCGTGCTTCCCTTGGCATTTGACATGGTTCCACCGGACCAGCGAGGCAGGGTTTTCGACCGACTGGTCAAAAAAATCACCGGCGAGAGCAAAGGGCATGTCGGAACAGGCTTGATCGGCGGACAATGGCTCAACCGCGTGCTGACAGAAGGCGGAAGGGAGGACTTGGTTTACGGGTTTGCCACAAGTTCCACCTATCCCGGCTGGGGCTACATGGTCGGGCAGGGTGCGACCACGATCTGGGAACTCTGGAACGGCAACACGGCGGATCCCGCAATGAATTCCGGCAATCACGTCATGCTCGTGGGCGATTTCATCATCTGGCTCTACGAAGACCTGGCCGGCATCAAGTCCGATCCTGAGAAGCCGGGATTCAAACACATCCTCATGCGCCCGCAGCCGGTGGGCGATCTCAGCTGGGTCTGCGCCAGCCACGACTCTCCCTATGGCCGGATTACAAGCGACTGGAAGATTGAGAACGGGCTCTTCCGATGGAACGTCGTTGTCCCTGCCAATGTCACGGCGACAGTGTTCCTGCCTGTCGGTGATGCCTCCCAGGTGAAAGAAGGAGGCAAGCCTCTCGATTCTGCAGCTGGTGTGAAGATCCTGAACTCGATGGATTGGAAAGTTGTCCGCGACATTGCTTCCGGCACCTATTGTTTCGAATTCCCGTGGCCGGGTGAAACGAAACTCCCGACCGGACAACCCTAATTCTCTGAGACCTGCGATGCGAGGGGAAGGGAATTTTTTTCCGTTAGAATTTAAAAAATGAAGTAGTGCTGGTTGACAGGGCGGCGCTTTCGCGCCGCCTGTTTGAAATGAACGTTTCGAACCAACCAGCACCATGAAGAAAAATACTGATCAGCAATGG
>QYQL01000001.1 GCA_007280915.1 Verrucomicrobiaceae bacterium | reverse complement strand
TTGCAACTGTCTGAAACTCCTCCGGGATGGGAACCACGCTGGCGGGTTGCGAGGCTGCTGAATCAGGTGGGGGTGTGGATGGTGCCGCGGGAAGCGGGACCGGCTCTTGGGCTGGACGTTCACAGCCCATCCCGAGGGATGCTGCCACTAAAATCGGCAACCAAAGTTTGTGCATGGTCAGGCTTGTTTTCCTCCCAGTATGGCCTTGAGAGCGGGAATGGACTCCATCAGTTTGTCCGTGAGTTCCGTGCCGCCGGATGCCTGGATCTGATCAAAAAAACCGCGGGCGAGAGGTGCGATTTTGTCCACCGGGACACCTGCTGCTTGAAAAGCTGTGAGGGCCTTGGCGGCATCGGCGGCCTGGCCGCCGAGGAGTCCTCCCGCAGCACCCAGAATTCCACCGAGGAGTCCGCCGGCATCGGACGATGCGGCGGGGGCGCTGGCAAGGAGATCAGCCGCTCCAGGGATCAGCGCGATCAACTTTTCAAAATCTGAACCGGCGGTTTTCTCCTTGAGCAGGCGGAGAATGGTGGCGAGGCCGGATTTCACGGTTTCTTCAGGCAGGCCAAGTTTCTGCGAAAGCAGGGTGATGATTTGATTCACGGGTTTCGGTTGGATGGAGAATGGCTGTCGAGCGGGGTGGATGGGGTGTCAGCCGCAGATGAGGGCATTTTCTAGGAACCTTCTTCGATTGTCAATTCAGCAGCATCCAAGGCGGCGCGGGTGAAACATCAATGGACGATGCTGACAGGCGTGCCACAGGGGGCATTTTGGAAAAACTTTTCCGCCGCCCCGCGTGGCATGCGGATGCAACCGTGTGAGGCCGCATAGCCGGGGAGGTAGCCGGCGTGCAGGCCGACGGCTCCTGAGACCCGCATGAAATAGGGCATCGGGGCTCCCTGGAATCGAGTGCCCGGCGGACGCTTGTCTTTTTCGACTCCGACATTTTGAACGACGACCTCTCCAGCGGAATCCACATAGTCCCCGTAGAGGGTCGAAATGTGGTCAACCTGCTTCTCCATCACGGAAAACTTTCCGGACGGCGTATTGTAGCCTTCGCGCCCGGTGGAGACCGGCGAGCATCCGACCTCCTCGCCCCCTTTGTAAAAGCGCGCCGTTTGATCGCTGAGGTCGATAACGATGGAGGGGGAGCCGCTCACTCCGTCCCCCCACCACGACCAGGCGGGCTGCGGCGGGGGAGGCGCCTCGGCTCGTTTTTTCTTCTTCGAGTCGGGAGGAGGTCCCGCAAAAAGGATCTCCCCGTTCGGCCCGAGGTAGGCGGTTGAATAATCCGGATGGTCGCGGAAGGCCGGGCCCTTGGCCGCGCAGCCGGAAAGGAAGAGGAGGGAAAGCGAGGCGCATGGAAAAACAATCCATGCCACGGACTGTGTTCTTCTCATCGGATGAGATTCTTCAGGGTTCCGGTGGTTTTTCGCCAACGGGAGCCCCCTCTGCCTTTGGGGTGGGCGCATCATCCTTGCGGCCGGCGAAGAAACGTTCGACGACGTAGAAGCAGGCGGGGATCAGGAAGATCGAGAGCAGGGTCGCGGCAAGCATGCCGCCGATCACGGTGGTGCCCAGAATCCGCCGCGAAACGGCTCCCGATCCGGAAGCGACGGCGAGCGGGACGGTGCCGAGGATGAACGCGAAGGCCGTCATCAGGATCGGCCGCAGACGGAGCTTGGCTCCGGCGAGTGCCGCCTCGAGCGCTGGCTTGCCTTTTTCGTATTCATCTTTTGCAAACTCAACGATGAGGATCGCATTTTTTGCAGCGAGGCCGATGAGCATGACGAGCCCGATCTGGGCATAGAGGTTGTCCTGCATGCCCCGGATCGTGAGGCCCGCAAATGCGCCGAAGACGGCGATAGGAGTCGTCAGGAGGACACTGAACGGCAGCGACCAGCTTTCGTATTGCGCGGCGAGGATGAGAAACACAAAGAGGAGCGAGAGTCCGAAAATTGCTGCCGGAGGAACTCCCTGCGACGCCTGCTGTTCCTGATACGACATGCCGAAATAATCATATCCCATGCCCTGCGGCATGTTCTGCGCGAAGACTTCCTCGAGGGCGCGCATCGCCTGGGCGGTCGAGTAGCCGGGAGTGACGGAGGCGTTGATCTGCGAGCAGCGGAACATGTTGTAGCGCATCGTGAACTCCGGTCCGAACGACTTTCTTTCCCGGATGAAGGAGTTGACCGGCACCGCCTGCCCCTTGTTGTTCGTCACGTAGAAGAGCCCGAGGTTGCTGATGTCCGTCCGGAATTCGCCCTCGGCCTGGATATAGACCTGCCATTGGAGCCCGAACCGGTTGAAGTAGTTCACAAAATAGCCGCCGAGGAATGTCTGGACCGTCTGATAGGCGTCGGTGAGGCTGACGCCCTGGATCATCGCCTGCGCCTCATCGACATCGAGGTAGATCTGCGGGACGTCCCACAGCGAGGTCGTGAAGAGGCCGGTGAGCTCGGGGCGACCCTTCGCCTTTTCCATGAAGAGCTGGGTGTTTTTTGCGATGAAGTCGACATCCTTGCCGAGGCGGTCTTCCAGCATGAACGTGACGCCGCCGGCCGTGCCGATGCCCGGGATCGCGGGCGGAGGGAATGCAAATGCGGCGGTCGGTTTCGGGAGCTGGACGAGCGCCTTGTTGATCGTCGCCTGGAGCGCGTCGATCTGGAGTTCCGGCGTCTTGCGCTTCGACCACTCCTCCATGGCGATGAAAAAAAACCCGGTGTAGGTGCTCTGGACCGTGCTCAGGAGGTTGAAGCCGATGATCGATGTCACGTGCTGGACGCCGGGGATCTTTGCGAGGATTTTTTCGACCTCCCCGGAAACGGCGGCGGTCTGCTGAAGCGACGAGGCGCGCGGCAGCTGGATCACACCGAAAAGATACCCCTGATCCTCCTCGGGGATGAATCCGGTCGGCATCCGTGCGCCCAGCCCGAACCCGGCCAAGCCCAGGAGCGCGAGCAGAAGGAGGCTGATCACAAATTTCCTCATCAGCCCGTGGCAGATGCTCACATAGCCGTCCGTCGCGCGGCCGAAAATCGTGTTGAATCCGCGGAAGAAGGCCCCGAGCGGCCCGCGAGCCTCCTTCTTCGGACGGAGCAGAAGCGCGCCGAGTGCAGGGCTGAGCGAGAGGGCGTTGAAGGCGGAGATGAGCACGGACACGGCCATCGTCACCGCAAACTGCTGATACATGGCTCCCGTGATGCCCGGGATGAAGACGGTGGGAATAAACACGGCCGCGAGGATCAGCGCGATGGCGACCACCGGACCGGAGACCTGGGACATCGCCTTGATGGCGGCGTCCGTCGGCGAAAGGCCCTCCTCGATATGGTGCTCGATCGCCTCGACCACCACGATGGCATCATCGACGACGAGGCCGATCGCCAGCACAAGCCCGAAGAGAGAGAGCGTGTTGATCGAGAACCCGAGGAGCGGGAAGAGGGCAAACGTGCCGATCAAGGAAACCGGCACGGCGATGAGCGGAATGAGCGTCGCGCGCCAGCCCTGCAGGAAAATGAAGACGACGATGATCACGAGTATCATGGCCTCGAACAGGGTCTTGACGATTTCCTTCATCCCCTCGGTGATCGCAAGCGTGGTATCGAGGGCGACCTCGTATTGGAAGTCGTCCGGGAAAAGTTTTGCCTGCTGCGCGAAGAGCGCGCGGACCTGCTTCATCGTGTCCACCGCATTCGAGCCCGGGAGCTGATATACGCAGACGATGGCGGCGTTCTTGCCGTTGAACCGGCCCTGCAGGTTGTAGATCTGGCCGCCGAGGTCGACCCTCGCGACATCCTTGACGCGAACGATCGAGCCATCCTCATTCGCCCGGATCACGATGTTGCCGAAGTCCTCCGGTGTGACGAGGCGGCCGGTCGTGTTCACGGTGAACGTGAAGACCTGCCCCTTGGGAACGGGTTCGCCGCCGATCTGTCCGGCGGGGTTCACGTTGTTCTGGGCGTTCACCGCATTGATCACCTGGGGGACGGTGATGTTGAGCGTCGCGAGCCGGTCCGGCTGCACCCAGATCCGCATGGCATACTGCCCGGCACCGAAGATGCTCACGCTTCCGACCCCGTTGACGCGGGTCAGCGGGTCGTTGATGTTGATGTAGGCGTAGTTGGCGAGAAACGTCGGGTCGTAGGTCCCGTTCGGCGAGTAGAGGGCGAAGACGCCGAGCGGGGACGACAGTGCCTGCTCGACCGTGAGCCCGAAATTCCGGACGTCCGATGGCAGCTGCGACGACGCCTGCGTCTGCCGCATCTGGGCAAGGATCTGGTCGGTCGTCGGCACGGTGTCGGTGCCGAAGATGACGTTGAGCGTCATCATGCCGTTGTTGGCATTGATCGAATACATGTATTCCATGCCTTCGACGCCGCTCATCTGCTGTTCGATCGGGGTGGCGACCGACTGCTCCACTGTCAGGGCATCGGCTCCGACGTATGTCGTCTGCACCTGGATCTGCGGCGGGACGATGTTCGGGAACTGCGAGACCGGCAGCCCGGCCATCGAGACGAGGCCGACGATGACGGTGATGATCGCGATGACCATCGCCACGATCGGGCGGCGAATGAAAAAGTTCGACATGGATTATTTCGGGCTGACGGGGGCGGGAGCCGGAGCCTCGTAGGGTTTGGCGATGACCTTGACGCCGGGCCGGGCCTTTTCGATGCCGCCGACGACGACCTTGTCCCCGGCCTTGAGCGCGCCTTGAACGACCTGGAGCTGCCCCTGAACAGGACCGAGCTTCACCGGGGTCCCCTTCACCGTGTTGTCCGGCTGGAGGATGCCAACGAAATAATTCCCCTGGATCTCGACCGTGGCCGCCTGGGGCACGAGAATCGCGCCTTCGAGGCGCTGAACAGGGGCCGTCACGCGCCCGAACAATCCGGGGCGGAGCACGCTGTCAGGATTCGGGAAGAGCGCGGTGATCTGGATCGTGCCCGTCGACGTGCTCACTTGTCTGTTCACAAAATCGAATTTCCCCTTTTTGTCGTAGTTCGAGCCGTCCGCGAGGGTCAGAATGATTTTTCCATCCTCGCCGGCCATCTTTCCCGCCTGCAACTCGGCGAGCAACGGGGCGGCTTTCAAATATTCCGCCTCCGTGATCGAAAAATTCATTTTCATCGGATCCACCTGCGAGAGCTGGGTGAGGACGGCCGTTTTTCCGCCCGGCCCGACGAGATCGCCGATCTGGGCCTGTGCGACGCCCGCGATGCCGTCGAACGGCGCGGAGATCGTGCAGTAGTCGAGGTTGACCTGTGCCGACTGCATCTGGGCCTGAGTGGCCGCCGCCGCCGCGATCGCCGCCTGCGTATCCTGATATGATGTGTCGTATTCCTGCTGGCTGATCACCTTCGTTTTGTAGAGCTGGGATTGGCGTTCGAGCGTGATCTGCTGGAGCTGGGCCTGTGCGACCGAGCGCGCGTAGTTGGCCTGTGCCTGCGCGAGGGCCGCCTGGAACGGCCGGGGATCGATTGTAAAAAGGAGGGCGCCCTTTTTGACGAACGACCCCTCCTTGTAGTTCTGCGTGAGCAGATACCCGGTGACCTGGGCCTGGATGTCGGTGTTTTGAAAACCATCCAGGAGCCCGACCCACTGGTTTGTCGCAACCACATCCTGCTGGATCGCGGGTGTAACTGTCACAAAAACCGGAGGAACGGGAGGCGTCGGTTTTTCGCAGCCGGCAAGAAGAATGGTGCCGCAGGCAATAACGGCCTGAAGTTTGATTCGGGTCATGGCGAGACAGCTACCACTTCCCGCCGTGCAGGGCGAGCGCCAAATTCAACTCAACGGGTCGCAAGGCATTCCGCCACGGCCGTTTCGATTACGGCGACATGGGCCACCACCCGGAGGGCAATGTCCATTTCTGAAGGGGTCTCGATCGTGAAGGTCCGGCCGGAGTGCTGGAAGTGAAGAAGGAAAGCTTCTGGCCAGTCAGGCATGAGGTCCGGGGAGATTTTTCTTCGCACGATTCCGTTCTTCGCCGAGCGCCCTTCGATGCGGGACCGCGAGTCTGAGGGGAGATGCGCCGAGGCGGCGGCGAGCAATTTCTCGGCCCAGTAGGGTTTCTTGGCGGGCACCTCGTAGATGTAGATCCCGTGGGCGTCGTAGTCCTCGTGGAGTGTGAGGGCGAGATCGAATGTCCGCTTCTCCATGACGAGGATCTGATCGCGGATCTGAGGGGGCTTCCGCTTTCCATAGCATCTATTCAGGTCGCGGCCCCGCTCGTCCAGGCGGTTGTTATGAACCAGCCCCCACGGGTTCAGACAGGGGAAGATGAGGGGGCGGATCGTTTTCAGGATGGCCGGATTTTTTTCGGCCCAAGCCAGGAGTCCCTCGGTGGCGGCCGCCTCGTCGCCGTGGATTCCCGCGGAAAAATAGATGGCCGGGGCATTCGCGGGCGGGCGGGCCGCCTCCAAAAAAAAACAGCGGGAACCCGCCGCTTTGCGAGAAAGCTTCCATGCGGAGCCCGCTGGTGCGCGCAACCTTCCGCCAGCCAAGAATCAGGTGGCCGTAATCGTGTGCCCGGTGGTGCCGGTTCATTCGTTCCCGGTCTTGACCTCGATGATGTCGTGCGGTGCGCTCTCCCGCATCCCCGCTGCTGTGATTCTTGTGTAGCGCGCGTTGCTCCGGAGATCCGAAAGCGTCGGGGCACCGAGATAGCCCATGCCGCTCTGGAGTCCGCCCGCAAGCTGGGCGAGGACGGCGTCTGCCGGGGCGGAGACCTCCTTGAGTGCTTCGACTCCCTCGGCAGCGGATTTTTGCGCGGAGTCTTTCGCGTGCCCGTAGCGCGCGGCGCTGCCGGCTTTCATGGCCGCGTGGCTGCCCATCCCCCGGTATTGTTTGTAGAATTTCCCGTTGATTTCCATGATCTGCCCGGGGGCTTCCGGGCAGCCGGCCAGAAGGCTTCCGCAGACGACCGCGTGCGCGAGGGTGAGCGCCTTGACGATGTCTCCGGATTTCGTGATGCCGCCGTCCGCGAGGATCGTCACGTCGCATTGTTCCGCCGCTTTCGTGCAGACGTAGAGGGCTGTGAGTTGCGGGATGCCGACGCCGGCCACGACCCGTGTCGTGCAGATCGAGCCAGGGCCCTGGCCGACTTTCACGGTGTTCGCTCCGCAGGACGCAAGGAATTCGACGCCCGAAGCGCTGGTGACGTTTCCAGCAATGATCGGAAGGGAAGGGTATGCCCTGCGGATCGTCTTCACGGCATCACCGACTCCGCGCGTGTGTCCATGGGCGGTTGAGACGGCGACCGCATCGAGTCCGCGGTCAACAAGCGCCCCCACATGTTCCAGCAGAGCTGCGGCGTCCAAGTCGCCGGAGGCATTCCGGGGAGCCCCGACGGCCGCGCCGCAGACGAGGCGGAACTTTTCGTCCCGCGCCGGCTTCGTCCTCAGCGAGCGCTCCTGTGTGATTCGCTCGATGTCGCTTAGCGTGAAAAGCCCTCGGAGCCGGTCGCTTTCATCCACCACGAGCAGCTTGTGAATGCCGATGTTCTCGGTGAAAAACCGGTCCGCCCGCGCGATCGGGTCGTCGCCGAGTTCGCTTTCGCAAATCGTCAAAACCTGCGAGCGCGGGACCATCGCTTCCAGCACCCCGCGCGAGGCAAAGCGCGGCCGCACGCAGTGGCCAGGGAGTAGCCCGAGCAGCACGCCGGATTCATTCACGACGGGAAATGTGCTGAACGAGAACTTTTTTTCCTCGATCAGCCCGAGGACGTCACCGATCTGCTGGTCGGGGGCGACCTTGATCGGTTCGCGGATGAGCCCGTGGACGTGGTTTTTCACCCGGGAGACCTCCGAGAGCTGCTGGCGCTGCGGCATGTTGTAGTGGATCAGCCCGAGGCCGCCGTTCAGCGCGAGGGCGATGGCCATCCGGGATTCCGTCACCGTGTCCATGTCGGCTGACACGACCGGCAATTGAAGCGAGAGTCCCGGCGCAAGGGTCGTGCCGAAATCCGCCTCCTTCGGCAGGATTTCGGAATAGAGAGTTGCCAGAGAAACATCGTCGTAGGTCAATGCCAGCCCGGCAGTCGCTTCAAAAAAATCGTCCGCAGGACGATAAAACAGCCGGTCCAATCCCGCCGGCGAGGATGACGTTATGGGTTCCATGAGGCATCATGCATGCGCCCGGCCGGAAAAATCAAGCGGGAAACTCACGCCGGACTGTTTTTGCTCGATTGCGGGGCAGAACTGGCGGGGATGAGGGTGAGGGGATCATCGTGGTCCATGACCTTGCGGCAAGTCGCGAAGAAATCCGCACGGGTTGAGACGCGGCGGATTGCGTGGAGGAAGTCAGGGCCGATTCCCTCGCCCAGAAAATTCATGTATTTTTTCATCTTGTGGACCTGCGCGCGCTCGGGTGCATCGCTGGAGCAGCCGGTTTCGTAGAGGGCTTCCACGTAGGCTAGGACATCGCGTCCTGAGGGATAGGCGACCGGGCGGCCCTCCAGAAAGTCGCGGATCTGCCGGAAAATCCAGGGGTTCCGGATTGCTCCGCGCCCGATCATGAGCCCCCGCGCGCCGGTTGCTTCCAGCACGCGGACGGCATCCGTGACCGAGGAGACGTTTCCATTGGCAATCACCGGACACGGAAGGTGCGCGACAGCCTGCGCGATCCGGTCGAGGTGGACGTGCGGGCCGTATTTTTCCATGACCGTGCGTCCGTGGACGGTCAGGAGGTCGATCCGGTGGCGGGCGAAAATTTCCAAGAGCCGGTCGAATTCACACGGGTCCGAAAATCCAATGCGCGTCTTCACGGTGAAGAAACCTGCGATCCCTTCGCGGAGGGCACCGAGAAGTGCATCCACCCGCTCCGGGTTGCGGAGGAGTCCGCCTCCGGCGCACTTGCGGTAAACGACCGGTGCCGGGCAGCCGAGGTTGAGATCCACAGCCGCGACCGGATGGCGTTCGAGACACTGCGCCGTTTTCACCATCCACCCGACATCGTTGCCGATGATCTGTGCGACAGCGGGTTTGCCCGTAGGGTTCTCGGTGATCGAGCGCAGGATCGAGCGCTCCGGACGGTATCCTGCCGTGACGCGGAAATACTCGGTGAAATAGATGTCCGGCCCGCCATAGGAGGCCATGAGCTTCCAGAACGCCCAGTCCGTGACATCCTGCATGGGAGCCAGCGCGAGGAAGGGGCGGTGTGCGGGCAGGACGGAGATCATATAAAATCGGCGGCGGCCCGGCCCGCTCTTGTTCCCATGCAAAAGCATCCCTGCATGAGGTATCCTCCGGTCGGAGCCTCCCAGTCCACCATTTCGCCCGCGACAAATATTCCCGGGAATTTTTTCAGCATCAGGTTCTCATCGATTTCGCTCCAGCAGACCCCACCTGCCGATGAGATCGCTTCGGCGAGCGGGCGCGGGCGGTTGAGCCGGACGGGAAATTCCTTCACCCCCGCCGCGAAAGTTTCCCGCGACGTCCACTGGGCGCTGCGGCTCCGCAGGAGAACGCGGGCGGTCTCCTGGATCCGGCAGCGCTCGAACGCCTCGTGGAGATGAAACGTCCCTCCGACGGGCATGCGCTCCATTAGAGCCTCAAAGGAAAACGCGGGTTTGAAATCCAGCACGACAACCGGGTTTTCGCGGAGCGCTGGGCCGAGTGAGTAGATCGCGCCACCTTCGAGTCCGTAGGCAGTGATCAGCAGCTCCCCATCGCCGACGGCATCACCCGCGCGTGCCCGGATGTTTTTCAGAGGTTTTCCCTCCGCTGAGGTCAGCACCTCCTGCGGCCAGTCCGTTTCCCATCCGCAATTCGCCGGGACGAGCGGATGAATCGCGATGCCCGACGCGGAAAACTTTTCCTGCCAGGTTCCATCCGATCCCGTCACCGGCCAGGAACCTCCGCCCAGTGCAAAGACGACGGCATCCGCCTCGATCGTGATTCCTTCTGAAGACGTTTGAAAATCGAGCAGCCTGCGCCGCCCGCCGCCTTCGCGCCATCCGGTCCAGCGATGTCTCGGAAAAAACCGAACGCCCTGCGAGCGGAGCCGGGCGATCCACCGGCGGAGCAGGGGGGCGGATTTCATTTTCTCCGGATAGATCCTCCCGCTGGATGCGGAAAATGTTTTGATGCCGAATTCCTCCACCCATGTCCGGAGAGACTCCGGGGAGAAGTCCGAGAGCAGGGAACGCCAGATTTCCGAGGGCATCCCGGGCCCGGAGAATTTTTCGACGAAACCTGTGTCCGTGTTTGTGATGTTCAGCCCGCCGCGGCCCGCGACGAGAAATTTACGTCCGACAGATGGCATGGTGTCGAAGAGAGAAACCGCCGCACCGGCCGCCGTCGCGACCTCGGCTGCCCGCAGGCCGGCCGGCCCCCCACCCACCACGCAGACCTTCGTGCTCATTGGTGTCAAGAATGCATAGGGACAGAAAAATGACGAGCTTCGAGGAAGCGGAGTTTTTCATTTCGCCCGATGGGCGCGGGATGCCATGCCCCTCTCTCCATCCGCACGGGCACCACGCTGCGGCACCACGCTGCGGCACCACGCTTGCGGCCCCAACTGATTTGCCCTAGAAACCTGCTTATGGTCAAAAAACTCTCCGCAGCCGCCTGTGTGCTGGTTGTCCTGCTCCTAGTCGCGTTCTTCGTATTCAAGCGGATCGCGGGGCCATCGGATGGCGCGCGCTTGCTCCCGGCAGACACGCTACTGTATGTCTCTTTGAACGACCTGCTGCGCTCCGCGGTGAGGTGGCAGGGGACGGCGCTTGCGGAAATCGGCAGCGAGCCGGAGGTGAAGGCGTTCCTCGAAAAGCCGCTTTCGAAGCTGCAGTCCGATCCCGGAGCCGGCGAGGCCGGGGGGTTGCTTGCGGGGTTGAAGCCGACACGGATTTTTCTGGCGGTGACGGCCGCCACGACCGAGCGTGTGGACGTTGCCGGCGGCTTCCAGTTCTGGGGCGGCAGGAATGATTTTGACCGCGCGGTCGCGCGTTTGCGGAAGGAACTTCCCGCCGGCGAATCCTCGGTTGAAACCTACGCCGGCGACGAAATTGTCGGGACAAAGCACGGGCGATTTTCATTGTTTACCGCCGCCCATGGGCGATGGGGATTCCTCTCAAACGATGCCGCGACCCTCAAAGCCCTGCTTGATCGTGCCTCCGGGAAATCGACGGGACCTTCGCTTGCCGAGTCGCCGGATTTTCTGAAATCGGTCGGGCCGATGCTGACCGCTCCGGATTTGCTGTTTTTTGCGAGGCCGGCCGGGGCGGTGGATATCCTGTTGGAAGCCGGGAGATCCATGGGGGCTGAAGCCATTCCGGATCAGATTGGCGAACTCCGCGCCACGCAGGCCGTGGCAGGAACCTGGAAGCTCGACGGAAAACTCCAGCGCGACGCGATTTTTCTCCTGCGTCCCGGTTCACAACCCGCCGAGGCGCTTGCCCACAAATCCGTCCGCTTCACCGGTCCCGATTCCGTGCTTTATCTTGATTTTATCGGAAGCCTGGCCGGGCTTCCCGGGATTTTGAATAAGGCGCTTCCCGAGCGCCAGGATGCCGCCGCCGAGCTGGCCGGGCTTGCTGTCAGGGCTTTCGGGCCGGAGGGGGCTTTTGTCGCTGGCTGGCATCCCGGGCAGATGACTCCGTCCGGAATCGTCGCGCTTCAAATCCGCGATGCCGCGCTTGCGGCGGATGCGGTGAAACGGTTCATCACCTTTTTTCCGGAGGCCACGGTCACCGAGCAGGACGGAATCAAGCTTTACAGCCTCCCGTCGGTTTCAAATCCGCTGGCTGCGCCGACATTCACCCTAACGCCGGAATTCCTGATCGCGGGAATCAATCCGGAGGCGGTTGTCCATGCGGCCGGCGCGGCCGGGCCGACGATCGAATCGCAAGCGGCATTCCAGCCCGCGCTCAAGACTTTCCAGTCCGCCAACGAGGCGTTTGCTTTTCTGGATACGCGGATGGTTTTCGAGCGCGCCTACACCGCGATGCGGCCGGTGATTCTTTTTGGTGCCCAGGTGATGCCCGGAGTTTCCGGCTTCGTCGATACGTCCAAGCTTCCCCAGACCGACACGATCAGCAAACATCTGCCGCCCGTGATTTTTTCGCAGCAGCGACTTGCGGAGGGAGTGCTCATCCAGTCGAGCGGGCCGTTCACGGTGAGTCAGATTGCGGCCGGACTCGCAGCGGGGGCCGCGGCCGGGGCGCCGGCAGCGAGGTGAATCACAGCTTCGCTTCTCCCACGGAGAGCAGCTTGATGAAATCGCCCGGGTCCTGAACCGTCAGCAGTTTGTCGAGAAGGGATTTGTCCCGGCAGAGGCGGGCGATCGCTCCGACGAGGCGCAGGTATTCCGAATCGAAAGCGGACGGGATCCCTGCCACAAAAACGAGGCGGACCTTGTCGCGGACTTCCGGCGAGACAAGCCCCTTGGCTGATCGCCCGGCGGCCATCACGAGCGAACTGACGGCATTCGTGCGTCCGTGGGCGATGCAGATCCCGCAGCTGTTGCAGGAGAGGGCCGGGGCATTCCGCTCGGTGACCGATCGCATGAGGGCGTTCCAGTCCTGCACGCGTGGGTCGCCGTTGAGCTTTGAGAGGACTTCGTCCACACCGCCGGCCTGGTCGTGCGCGGCAAGTGACAGGTTGATCTGTCCGGGGAGAAGGATTTCTGAAATCGGGATCATATGTTGCTTCCTGTCCACTTGAGTTTTTGCCGCAACACCTCGCTGAACGATCGCTCGGGGAGCATGGCCAGCGGCAGCTCGCGGGAGCTCTTCCGGATGACGAGAGAATCCCCCGCGCCCATCGCGCAGGACTCCTGACCATCTACCGTTACGAAGAGGATATGCCCAGGCTCTGCGACTTCCACATGGATTTCCGAGGCATCGCTGACGACGACCGACCGGTTGGTCAGAACGTGCGGGCAGATCGGGGTCACGACGAAGCCTCCCGAATCCGGCATCAGAATCGGTCCTCCTGCGGAGAGCGAGTAGGCGGTGGAACCGGTCGGCGTTGCCACCACGAGCCCGTCGGCGTGGTATTCGGTCAACGCCACCTCTCCCAGCCGGACGCGGATTTTGACGAGTTCCGAGCGTTCGCCACGGCTGATCACCGTGTCATTCAGCCCCTGAAAAACCCGGACTTCTCCGGTGACGGTGGAAAGGTGGGCCTCCAGAAGCGGTCGCCTGCTGAGGATGTAATCCTTGTTGGCGATGCTCTCGACCGCGCGCGCAATTTCCCCCGGGCCGAGGCAGGTGAGAAACCCAAGCGATCCGATATTGATGCCGAAAACCGGCGGGAGGGTTTCATGGAGTTTGTGGACAACCCGGAGGATCGTTCCGTCCCCCCCCATCACGACCAGCAGTTCGCACTGCGAGGCAAGAGCCTGTTCGTCAAGGTCTGAGGATGTTCCCGCAAGCGGTGCCGTGGCCCGTTCGAGGAGGAACGGGATGCCCCGTTTCCCGAGTTCCGCAGTCATAGCCCGCACGACAGCAGCCGCACCGGGCTTTTCAGAATGCGCAAGGAGTCCGATCATGGCTTCCCCATTCGCCTGTGGCGGCAATCCCCAATCCGCAGTCCGAATTCCGCAATCGTCTTCATGGCTTGATATGAGCGAGAAATTCCACGTTTCCGTCACGGCCGGTGATCGGTGAGGTGATGTGGCCGCACCACCGGCGGTTGGATTGCATGATAAAGTTGCGGATTTTTTCCACGGCACGGAGGCGGGCGGCCTCGTCGCGCACGATCCCGCCCCTCCCGACATCCTCGCGGGCGAGTTCAAATTGCGGCTTGATGAGAACAACCATGTCTGCCTCGGGCGGAAGTAACGCAAAGATCGCGGGAAAAATCAACGTCAACGAAATGAAACTCACATCCGCGACGGCGATGGTCGGAGGGGGGAGAAAGTCCGCAGGATCGAGGTGTCGTGCATTGACTCCCTCCCGGACATCGACGCGCGCGTCCTGCCGGAGCTTCCAGTCGAGCTGGCCGTGGCCGACATCCACGGCATAGACACGAACCGCCCCGCGCTGGAGGAGGCAGTCCGTGAACCCTCCCGTCGAGGAGCCGATATCCGCGCAGATCCGCCCTGTGGGATCCACCCCGAACGCGTCGAGTGCGGCTTCGATTTTGTATCCTCCCCGGCCGACGTATTTTTCGCGCGCGGTGACGGAGAAGTCGCTGTCCGTGGACACCTGCTGACCGGCCTTCGCCGCAGGGCGTCCGTCCACCACGACCTGTCCGGCCATGATCGCGCGCTGGGCTTTTTCACGGGTGTCGAACAGTCCGCGTTCGACCAGCGCCACATCCAAGCGGGACTTGCCAGAGCTCATGATTTCCTGTCAGTGTGGGGCATTGCGAAGGATTCGTAACGATTATTTATGCCCGATCATGATTTGAACCGCCGGATCAAGGAAATGCTTGTTTCCAGCCTCATGCTGAAGATGGCTCCGGAGGAGATCGGCGACGACACGCCGCTTTTCAGTCCCGACGGGCTTGCGTTGGATTCAATTGACGCGCTGGAGCTTGCCGTGGCGATCGACAAGACATTCGGGGTCGCGACTCCGAGTGCGGAGGTCGCCCGCACGGCGTTTCTCAGCGTCAACACGATCGCGGACTACGTCGGCGGCAATCCCCCTGCCGCCTGATCGGGAATTTCCCGGCCCGGAACTTGCTTCAACCCGACTCTGCTGCCCATGAATACCAACAAAGCCCCGATTGATCACTTCATCCTGAACCAGCTGAAGTTCGCGCTGGCCCGGGATCCCGAGACGGCCACCAAGCGCGACTGGTGGATTGCGACCTCCAAGGCCGTGCAGAGCATCATCATCGAGCGGATGATCGCGACCCAGACGGTCCACCACCACCAGAACGTCCGCCGCGTCTATTACCTCTCGCTCGAATTCCTGATGGGGCGGCTCTTTGTGAACAGCATGTATAGCGCCGGGGTGCTGAAGGAAGTCCACGATGCGCTGGAGAAGCTCGGACTCAACATGGATGATCTCCGCGGTGAGGAATACGACATGGGGCTCGGCAACGGCGGCCTCGGGCGCCTCGCGGCCTGTTTCCTGGACTCGCTCGCCACTCTCGACCTCCCCGCGGTCGGTTACGGGATCCATTACCAATACGGGCTCTTCAAGCAGGAATTCCGGAACGGCTATCAGGTCGAGCTGCCTGACGCCTGGATGCAATACGGGACCCCATGGGAGATCGTCCGTCCCGAATACACCACCGAGATCCACATTTACGGCCATGTGGAAAATGTTTTTGACGATGTAGGAAACTACGTTCCGAAATGGGTCGGCTGGAAGACACTGCTCGGGGTTCCCTACGATATTCCGATCCCGGGCTTCGGGACGAACACAGTCAATTTCCTCCGTCTCTGGGAATCCCGCGCCTCGGAGGAGTTCAATCTGGAAGCCTTCAACAGCGGCGGCTACGAGCAGGCGGTCCACGAAAAAAACCAGAGCGAGACGGTTTCCAAGGTTCTTTACCCGAACGACAAGACCGAAAGCGGAAAGGAGCTCCGGCTCGTCCAGCAGTATTTCTTCGTCGCCTGCTCGCTGAAGGACATCATCCGGCGCTTTCACAAAAGTAACACGAGCTGGGATGTATTTCCGGAGAAGGTCGCCGTCCAACTCAACGACACGCACCCGGCGATTGCGATCGTCGAGCTTATGCGCCTTCTTTACGACGAGAACAAGCTGCCGTGGGACAAGGCCTGGGATATCGTCACCCGCACATTTTCCTACACGAACCACACGCTCCTGCCCGAGGCGCTGGAGAAATGGAGCGTGGGGCTATTTCAAAAAGTCCTTCCGCGCCATCTCCAGATCATCTTCGAGATCAACAAGCACTTCCTGGAATCCGTCGAGGAGAAGTGGCCGGGCGATGTCGAAAAAATGCGTGCCCTTTCCCTCATCGAGGAGGGGGGCACCCAGATGGTCCGCATGGCGAATCTCTCGGTGGTCGGAAGCCATTCGGTGAACGGCGTCGCCGAACTCCACACCCAGCTTCTGAAGAGCGAGCTCTTTCCGGAGTTCGATGCGCTCTACCCTGGAAAATTCAACAACAAGACGAACGGCATCACTCCCCGCCGCTGGCTGCTCGCGTGCAATCCGCGCCTCAGCGATCTGATCACCTCGAAGATTGGGCACGGATGGGAGCGCGATCTCGACAGGCTGCGCGGGCTTGAGGCTTTTGCCGACGACCCGCAGTTCCAGTCCGACTTCATGGCCGTGAAACTGGCGAACAAGGTCGATCTCGCGGGCGTGATCTCGAAGGTGTGCGGTGTGGAGGTTGATCCCACGGCGCTCTTCGATGTGCAGATCAAGCGGCTCCACGAATACAAGCGCCAGCATCTGAACCTTCTCCACATCCTTGCGCTCTACCGCCGGATCCTTCAGGACCCGAAAGCCGAGGTGACGCCTCGGGTTTTTATCTTCGCCGCCAAGGCGGCTCCCGGATACGACATGGCCAAGCTGATCATCAAGGCGATCAATGCGGTTGGCGCGAAGATCAATTCCGACCCGCGGATCGCCGGGAAGCTCAAGGTTGTTTTCCTTCCGAACTACCGGGTCTCGCTCGCGCAGAGGATTGTTCCCGCGGCCGACATTTCCGAGCAGATTTCCACCGCAGGAAAAGAGGCGTCCGGAACCGGCAACATGAAACTGGCACTCAATGGAGCCCTCACTGTCGGCACTCTCGACGGGGCGAATGTAGAAATTCTCGAGGAGGTTGGGGAGGATAATATTTTTATCTTCGGCAACACGGTCGAGCAGGTTAACGAGCTTGTCTCCAAGGGCTACAAACCAGGCGAATACTACGAGGCCGACGAGGAACTCCGGGCCGTCGTGGACTGGGTCGGCTCAAACTATTTCACTTCTGACGAGAGTCCCGGCATCCTCAATCCGCTCCGGGACAATCTGCTGTATCACGACCCCTTCCTCTGCCTCGCCGATTTTGAAGCCTACAGCGAGTGCCAGAAAAAGGTGTCGGCCGCGTTCCGGGACAAGTCCCGCTGGGCCAGGATGGCGATCCTGAACACCGCGCGCGTCGGCAAGTTCTCCAGCGACCGCACGATCTCCGAATACGCGCGCGACATCTGGAAGCTCAGTCCGGTCGAGGTGAAATAATTCCCCGTGGTTTCATGCCGGGAGTCCGGAAAGTTCCTCAAGAAACCCGCGCTCGTCGCCCACGTTGAATTCCTCGCCTGCGGGAACTTCGAGCGACAGACCGTCTTTTCGCACAAATTCAATGATCAGTGGCCGGGGGCCGGGGAAGCGCTTGACGGCCCGGAGGATTGTCTCGAGGTCAGACTCGCCGATTTTTTCGTGCAAGAGGCGCAGGCGCACCGGCTTGACTGATGACTTCGGCTTGAGGGCTGCCATCGCGCCGGTCGTCGCCCGGATATTGTCTTCACGCTTGGTGATCCGCGCGTTCACCGAGATCGCCGAACCCGGAACCAGAATCTCCGCATTTTTGGTAAAGGCCTCCTCCCATGCCGTGATTTCCAATGAGCCGGTGAAATCCTCCAGAACGAGCACCCCGAACGGCTTGCCGTCCTTCTTCGTGAATTTTCTTTCCACGCCGGCGAGGAGGCCTGCGAGCTTGAACATTCCCGATTCCTCGGCCTGGAGGGCCTGGGCGATGGTGGAAAATTTTCCGGAGTCGAAGTGGCCGGCGTAGCGGTCGAGCGGGTGCCCGCTGACATAATAGCCGAGGAGCTCCTTTTCGTAGGCGAGCATTTCATGTTGCGGCCAGGGTTCGACTTTTTGAGCTTCTGACGACTTTCCACTTCCCGGGGCGGGCATCGCGAGTTCGCCGAAGAGCGAGACCTGTCCGCTCGCGCGGTCGCGCTGGACCGCCGCCGCCGCCCCCATCGCGGACTCGATCTCCTCGAACAACTGCGAGCGGAATTTTCCAAAGCAGTCGAACGCCCCGCACTTCACGAGGCTCTCCACGATCTTCCGGTTCACCGTGCGAGAATCGAGGCGCGAGCAGAAGTCGTTGAGCGATTGGAACGGGCCGTTCTTTTTACGCTCGGCAATAGCGGACTCCATTGCTCCCGCGCCGACATTTTTGATCGAGCCGAGCCCGAACCGGATTGCCTTTGCATCCTCCTGCGGGGTGAACTTCAGGTCGCTCGTGTTGATGTCCGGCGGACGGATTGCGATTTCCATGCGGCGGCACTCCCCGATGACCTCGGCCAGGCGCTCGACCGTGCTCGCATCATAGCTCAGCATCGCCGCCATGAACTCGACCGGGTGGTGCGCCTTCAGGTAGGCGGTCTGGTAGGAGATCCATCCGTAGGCCGCGCTGTGGCTTTTGTTGAATCCGTAATCGGCAAATTTGGCGATGAAACCGAAGATCGCATCGGCGACTTTGGCGGGGATGTTGTTGAGCTTTCCGCAGCCTTCGACGAAGCGGGCGCGCTCCTGCTCCATCTTTTTGGCATCCTTCTTTCCCATCGCACGGCGTAGGAGATCGGCCTCACCGAGCGAGTAGCCGGCAAGGATGTTCGCCGCCAGCTGGACCTGTTCCTGATAAACGAGGACCCCATAGGTGTCGGCGCAGACCTTTTCGAGCAACGGGTGCTCGTAAATGATCTTTTTGAGTCCTTTTTTCCGTTCGATGTAGTCCGGGATGAACTGCATCGGGCCCGGCCGGTAGAGCGCGCCGAGGGCGATGATGTCATCGATCGCGTGCATATCGAAATTTTTGCAGAAGCCGGTGATCCCGCCGCTCTCCATCTGGAAGATTCCGAGCGTTTCGCCCCGGTTGTAGATTCCGAACGTCCCGGGGTCATCGGTCGGGATCGTGGCAAGGTCGAAGGCGGGATCCTTCTTGTGGATCAGGCGGACCGTCTCGTTCATGACGGTGAGCGTCTTGAGCCCGAGGAAATCCATTTTGAGCATGCCCAGATCCGTGAGCGGGCCCATCGCGTATTGGGTGACGACCTCGTTTTCCTTGCCGCGGCAGAGCGGTATGAACTCGTCGAGCGGCCTGTCGCCGATGACGACCCCGGCGGCGTGGATGCCAGTGTTCCGGCTCAGCCCCTCAAGCACGGCTGCATAGTCCCAGAGCTGGCGGACCGGCGGCTCGTTTTCGATTGCCGCGGCGAGTTCGGGATTTTTTTTCGCCGCGGATTCCAGGTCGATGTTCAGCTCGTTGGGAATCATCTTGGCGATCCGGTCGCCATCGCCGTAGCTCCAGCCGAGCACGCGCCCGACATCGCGCACGACGCTCTTCGCGCCGAGCGTGCCGAACGTCACGATCTGGGAGACCGCGCGCTCGCCGTATTTTTGCCGGACGTATTCGATGACCTCGCCGCGGCGGTCCATGCAGAAGTCCACGTCGATGTCGGGCGGGCTGATGCGCTCCGGGTTGAGGAAGCGTTCAAAGATCAGGCCGTAGCGGAGCGGATCGATGTCGGTGATTCCGAGCACATAGGCGATGAGCGAGCCGGCGGCCGATCCGCGCCCGGGCCCGACCGGGATGCCTTTGTTTTTCGCATAGGCGATGAAGTCCCAGACGATCAGGAAGTAGCTGACGAATCCGGTTTTTTCGATGACCCCGAGTTCGTAGTCTAGTCGGGTGCGGAGAACCTCGTCCGTGTCTGCCCGCTCACCAAACCGCCGCCGGAGGCCGTCGTTGCAGAGATCCCGGAGGTAGGTCTCGCGGGTTATCCCGTCGGGGGGGGCGTAGCTCGGGAATTTTGACTTTCCGAATTCGAACTCGAAGTGGCACCGCTCGGCGATGGCGAGCGTGTTGTCACAGGCCTCCGGCAGTTCGGAGAACAGTGCACGCATCTCCTCGGGCGACTTGAAATATAGTTCCGGCGAATACCGCATGCGCTTCTCATCGAGAACCATCGAGCCGGTTCCGATGCAGATGAGGACGTCATGAGCCTCGTGGTGCGCCCGCTCGAGGAAGTGGACATCATTCGCCGCCACGAGCCCGAGGTCGAGCGAGCGGGCGATTTTCACAAGGTCCGGATTGCAGCGCCGCTGGGCATCGATCCCGTGGTCGTGGAGCTCGATGAAGAAATTTTCTTTTCCGAAGAGGTCGCAATACCCGGCCGCGGCCGCTTCCGCTGCCTTGAAGTTGCTATTCTGGAGCAGGGAGTTGATCTCGCCCTTGAGGCAGCCGCTGAGCACAATGAGCCCCTCCGAGTGCTTCGCCAGCAGATCCTTGTCCACCCGGGGTTTGTAGTAAAATCCCTCGAGATGGGCGGAGGTCGCCAGCTTGACCAGGTTCTGGTAGCCGTCGGCGTCGGAAGCCAGAACGGTCAGGTGATAGGCCGCATCTTTGCCCGAGGATGCGTTTTTATCGAGCATCGATCCAGGAGCCACATACATCTCGCAGCCGATGATCGGCTTCACTCCCGAGCTCTTTTTCGCCTGATAGAACGGAACCGCTCCGTAGAGGTTTCCGTGGTCGGTGAGCGCGACCGCCGGCATACCGAATTCCTTCGCCTTCCTGATGTAGTCATCCACCCGCACCGCGCCGTCGAGGAGCGAATATTCCGAATGGCAGTGGAGGTGGACGAACGACATGTCCGCACACTACGACAAACCCGTCGTCCGTGTCGAATGCGGGGAAAACGAATTCAGGCGCAGGACGCCCTCGATGCAAAGGCCGGCGCCGAGGGTTGCCATCGCGGCCGGAAAAAGGCCGGCCACATTGACCGAGAGGGCCGTCAACGCGCCGCCGGCTATCAAGCACCACGACCCCCGATTGCCACCGGCGTAGGCGACGCAAAGCCCCACGAATCCTGCTGCAAGGAACGTCTGAAAAATCTGCCGCAAGATGTCGAACCGGAACCATGTGAGATAGGCATAGGTATCCGCTCCAAAATATGCCGAGAAGACGATGGCTGCGAGAGCGAGCCCCAGCGTCGTGCGGGAAAAACCAGCCTGTTCTCCCGATAGTTTCCGCTCCGTTGCCATCAGCACGACCGCAAGCAGAAACAGGCCTGCTGCCGGATACCAGTTATCCGGGATCCCGATGTCGCCAGGGGGGAGGTGCCTCACTGCCCAACTGGTGAAGACCATCCCCGCGAGAGAACAGGCGGTCAGAGTCCGGGTGGCCAGGATCGCGGTCGTGGACTCCATGGAAATTTTCAATCCGGAGCCCTTTGTCCGGTTGGCCGCATACACAATCGTTGCAGTGAGAAAACAGAGCCCGCCGAACAGTTCGATACCTCCCTCTTCAATGATGACCAGGGCATCGTGTGCAAAACGCGCCCAGGATCCCGGGGGGGCTCCCGCCTGCAGCAGAAGCATTTCGACCTGCTCGAGCACCGGATCGCTGACGAAGAGCGCGACTCCGAGCACGATCAGCCAGAATGCCGGGCGAACCCGGCGGACGTGAAACCATCCGAACGCGAGCATGAAGAGTGCGACGATCACGATGGCGGGTGCCATGGCATAAGCCCACCCCAGCGCTCCCTGCCCCCAGAAATTCAGTTGCGAGAGCATGCCGAGGCGTTCGTGGAATGAGGCCATCTCGTCGAAGGAAAGTCCGGCAAACACCGCTCCGAAGAGCAGCCAGCCGAAACTCAGCCAGCGGTGGGATTTCGCATCAATCCCGGCATTCCTGTCCGCCGCAAATGCGATGACTGATCCGACGGCGACCGCGAGCAGCACCATCGAGGAATACCAGGAGGAAACCACGTTCTCCGTGGACAGGTTGAACTGGACGAGAAAGAAATTGATGAAGCTCTGCACAATACCCCGGTATTCCGTGATGTGCTCCCACAGTCTGTTGAAAACCATTGTTCCCAACGACAGGACAATGTTGACGCCGCCCAGCACGAGCAGCAGTTTCCGGAGGAATCCGGACGAAAAATGGAATCGGAAGGTGATCATTCGATCCGCGTTTCCGGGAGGATGTGATTCTATTGCCGGATGGCAAGAATGGACTTTTCGGGTGTGGACTTTTCGGGGAGGGTAATCAAAGCCGGATGAAGCTCCATTCAGCCGTTGGAAGGTAGGGGCGGGCCTCCGGACCGACCGATGCAGATGAAACGGCGGGCCGGGACGTCCCTCCCTACCAATTCAGACTTCCAACCTCACCCACTCTTTGAATCACATCCCGGCCAACCGGTTTGTGTGCCGGACGCAGTCCGATGAGACTACGCCAGAAGCCCTTTGAGGTAGGCGGAAGGCTCGAATTTCTCGATGAGGATTTCGATCCCGCCGTTCCGGTGCATCCGGGCCTGGGTGACGAGGATTTCCGGGGTCTTGTGCGGGGCGAAGAGGATGTCGTCGTGGGTTGCGTTCGTCCGGCTCGCGAACTTGTCCGGCGTGAGGGCTCCTCCGAGGTGGTCGCTCCGGCCGGTGGCCACGTGGATCGTTCCCCGGATTTTTTCATCCTGGATGTCGCGGCCCGAGACCGGGAGGATCTGGGTGCCGAAGCCGAGTTCGCCGAGCTCGCCGGTGACCGGATCGGAGGCGAGCTTTTCGTTATGCGCCCGCACGGTTGCTTCGCTTCCCATGAGGAGTTCGGCTTTGGCGATCCGGCCCCCGGAGACATGCATGAGCCCGATCGTGCCATCCTCGTATTTCATCGGGAAGGCACCATCGGCGCCCGTCGGAACAAAATAGATTTCTCCGGCCGGAAGGTTCGCGACATCCGGTTCGTCCCCGCGGCAGAGTCCGTGGCTTTTCTGGGCTTCCTGCTTGCCGAGGTCCAGGTGGAGCGTGTGGGTTTTTCCGTCGTGGAGAAAATCGATTTCCACCCAATCGGCGCGCGTCATCCCGAGGCGGAGCTTTTCCGCCTCCGCGCTCACGTCGTCGTAATCGACCGAGAGGCCGGTCGTCAAAATCACGTGGTTGAGCCCGTGAAGCGTGGCGCCGCGGAACCCGAACTTTTTCGCGAAAGCCGTGAGCGGGGCTGTCGCGGAGAAGGTCGAGATGCAGAGGATGATGTCGTAAGCCGGATAGACATCCTTCTCGAGGCTGACCTCCCGGCCATCCGGGGCGAACGCCTGGTCAGGCAGGTCGAGGTTGCTGCCGCCGGTGATCTGGTAGGAAAAAATTTCCCCGCCCTGGAGCCCGAGTTCCTCGAGAACTCCGTTTTTCAGTCCTTCGTAAAAATAAGTGATGGCATTCCGTTGGATCGAGAGGACCGGGTTGTTCAAAAACTCAAACCCCTTGATGGCGCGCGGGTCCTCAAGGTCGATGAGGATGCAGACTTTCTGCCCCTTTTTCGGAGCGAATGTGCCGCGTAGCAACCCTGCGAGGCTGAAAGGGGGGAATGTGCGGGAGGCGGCTTGTTCGGAGATTGTCATGGTGGGCATATCTTAGAGAACTACGTTCCGTCCCGCAATCCCGATGCAGGAGAAAATCATACGTTCTGGGAATCTAGAGCGGTTTGAGTAAAGTCATGGCCGGATACATCGTTGTAGTCGCCTCGCTCTGTCGAGGCGCAGCAGCGGCACGGCGACAGAGCGCCGTGACTACAACAGAGTCCTCTATTTGGTATCAGTCGTCCGGCCGACAAGGCGCAGGGCGCATTCCATCGGGGAAGCCAGTGTCGCAGTCAGATCGATGACTGAAAAATGAAATTGGTGGCGGCACCAGGTCAACTGCCTTTTGGCGTAACGGCGGGTCGCTGTGAGGATGTCGCCTCTGCAGGCATGAGCCGTGGTCCGACCCGCGATGAGGTCCTGGATTTCACGAAACCCGATCGCCCGCGATGCTCCGGGGCCGACTTCACGGGCCTTTCGCACCTCTTCGATCACCCCCTCTTCAAACATGGCATCCACATTTTCTTCGATCCGCTTCCTCAGGTCGATGCGGTCGCGCGTGAGGAGGATGCCATCGAACTCCCCGCCGTCGGATTTCCAGGTGCCCCGGGATTCGGAGAACGGTTTTCCGGTGGAAAGAACAATCTCCAGCGCACGCCGGACCCGAACAGGATTGCGGACATCGATCTGGTCCGGTGCATCCGCATCCGCCTCGCGAAGCCGGGCAAGGGCTTCGAGCGGCTCCATGTCAGAAATGATTTTGCGCAGTTCGGGGTCCACCGGGGGCAGGTCCGTCAAGCCGTGGGTGAGCGCCTTGATGTAGAGACCGGTTCCTCCGGTGAGGATGGGAACCTTTCCCCGGGACTGGATATCCACGATGCACTGGCGGGCCATTGCTGCGAATCGCGCGACATTGCAGGATTCACCGGGATCGAGAACTCCGATGAGATGGTGGGGAACCCGGTGGGTGAGGGCGGCGGCGGGCTGTGCGGTGAGGATCGGCAGGCCGGAGTAGATCTGAAAGGCGTCGGCTCCGACGATCTCGCCACCCAGGCGCTGCGCCAGCTCGACCGAGAAGGCGGATTTTCCGACTCCCGTGGGCCCCGTCACGATGATCGGACGGGGCCCCGGGTGGTTTGTCGGATTATTGTTCAGGCTGGCGGGTGCGCTCGCTGCGGCGCTCCTCGACGGCTTTCGCACCGCTCACGACGAGCTTGCGGCCGCCCATGTAGTCCTTGTCGTGAAGCTCGGTTACGGCACGTTTGGCTTCATCGATCGATTGCATCTGCACGAATGCAAATCCCTTCGACTTCATCGTGTGACGGTTCATCACGATCTCCACGTTCTGGACCGTTCCGACTCCACTGAAGAGTTCGGAGAGGTCGCTCTCGGTCGCATCGAACGAGAGGTTCCCGACGTAGAGCCGGGCGGAGGTGACCTCCACCTGTTCCGGCTTGCGCATGCCGGTCGGACGTTCCCGGCGTGCGGGGCGATCCTGGCTGGAGGATGCGGGTTTGGCATACGAAGCTCCGGCCGCAGGCATCCGGGACTTGGTCTCTGATTTTCCACCGAAAAATCCGATGATTTTTTCGATGATGTTTTTTTTCTTCGCAGGTTTGGCTGCATCCGTGCGTCCGGATGTCGCGGAACGTTCCCCGCTGCGTGGGCGGCGTCCGCCCCGGCGGGACGAGCGGCGCGATCCGCTCGGTGAGTAGTCAGTTGGCATTTTTTCTTGGTTTCAATTGGTGCGGTCCCATTTTCAGCGGGCCGCCACCGTTTTTTCTCCCCCGGCGGTGCGCATCCCCCCGCGAGGGCGCACCGGTCGGCGCGCCGCGAGGAACGTGGATGGCGCCATGATGTGAACGAACAGGCGGACTTTAACGTCCGCAAATCCGGTTCTCATGAGAATTGGCGCCGGAGAATCCGTGGAACGTCTCATGTTCCACGCCCGAGTTCAAGAAACAAAAGATGAAGCGATTGCGTATCGCTATCGCGTTATACAATGGCTGCCTTGTGGTGGAAGCAATTTTGCAGGAAGCGGTCTTTCCAATTGGTGCGCGGTCTGCTTGGATGGTGGGCATGGTTGTTCGGGAAGCAAAAATTGAGAGGAAGACATCGGAGACGGCAATATCGCTCCGGTTGGTGGTGGACGGTGCCGGGGAGTCGACGGTGTCGTCTGGGATTCCGTTTTTTGATCACATGCTGACGCTTTTTGCGAGGCACGGGCTTTTTGGTTTGGAGTTGGACGCGCGGGGTGACCTGGATGTGGATTTCCATCACACGGTGGAGGATACGGGGATCACGATGGGGCAAGCGCTGACAAAGGCGCTCGGGAACAAGGCGGGGATCCGGCGTTACGGGTTTGCCTATGTGCCGATGGACGAGGCTTTGGTGCGGGTGGTTGTGGACTTGAGCGGCCGGCCGTTCTTGGCCTACAACGCTCCGTCGGATGTCGAGCCGGTCGGGGGGAATTTTTCCTTCCAACTGGTAGAGGAGTTTTTGCGCGCGATTTCCGTGCATGGAGGGATGAACCTGCATGTCGATATTCTGGCCGGAAAAGATGCCCACCACATGGCGGAGGGTGTTTTCAAGGCGCTGGCACGGGCTCTTGATCAGGCGACGCAGGTTGACCCGAGGGTCGAGGGAATCCCGAGCACCAAGGGCGTGCTGTGAGCGTCCGGTCGGTCGGAGTCGTGGACTACGGCAGCGGCAACCTGCGCAGCGTGGGCAAGGCTCTGGAGGCTGCCGGGGCGCGGACCGGGTTGATTTCCAAGCCGGCAGAGCTTGAGGAAGTGGACGCGGTGGTGGTTCCCGGTGTGGGAGCCTTCGGCGACTGCGCATCCAACCTCCGTGCGACCGGGCTTTGGGAACCCTTGCGGGAATGGATCAAAGCCGGCCGGCCGTATCTCGGGATCTGTCTAGGCTACCAGCTGTTGTTTGAATCCAGCGAGGAATCCCCCGGAGTCGCGGGGCTGAGTGTGCTTCCGGGCCGGGTGGTGCGCTTTTCCGGTGGCGGGTTGAAAGTTCCGCACATGGGGTGGAATACGCTGACCGGCCTTCGTGGGCCTCTCTATCAGGAGTTGCCCGAGGAGACCTCCGTGTATTTTGTTCACTCGTTTTATCCGGTGCCTGAGGAGACAGCCCTCGCGAGCGCGACATGCGAATACGGGGTGCGCTTCGCGGCGAGCGTCTCCCGCGGCGCGCTCCATGCCACGCAATTCCATCCGGAAAAAAGCCAGGCAGCCGGGCTGGCGATCCTGCGGAATTTTCTATCCACATTATGAACCTGCTTCCTGCGATCGATTTGATGGACGGCGAGGTCGTGCGGCTGAAGCGCGGCCTGGCCACCGAGAAAACCGTTTACTCCAACGACCCGGTCGGGTTTGCGAGGAAGTGGGAGGATTCCGGGGCCGACTGGCTGCACATTGTCGACCTCGACGCGGCATTCTGCGGTGAACCGAGGAACCTCGTGGCCATCGAAAAAATCTGCACCGCCGTGAACATCCCGTGCGAGCTCGGGGGCGGGATGCGAAATTTTGAAAATGTCACCGCCGCCTTCAGTGCCGGGGTGAGCCGGGTGATCCTGGGGACGAAGGCATGCGAGTCGCCGGAATACATCGCTGAGATGTGCGCAGAGTTCGGCGGTGAACGGATCGCGGTCGGGATCGACGCCAATCATGGAAAAGTTGCGGTCAAGGGATGGACGGAGACCACCGCCACGTCGGCATCCGACCTCGCACTCATCGCGCAGGTGGCCGGGGCCGGGACGATCATCTACACCGACATCGCCACGGATGGCATGCTGGAGGGGCCGAATTTTCCGGAACTGGAGAACCTTCTCAAGATTCTCGACTGCAACCTGATTGCCAGCGGCGGAGTTTCCAGCGCCGACGATTTGCGCCGGCTCTCCAAGATGCCCCGCCTTTACGGTGCCATCATCGGCAAGGCGCTCTATGACGGACGGATTACCGGGAACCTGCGGGAGATCATTTCCTGACGGGGATTGCTGGTGGGACCGGCGCTGTCCGGTCCGATTTTATCAACGGACGACACTGCGGTCGTCCCTCCATTTCGGAAATGGGATGCCCTATTTCCTGCGCGAGCGGACCATCAATGCCAAACCCGCTCCGGTTGCCGCGAGCAGAGCCAGCGAAGAAGGTTCGGGAACTGTTCCTCCTGTCGTTGCTGCGATGTTCGGAGCGTCGTTCACATTACCTGCGACGAATTCCACAGCCACGTCGCCGTCAGAAAATGAATTCAACCGGAACTGCATCCACCCGTAGTGGACCTGCGAGTTGATATCCATGAAGCTGATGCCGAGGAAGTTGGGAAGGGAATTTTTTTCCGTTAGAATTTAAAAAATGAAGTAGTGCTGGTTGACAGGGCGGCGCTTTCGCGCCGCCTGTTTGAAATGAACGTTTCGAACCAACCAGCACCATGAAGAAAAATACTGATCAGCAATGGCC
>QYQL01000006.1 GCA_007280915.1 Verrucomicrobiaceae bacterium | reverse complement strand
GTCGGCGAGGAATATTTGTCCGCGATCGCGGACAAATCGGACGTCTCCTGGGCGCGCTGCACGATCTGGTCAACAAAACCGGGCCTGTCCGGACCAAAGACCCAGGAGACCCTGATGACGCGGTGGGAGGAGGAATCCGCCAGCACCGCATTTTCGCCATCGAGCTTGGTCTGTCCATACCAGCCGAGCGGGCGCGGCGGATCGTCCTCGGTGTAAGGTTCCTGTTTCTTCCCGTCGAAAACATAGTCGGTGCTGAAGTGGATGAACCTGGCTCCGCAGTTCCTTGCCGATGCCGCCATGATGGCCGGTGCCACGGCGTTGACGGCGCGGGCCTCGTCGCGGCGGCTCTCGCAGGCGTCCACATTCGTCAGGCCGGTCCCGTTGACGAGGACATCAAAGCTCCGCGCTCCCAAACACCGCTCCAGCGCCGCGACATCCGCCACGTCAACGTCATCGCGGGAGAGAGCAGTGATTTCGTGACGCACGGCCCATTCGCGCGCCAGCGCCGCCGCCAATCTCCCCCTTGAACCAAGGATCAGGATTTTCATGGATGTCAGCCAATTTGCCCATGCCATGGGTTGCGGGACAATGCGGAAGTTGCGTCCGATGGAGCGGTATGCTCAAGTTCCGTGACATCGCGCCAAGCCGGATCACGAATCACCATGAAAAAAATCCTCCTTATTGCAACAGCAGTCGCAGCCCTCGTCTTGCCCGCCCGTGCTGAGTTCCGAGGCGCCTGGGTCTCCTCGGTCTACAATATCAACTTCCCGTCGGACTCGGGCCTCTCCGCAGAGACGCAAAAAGCGCAGGCCATCCGGATCCTCGAGGCCGCCAAAGCCGCAGGCCTCAATGCCGTCCTCCTCCAGGTCCGCCCCGAAAGCGATGCCCTCTACGAATCCCGGATCGAGCCGTGGAGCCGTTATCTCACGGGCACACAGGGCCAGTCACCCGGATACGATCCTCTCGCATTTTTTATCGCCGAGGCGAAGAAGCGCGGCATTGCCGTGCACGCCTGGCTGAATCCCTACCGCGCCGCGGCAAATGCCGGCCAGCCGCGCACCGCCAACCACATCAGCAAAAAATTCCCGCAGTTCGCCTACAAGGTCGGCAGCGTGCTCTGGATGGACCCGGGTGCTCCCGAAGTCCAGAAGCACATCGTCTCAGTGGTCCGCGACCTGCTCTCCAGATACGACCTCGCAGGCATCCACCTCGACGACTATTTTTACCCCTACCCGACCGACAGCGGAGCCGTTTATCCGTTTCCCGATGAGAAAACTTACGCGGCCTACCGTTCCGCCGGCGGTAAGCTTGAGAAAGCCGACTGGAGACGGAACAATGTTCACTCGCTCATCCAGGCGATCAGCGGAGCCGTCCACTCGACCAAGCCGGGAGCCCTCTTCGGAGTGAGTCCGTTCGGCATCTACACCAAGGGCGCCCCCCCCGATGTCAAGGCCGGCGTGGATCAATACCACCAGCTTTACTCCGATCCCCTCAAATGGATGCGGGAAGGCTGGGTGGACTACCTCGCTCCTCAACTCTACTGGGCCGAGGGCGGTCCCCAGAGCTTTTCATCCCTCCTCCGCTGGTGGCGCAGCCCGCAGGTCAACACCCGCAGCGTTCCGATCTGGCCTGGCATCGCTGTGGACCGCATGTCATCGCACGGCTGGCCCGCCTCCGAAATCGCCACCCAGCTCGCACTCGAAAAATCCATCGCCCCGCGCGGACGCGGCGGGTTCCTCCTCTGGAACATCGGACCGCTCACGAAAAACTCCAAAGACATCCTCTCCGTCGTCCGCTCGCATTGACACGCTTGTTCGAATCCTGGTCGGATTTGACATACGGGTAAAATGGCCCCCGGTCACAGATCTCACCATCGCCGCCAGCGCGATCCGCGCGGGAGCCCTCCTCGTTTCTCCGGACAACCACTTTCTGGATATCCCCGGGCTGGTCGTCCTCAAGAGGCTCCCGGAAAGCTGACTGCCAGGAAATGCGCTTTACCCGGATTTGAATGCACAGGCTTGATTTCCTATGGAATTCGATGTCATACTAGTAAGTTCATGTCCAGTCCCCATGAAACTTTGCGGAACACGGCGATTGTTTTTTCGCTCCGGCGCACGCCCGTATTCGCGGGGCTTCCAGACGACGATCTGGCCATGGTCGCGGAGTTTTCGTTGCTGAAGACGTATCGCAAAGGGGAATATCTGTTCCGCCAGCGCGAGACCGCGCATGGTTTTTTCATTGTGCGGCGCGGCATGATCAACGTCCACCGCGTCGGCGCCGACGGCCGGGAGCAGGTGATCCATCTGTTCCGTCCAGGCGAATCGTTCGCCGAGAACTCACTTGTCAACGATGCCGGCTACCTGACCGACGCCCGGTCGGTGGGAGAAAGCGAAGTCATTCTTGTTCCCAAATGGGAGTTCCTGCAGATCCTTCGCCAGCGCGCGGATATCGCCCTGAGAATCCTGGCTTCGATGAGCCAGCACATGCGCGGGCTGATCGCCTCCCTGGAGAGCGTCACCCTCAAGGACTCCGAGACGCGCCTGATGAACTGGATCCTGCGCCGCTGCCCGAAGCCGATATCCCACAAGCCGGCCGAGGTCGCGATCGGGATGACAAAAACCATGCTGAGCGGGGAGCTCGGGACCCGTCAGGAAACGCTTTCACGCACGCTCGCCAAACTCCGGGAGGCCGGACTGATCACGGTGCGCGGGCGCACGTTGAAAATCCCCGACCCGCTGAAATTGAGGCAAGCATTCCGCTCCCATCTGGCCGACGGCCGCGATTAGATTTATTCCAGAGACACGCGCTTCGCGTCGCTCCAGAGGCTTTCGAGGTCGTAGAACCCGCGCTTTTCTCCGTGGAAGAGGTGGCAGATCACGTCCCCATAATCGAGCACGACCCACTGGCTGGCCGGATAGCCGTCCTCTGCATGCGGACGCTGACCGAATTGCTCGCGCACACTTTCCCGGATCGAGGAGGAAATCGCCTTGAGCTGGGGCTCGGACGACCCCGAGCAAATTAGGAAAAAGTCGGTGAATCCCGAGACGCCGCGCAGGTCGAGAAGGACGAGGTTTTCCGCTTTTTTTTCGGCGGCCGCCGCGGCGCAGGCGCGGGCGATGATTTCGGAATCAATCATTCCGGTAGAGTCGGTGTTGGGAAATTATCGCGCATGCAGCTTCGGGAACAAGGTAGCGGACGGACATCCCGCTGGCAATGCGATTCCGGACGTCCGTCGAGGAAATATCCACCCGGCGGGAGATCACCCGGAATCCGTGGTCCACGGGAATTCCACCGCGTGAAAAGACGACGAATGTCGCAAGCTCCCGCAGCGCAGCGATGTCTTTCCACGTGTGCAGCGAGGGAATGTTGTCCTCGCCGATGAAATAATAAATTTCCGCGCTGGGGAACCTGCCGCGCATTTCCCTCACCGTGTCGATGGCGAACGAGGGTCCCTCGCGCCGGATCTCGCAGTCATCCCATCCGAATCCCGGTTCGCCCTCGACCGAAGCCGCCAGCATCTCACACCGCATCCGGGGATCGACCGGCGGACGCGCGAGCTTGTGCGGGGAGATCCCGGCGGGGATGAAAAGCACTCGGTCGAGCCCGAGCGACTCAAGGGCCTCGCGGGCGAGAATGAGGTGCCCGTTGTGGACAGGATCGAAGCTGCCGCCGTAAAGGCCGAGTTTGCGGAGTGGAATCATTTGGACACGGGAACGAAAATCTGGTTTCCCCGCATTATGCCATCCAGCGATGCAGGTCAACTTCTCCTCGTCGGCGTGCCGGGCCCGGAACTCGATTCCGAGACGGCGCGCCTCTTCCGGAAAATCCAGCCCGGGGGATTCATTCTGTTCGGGCGCAACATCCAGTCGCCCGCCCAGCTCCGCAAGCTGATCGACGACCTGCGCGGGCTGTCGGATGTCGAGCCGGTCATCACGATCGACCAGGAGGGCGGGCGGGTCTCGCGCCTCAAGCTGATCGGCAACGAACCGCCGAATGCGCAGCAGCTTCGCGACCGGGACGACATCGCCCTGATCAAAAAACACGGCGACATCACGGGCCGCCTGCTGCGGGTTTTCGGGTTCAACATGGACCTCTGCCCGGTGCTCGACATCTCGTTCGACGATGAGGCGGACAACTCGCTCCGCGGGCGCTGCTACGGCCGGTCGGTCGCCGAGGTGGTGGCAAAAGCAGGCACATTCAACGAGGGCCTCCGCGCCACCGGTATCCTTTCCTGCGGAAAACACTTTCCCGGATATTCCTCGGCCGGCCTCGACCCGCACCACGAACTTCCGCGCCTCGAACGCTCGCGGGAAGAAATGGAGGCGGAGGAACTCGCCGTCTTCCGTGCCTTCGCCCAGTCGGTGGACAGCATGATGATCGGGCACATCGCGATCTCCGGGCTCGACGAGGTCAACCGTCCGGCCTCGCTCTCGCCCGCCATCATCCGCGATCTACTCCGCAAGGATCTGGGGTTCGACGGACTCGTGATGACCGACGACCTCGACATGGGCGCCATCCTCAACCACTTCGGTCTCGACGAGACGATGCGCCTCGGCATCGAGGCGGGCAACGACTTCCTCATGATCTGCCACCGGATCGAGATGGCGGCCGCCGCGAAATCCGCCATCGAGCCGCTCGGCGAAAAACTGGTGCCGGCGCTGGAATCCGTCGCCCGCTGCAAATCCCGGCTGGTGCAACCGACACCGTTTTCCATCGAGGCCTTCCAGTCGGTGGACTCCGAAATCTGGGACCTGCGGGTCGCCACGCTCGGAGATGAGGCCGCCGCAAAACGCAGCCCGGAGGACGGCAAACGCTCCCCGGTCGAAATATATTAGAGCGGACCCGCCCGGTCCGGCTGCCGCGGATTTCCTTTTGGACCCCCAAGTGATTTTGGATTACCCTCACTGCCTCCATGACAAACGACTCACGAATCCGCGCGCTCGCCGATGAAGTCGCCGACGGGAAATCCGCCGAGCTGATCGCGGACCTGATGGAAACCTCCCTCAAACTCGGACGCGACAATGCCAGCATCGCCGAACTCAAGCTGATGAGCCGCGCCCTGCGGGAGATGCGCTACGCGTCGAAGGTCTTCTCCGAATATCACGGAATCAGAAAAATCGCGGTGTTCGGAAGTGCGCGCACGCGGCCGGAAGCCGAGGAATACAAGCTCGCCAAGCTGTTCGCCCACAAAATGGTCGAAAATGATTTCATGGTCATCACCGGCGGGGGCGACGGAATCATGGGCGCCGCCCAGGAAGGGGCCGGAGCCGAAAAGAGCTTCGGGCTGAACATCCGCCTGCCCTTTGAGCAGCGCACGAACGAAACGATCCACGGGGATCCGAAGCTCATCAACTTCAACTATTTTTTCACCCGCAAACTCAACTTCGCGAAGGAGACCCATGCGTTCGCGCTTTTCCCGGGTGGCTTCGGCACCCACGACGAGGGATGCGAAATCCTCACCCTCATGCAGACTGGAAAAATGCCGATCGTCCCGGTGGTGATGCTCGACCGGCAGAACGGCCACTACTGGGAAACCTGGCGGCGCTTCATCGTGAACGACCTCCTCGACCACGGGCTCGTCTCGCCGACGGACTTCCACCTGTTCCACATCACCCACGATCCCGATGACGCGGTGAACGTCATCACTCAGTTTTACAAGAATTTCCATTCCTACCGCTGGGTGCGGGAGAAAATGGTCATCCGGATCCAGCGCAGGCTGACCCCTGCCGCAATCGCAGATCTGAATGCCAGGTTCGACGCGCTGATCGCCGCCGGCGGCATCGAACAGACTACCGCCCTCCCCGAAGAACGCGACGACTACGCCGGTCTCCCGCGCATTGTCCTCGCCCCGCACAAGCGGGATTTCGGCGCGATCCGCCTTCTGCTCGATGCGATCAACCTGGCGGAAACCATTTCATGAAACGCAGAACCCTCCTCGCCGCCCTCGCGGCGGCACCCGCAGCGGTTTTCGCCGGAAAATCAAAGGTCGACCCGGAAAAAGTCCACGGAAAAATCCAGTTCGTCACCAGTTTCCCGGACTACAAGGTCGAGGTCGTCACCAGCTTTCCCGACCTCAAGGTGGAAATCGTCGAGTCCTTCCCCGACAAGCCCGGCAAGTGGCAGATCGTGGATTCGTTTCCGGATTTCAAGATCCAGATCGTCTCGTCGTTTCCCGACTTCAAAATCCAGTTTGTGAAGAGCTTCCCGGGACCCGCTTGAAGCGACACTGCGGCAGCGACACCCGATTTCCCCTTGCCCACCACAGGTGTCCCCGATAAAGATCAAAAGTTGAAAACCGCCGCCGAACGTCGGTATTTCAGAATCAGCAGTTCACACTGCCCTGTGGTGTAATGGTAACACAGCGGCCTTTGGAGCCGTTATTCATGGTTCGAGTCCATGCGGGGCAGCCACTGTT
>QYQL01000148.1 GCA_007280915.1 Verrucomicrobiaceae bacterium | reverse complement strand
TTCACACCCCAGGCACTCGGACTCAAGACCGCCTACCTTCTTACAGCCATCTGCCCCTTCCTGATGGTGCCAATCATCCTTTCGCTCCGGAGGAAAGCCATGCCTTCACAACCAGAATAAGGGTAAGAAGTCAGGCTGAACGGTCCCTGCGCTGGATCATTGTCACTTCCTGACGGAGTTTGGCGATGTGCCAGGCCGGAAGAATCCCCCTCCACTGGCTGCACGGGTAGATGATCGCATTCTTTCCAATCAGGGAACCGGGACTCAAGACACTGTTGCAACCGACTTCCGCATGGTCGCCAACCACGGCCCCGAATTTCCGCAACCCCGTGGAAAGGCTCCCTTCGGCTGTCGCCACCCTGACCTCCGTCTTGTCGAGCTTCACATTCGACAGGATCACCCCGGCCCCCAGATGGGACTTGTAGCCAAGCAACGAGTCACCGACATAGTTGAAATGCGGGATTTGCGCCCCGTCGAACACCAGACAGTTCTTGAACTCGCACGAATTTCCAGCCACCACATTGTTCCCAACGATGACATTTTCGCGGATATAGCAACCATTGCGAATTTCGCAGTTTTCGCCAATCCACGCTGGCCCCTTGATCATGGCGCCCTGTTCAATGACTGTTCCTTGTCCAATAAATACCTGATTACTGATAAATGGCTTACCTATTGTTTTTCCTAAAATAGCGGGTTTTAATCTGAACTGCAGATAGGCGGATATTTTCGGAAGTGCCTGCCAGACGTGTTCAAGGTTTTCAAAGATGACACGGTGTTCTGTGTGATCGAGATCGAAGAATTTGGATGGTGAGAACATGGTGGGAATTTGGAAGGTTTTGAATTCAGAGTCGGATGGCTTTTTGTCCGTCCTTGGTGTCCTTGACCATCCATCCGAGGGTGGCAATCTGGTCGCGGATGGAGTCGCTGGCTTTCCAGTCTTTCGAGGCGCGGGCTTGGGCGCGCAACCCGAGAAGCGCCTGCACCTCGGCGGGAAGTGAAGCCGCTTCGGGCTCCAACGCCAGGACCGAATGGACGCCGGTCAGCCAGTCGGCAAGTGATTTTGCCTGACCGGGGGCCAGATTCCCTCCGTCAAGGAGGCGGTTCGTTTCGCGGATGAGTTCAAAGACAGCCGCCAGGGCGGCGGAAATATTCAAATCGTCGTCGAGAGCGGACCCGAAAGCGTCCATTTCCGGAAAGGAGACCGGCTCCGGAGGAGCGGACCCGGCCGTTTCGGTGAGTCTGGCCGACCACTCATCCAGGCGAGCCAAGGCACTGCGTGCCGCAGCGAGGCCATCCATGGTGAAATTGAGAGGTTCGCGGTATTTGACCGAGAGGAGGGCGAGGCGGACTTCGCGCCCGGACCAGCCTTTGTCCATGAGATCACGGAGGGTGAAGAAATTTCCCGCGCTCTTGGCCATCTTGGTCCCCTCGACCTGAAGGTGCTTGCAGTGCATCCAGTATTTTGAAAACCGGAGCCCTGTGACGCATTCGCTCTGGGCGATTTCCGCCTCATGGTGGGGAAAAATATTGTCCTCGCCACCGCAGTGGATATCGAGCTGCGGCCCAAGAATTCCGGTGGCCATGGCGCTGCATTCGATGTGCCAGCCCGGCCGTCCCCTGCCCCACGGGCTCTCCCACCCGACATCGCCATCGGCCTCGTCCCATGCCTTCCAGAGCGCGAAGTCGCCGACATTTTCCTTCTCGTATTCGTCGCTGCGAACCCTGACCCCGGCCTGAAGCTCATCGAGAACGATGTGAGCCAACCGCCCGTAGGCGGGAAACGAGCGGATGCGGAAATATACCGACCCGTCGTCGGCCCGGTAGGCGTGGCCTTTCTCCTCCAGAGTCGAAATCATCGAAATCATGCGGGCGATATGGTCGGCGGCGGTCGCCTCGGGATACTGGTCGGCCGGCTTGATCCGCAAGGTCTTCAAATCTTCAAAAAACGCCTCCTTGAAGGGTTTGGTGAACACGGCCAGCGGGATTCCGGCCGCCCGGCAACCCCGGATCGTTTTGTCGTCCACATCGGTCAGGTTCATGACGCGGTGGACCTTGAAGCTGCGGAATTCCAGATGCCGCTGGAGCAGGTCCTCGAAAATGTAGGCGCGGAAATTCCCGATATGGGCGAAATTATAAACCGTCGGTCCGCACGTGTAGAGGCGCACGCGACCCTCCTCCAGTGGAACAAAATCCTCGAGTTGGCGGGAATACGAGTTGAAGTATCGGATCGGCATGGCTCTTAGAACCTGTGAAAAAAGTGATCGGCGGCGGATTGCAAGCGAAGATGGTGGCCTGCCAGGCGTGGCGAGTGAGCATATCCTCTGTGATACGTAAGCGAGCCGCAACGCCGCAGGATGCCATTTCCCCGACGCAAGCCGTTGTTGAGCACTTTTTTCACAGGTTCTTAATCCGGACGGTCGACACAGGCGCTGGACATCGCAGCGATCCCCTCCCCTCGACCAAGGAATCCCAGACTCTCATTCGTGGTTGCTTTGATCCCGATCCGCGATGGGGACAGGTCGAGTGCCGAGCCGATGTTGGCCTTCATCCCGACAAGGTGGGGTGACATCTTGGGCTCCTCGGCGATGAGCGTGGCATCCACGTTGTTGATCGTGATGGAAAGCTCCGCCAGCCGCGCGCGAACTTTGCGCAGGATTTCCAGGCTGCTGATCCCTCGGATCGAGGGGTCGGTGTTGGGAAACATGTGTCCGATATCCGGCTCGCCGGCCGCCCCGAGCAGCGCATCGGCAATCGCATGGCAGAGCACGTCCGCATCCGAGTGCCCCTCCAACCCGAGGGAATGCTCGATCGTCACCCCGCCGAGCACGAGCGGACGGTCCATCACCAACCGGTGAACATCGTAGCCGATCCCGGTCGCGATCATGAGGGGAGTTCGATCTTTCCGCTTTTCGCCACGATGGAAAACTTGTCGGGCTGGGTGGCATGCGGAGTCAGCTTGACCGACCCGCCGGCAGCTTCGACGAGAAGAATGCCCGCCGCCACGTCCCACAGGCTGATCGCTCCCTCGATGTAGGCGTCGAGTCTCCCGCAGGCCACATAAGCGATGTCCAATGACGCGCTGCCCATCATCCGGCACTTCTTGGCGCTCCGGACCATTTTCTCAAAGAGCGGGAGGCTGCCGTTGATCGAATCAATGGATTTCGCGACTCCCACGGATACGATCGCCTCGCCGAGAGCCGTCCGCTCACTGACATGAATCTCCTTCCCGTTTAGCATCGGGACGCCTCCCTTGACAACCGACCATATCTCGTCCCGCATCGGATCGTAAATCACCCCCACAATGATCTCTCCCGCCTGGCGCAGGGCGATACTGATCGCAAAATGCGGAACCGAGTAAAAGAAGTTCACCGTTCCATCGATCGGGTCGATCACCCATTGGAACTCGCTGTCCTGGTCTCCCCGGATCCCCTCCTCGCCGTAGATCGCATGCCCGGGAAAACGCCCGAGGATCAGCGACTCGATGAGCGTCTGGCTGCGCTTGTCCAGTTCGAGCTTGATGTCGTGGGCGTGGTTTTCGTCCACCGTGAGCGGCCGCCCGAAGTGCGTGCGCAGCAGACCTCCCGCTGCACGGGCCGCCTCCTCGGCGGTTTCCAAATATGTATTGATCATTCCGGACAGGAGGAAACCACCAACAGTGCCCTGTTTTCAATCAGCAAACCCGCATCAATAAAGAATCATTGAATTTTGTGAGCCTCCAAACCCCAGATGACGGTCTTGACACGGGCAGTATTGTGACGCAATACTGATTCACGATGAAAACGGCCACGATCCGCGAGTTGCGGTCCCATTTCCCGAGGCTGGAGGCCCTGCTATTCGAGGGCGAAAGCATCACCATTACAAAGCGAAAACGCGTTGTAGCGACTCTCAACCCGGCCGGCGATACGGCGCGGCCCGACTTCCGCGCGCGATTCGGCGGCGCGGCGCCGGCTGGCGGGCGGCTGGAAAAAAGTGCCGTTACCATGCTCTCCAAGGAGCGCGGCGAGTGACCTTTTGCGATTCCAGTTTCCTGCTTGCCCTGCTGCTTCCCGGCGATTTCTTCCACCGCCACGCGGCCACGCTGGCTGCGCGGTTCACGGAGAGCATCCCCTACACTCTGCTTGCGGAGTTGGAGGTTGCCAACACGATCCGGCGGGCTTTGCGAGAGAGCGCAATCACGCGGGCGGAGCATGACGCGGCATTCCGCCAGATCGAGGCAGACCTTGCGGACGGCATTCTTGCCAGGCGCGACATCCCGCAGAGCGAACACTACCGAAAGGCACGTGAGCTATCGAAGCGGCACACCCCGAAAATCCCGGCCCGTTCTCTGGACATACTGCAAACGGCTGCGGCCCTGCTGATCGGCGCGGACTCACTCCATTCGTTCGACGAACATCAACGGCAGCTTGCGAGAGCGGCAGGCTTGAAAGTCTTCCCACAAACGATGCCGAAACCGGGCAAATGACACGCGGCTAGTCACGGCGGAGAAGGGCCCGGTTCTTCCCGCCATACATTTAGAATTCAGACGGTTTTCCTGGCGTTTGCCATGTAGTAGAGGACAGGAACGGCCATGCGGCTGATGAGGAGCGAGGCGATTTCGCCGGCCATCAGGGAAATGGCGAGTCCCTGGAAGATCGGATCGAAGAGAATGACCGCGCCCCCGACGACGACCGCCATCGCCGTGAGGAGCATGGGGCGGAAACGAACGGCTCCGGCATCGATCACAGCTTCCGCAAGGGGCATCCCCTCCCGAAGGCGTTGCTCGATAAAATCCACCAGGATGATTGAGTTCCGCACCACGATCCCCGCACCAGCCATGAAGCCGATCATCGAGGTTGCGGTGAAGAATGCGCCCATGAGCCCGTGTGCGGGAAGAATGCCGACGAGCGAGAACGGAATTGCCGCCATGACGATCACGGGAGTCAGAAACGAACGGAACCACCCGACCATGAGAGCGTAGATCAAAACAAGCACCGCGGCGAATGCCAGCCCGAGGTCGCGGAAAACCTCGATCGTGATATGCCACTCGCCGTCCCACTTCATGGAAGGTTGCGCGTCGCTGAACGGAAGCGAGGCATTGTAGATTTTGAGCTGCGTCCCGTCTCCGCCGAACTGCTTGGTATCGAGTTTGGCGAGAGCATTGTTCATGGCTAGAATCGCATAAACCGGGCTCTCCACGACCCCGGCCACGTCGCCGATGACATAGGTCACCGGCATGAGGTTCTTGTGATAGATGCTTTTGTCGGTGATCGTATTGTCGATTGTCACCAGCTCGCGGAGCGGGATGAGCGGCGTCGCGGATGCCGAGGAGCCGGGCTCGGGAAGGGCGTTCGCATCGCCAGAGCGGACGCGCAGACCGAGGAGTTCCTCCGGTGTCGTGCGAAGCGAACGGGGAAGTTCGAGCACGATGTCGACGTCCTCCTTTTCTTTCGGCAGGTGAAGCAGATCAACTGCCTGTCCGCCCACGGCGAGGCGCAGCGTCTGGGAGATGGTCTCTGCCGTGATCCCGTGAAGTGCGGCTTTTTCTTTATCAATGACAAAGCGCGCTTTCGGCTGGTCCGCCTCGATATACCAGTCGGTGTCCACAACCCCCGGAGTGCTTTTGAAAATTTCGATCACCTTGCGGGCAAGGGCATGACGGGCAACTTCGTCAGGTCCATAAATCTCGGCGACGAGGGTCTGGAGCACCGGAGGACCGGGAGGCACCTCCGCCACGGCCACGCGCGCATGATATCTGTCGGCGATCGCGGTGAGCGCCGGGCGGACACGTTTCGCGATGTCATGGCTCTGGGCCTTGCGGTCGTGCTTGGGAAGCAGGTTGACCTGGATGTCGGCGACGTTCGCCCCGCGCCGCATGAAGTAATGCCGGACCAGCCCGTTGAAATTGAAGGGGGATGCCGTGCCGGTGTAGATCTGATAATCCGTCACCTCGGGCTCCTTGCGCACCGCCGCCGCCATCTCGCGGGCGACCGATGCCGTGCGCTCAAGCGACGATCCCTCCGGCATGTTGAGGATGACCTGGAACTCGCTCTTGTTGTCGAAGGGCAGCATCTTCACCTTGACCCACCCGATCCCGACCGTGGCCATGGCCAGCAGAAGAAGCAGGCAGATCCCGACGAGGAACTTGAACCGGGCCGACCCATTCTGGATCAGCGGCCCCATGATGCGCCGGTAAAACCTCGTGAAAAAATCCTCCTCGTGCTCGAAATGCGAATGAGTTTTTCCGTCATCCACAACAGGAGCGTGCGAGAGCAGGCGCTTCTCTCCGCCCCACCAGCGTAGAACGCGGACGGACGCCCACGGGGTCACAACAAATGCGATCGCCAGGGAAAACAGCATGGCCGCGCTCGCCCCGATCGGGATCGGACGCATGTAGGGGCCCATCAGGCCGCCGACGAACGCCATGGGAAGCACTGCGAAGATCACCGCAAACGTCGCCAGGATGGTCGGATTGCCGACCTCGTTGACCGCCTCCACGGCAATTCCCGCCCAGTTTTTCCCGCGGTTGTGCGGAAGGTGGAAATGCCGGACGATATTTTCAACAACAACAATCGCATCATCGACAAGAATCCCGATGCTGAAGATCAGCGCAAAGAGGGTGATCCGGTTGAGAGTGAACCCGAGCAGATAAAAAACCAGCAGCGTCAGCGCGAGCGTGGAAGGGATCGCCACGGCCACGATCAGGGACTCGCGCCATCCCAGGGCAAACAGGATCAGGAGGGACACGCTGATCACCGCGATCGCCATGTGGATCAGCAGTTCGTTGGATTTTTCCGCGGCGGTCTCGCCGTAATTGCGCGTCACGGAAACCTCGATATCCGAGGGGATCAGGGTGCCCTTGAGTCCATCCACCTTTTTCAAAACCGCATCGGCCACGGCAATCGCATTCGCGCCGGGACGTTTCGCGAGACTCAATGTGACGGCGGGCTCCTCCACCTGGGTCGTTCCCTCTCCGTTGGATCCATGAAACACGTATTGGTCCGGCTCTTCCGCCCCATCCACGATGTCAGCCACCTCGCGAAGGTAAACCGGCTTTCCCGCGTTCACCCCGACGACCACATTGCCGACATCATCGACTGTCTGAAGAAAAGCACCGGTTTCCACCGCAACCTCCCTGTCGTTGCTGGTGAGCCCGCCGGATGCGAACTGGCGGTTCGCCTGCTGGAGCATCGGGACAATCCCGGCCGGGCTGAGATTGCGGGCCGCGAGCCGGGCCGGATCGAGTTGCACGCGCAGCTGCCGCTTCGCTCCGCCGATGAGATGGGTCTCCGCAACAAGCGGCACCTGCTTCACCGCATCCCCCACTTCAGCGGCCATACGGCGAAGCGTCAGGTGGTCGTAGTTTTTGCTGTGAAACGTCAGAGCGAGAATCGGCACATCGTCGATCGAGCGGGGCTTGATGAGCGGAGTCCCCACTCCGGGGGGGATCCGGTCGAAGTTGGCGCGAAGCTTTTCGCTGAGGAGCACCAGGCTCCGGTCGATGTCCGATCCCACAAGAAAGCGGACGATGAGCAGGCTCTCGCCCGGTCGGGAGGTTGAATAAATGTATTCCACGCCGGGGATTTCCCATAGCAACTGCTCCATCGGCCGGGTCGCCCGCTCCTCGATCTCCTTTGCGCTCGCCCCGGGCATCGCCACCAGCACATCAATCATCGGGACTTTGATCTGCGGCTCCTCTTCGCGGGGAAGCATGATCACCGCAAAAATACCGAGCAGGACAGATGTCACCACCAGCAGCGGCGTGAGCTTGGAATCGATAAACGCCTGCGCCACCCGCCCGGCCAGCCCCCGATGACTTTCGTCTGTCATTTCCCGGCCTCCACGGGCTGGCCGTCGATGAGTGAGGCCGGGGCTGTCGTGACAATCTGATCGCCAGGCGCCAGCCCGGACAGAATCTCCACGGCCTCCCCAAAACGCTTGCCCGTCTTCACGAGCCGGATCCTCGCAGCCCCGTCGCGAACCACAAAGACCATCTCCATCTGCCCGCGTTGGAGCACGGAGGCTGCCGGGACCCTGATGGACTCAACCCTGCCCACAGGGATCGAAGCCCTTCCGAACTGTCCGGCTCGAAGCTGCACCTCCTGCGGGAGGTTGAGTTTGATAAGAAATGTCCGGCTCGAATTGTCCGCCGTCGGCGACACCTCCACGACCGTGGCCTCGAAAGTTTTTCCAACGGCGGGAACCGTGACAGGGATTTTCTGCCCCGCTGCCACTGTAGAAATGAGGGCCTCCGGCACATCGGCCTCGAACCGCAGGATCCCCAACTCCTCGATTTCCAGAAGCGGTTTGCCCGGCACCGCCAGGTCACCGACATCCGTCAGCTTTCTCGAGACGACTCCATCAAACGGAGAGGTGACACGCGCATAGCTGAGCATCGTTTGCGCCTCCCGCACCGCTGCATCGGAGACCTTGAAGCGAGCCTCCGCCGCATCGTATTCCTGCCGGCTGGAAACCTGCTTCTTCATGAGGGACACCGCCCGATCCAGATCCTGGGAAGCCTGATCCCTCTGCGCCTTCGCCTGCTCGAATCTGGCCTGAATCTCCTTTGCATCAATGTCCGCCAGCAAATCGCCGGCCGCGACCTTCTGCCCGAGCACCACCGGCATCGAAGCAATCCGGCCGCTCACCTTCGCCTCGACAACCGCCCGCGTCTTCGTGCGCACGCTCCCTACCACTTCCTCCGACACCTCGCGCGGCGATGACTCCACCACCGCTGTCGCCACCACAGCGGACGGCTTCGCTTTTTCCGCATCTCTTCCGGCATCCGGCCTGCACGACACGGCAAACACCGCCGCCAACACGCATGCCATTCGAATTATTTTTTTCATAAAGTTTGCCCGATCAGAAAACCAAACAGCCCACCATAAAGCGCCCCGCCCCACCACGTCGAGGTCAGCGGACAGGTCCCCGAACTGCACGATCCGAAATATCCAATGGCTCCGCCCGCCGCGGCCCCAACCACCGCAAACACCAGTCCACGCATCATATTCCCCTTGCCTCCCCGCACGCGGAACACTTCAATGAAAGATCAATAACACATTCGTTCATGTGATTGACAATATAACTATACGGTTATATAGTCAATCAAAAGATGAACCTTTTCTTTCAAGTCATGTCGAATCAATCAAAGCGGGCGGGAATGGGGGCGGAAGCGCTGGAGATGATCGCCGCGCGCTTCCGCGTTCTGAGCGAGGCGAGCCGGCTGAAGCTGATCATTGCCCTGGAGAGCGGGGAAAAGAATGTCTCCGCGCTGGTGGCGGGAACGGGACTGACGCAGGCGAATGTCTCCCGTCAGCTCCAGGCGCTGACGGACGCCGGGATCCTCGGGCGGAGGAAAGAGGGCCTCAACGTGATCTACCACATCGCCGACAAGTCGATCTTCGACATGTGCGACCATGTCTGCGGGAGCCTGCAACGGCGGATCGAGGATCAGGCATTACTGCTTTCACCCGGCCGGAAAAAAACCGGCGCGGGAAAGGTTTAAGAAAGCGGGTCGAGGGCCAGTTGAGGCAGCCCTATTTCTTTTTGAGTGGGAGCCAGTGCCCCTGAGCCCAGTTGTAATTTCCCCGCCCGACGCGTCCGCGACGTTTTTTCCACAACGCAGACTTTCACTATTTTTCGTCAGATCATCACATCATGCTGTCATGCAGCGAAATACGATAAACACAGTGCGCCGACGTATTTTAGATAACTTGAAAAAATAAGGCTGAACCGCCTAACTTTTTTATTTTTTCCGATGTAAACCCCGCTTTTACGCCTGTTTGAGTCCAAATTGTACGCTGAACTCAATCAAACCGGATGTGACCTGTCAGTTGAAGCAGGCGCCCCGGTCGGACACGATTTCCCATCCTCCCGCCCCGATTATCTTTGATATCGCATGAAGAACTGACCCTCTCCCGGAATCTGGACCGCGTTCAGGTTGAGTTTTCGGTGTGCCCTAGTATTTCCCTCATCGTTTGGAAAAGTGGGAAGGGAATTTTTTTCCGTTAGAATTTAAAAAATGAAGTAGTGCTGGTTGACAGGGCGGCGCTTTCGCGCCGCCTGTTTGAAATGAACGTTTCGAACCAACCAGCACCATGAAGAAAAATACTGATCAGCAATGGCC
>QYQL01000115.1 GCA_007280915.1 Verrucomicrobiaceae bacterium | reverse complement strand
ATTCAGAGAAAACTCAAACGCAGAGGTTCTTCGATCAGGTCTTGCTGCAAACGGTTTTCATCATTTCGCGGCAGCTTCAGTTGCTCCAAAACAAAACACTGTTTGTATTTTTTCTCGAGAACGGTTCGTGTCCCGGACTTAGCCGGTCCGATCTGGATTTTCTGGTTCGGCCAGAGCCGGGTGATTTCGGTGACGGGCCTTCCGCTCACGAACGTGCCGTTGCTGCTGCCCAGATCCTCGATCAGCGCGTGATCGTAGTTCACTGTTAACCGCGCATGCTGGTGCGAAACCATCTCGACCTCAACCGGCACATCACACTCCGCCTCACTCCCGATCACATATTCCCCCGGCACCACGGTCCGCCGGACAACCTCCACGCCGTTCTGGGTGACGACGATTTCTGTTTGTGGGACGATCATAGGGTTTTCTTGCTCAATGCGCAGAAGGTTTTAGCCGCAGATTAACGGGATTCACGCGGATTCAAATGGCATCCAGGATCTCCTTGACCCGGCGGTCGTGCTCCTCCTGCTTGATCTCGCCGCGCTCCAAGAGCTGTTTGATCTCCTTGATGCGCTCGGCGGGGGTGGGTGCGGCCGGTTTTTCCTCAGGGGTGGGCGTGGACACAGCGGCGGGTAGCGGGGAAGAGGCAGTCGCGGGCACCCCACCTTGCAACTTGAACAATGCCTGCACCTCCTCGGCGGACAAAGCGCGGTTGAACATCATCACGTCGTCCAACAGGCCAAATAGCGACCAGCCATCCTTTCCTGCGTTGGTGATGTTCTGGCCGATGGTCAGATCGTCCGAGTTTCGTTCGGGTTTTCCCCTCCATGACTCCACATCACCCACAGGCGATCCATCGACATACATCCGCTGCGTTTTGCCGTCATAAGTGGCGGCGATGTGATGCCAAGCTTTGTCAGCCATCATGGCGTCAGCTTGGATCTTGTGCCTGTTGATCATGAAGGTGTAGAGCCGAAGCATGAATCCACTGTTGCCGCGTTTGTCAAAAATGTATTGCCGGTTGTTTGAGTCGAGTTGCTTGATCCAGCAGGCGAGCGTCAACTGCGAGGGGTTTAAAGAATCGTTGTTCGTTACGGTGATGTGGCTGTTACGCAAGCCAATCTTCATCGCCCCGCCTCGTTGCGAATCTGCGACCCACTCGACTGAGACAGCTTTCCCGTCGTTTTTGTATCCGCTCAGGTCCGTAATCTTATCGCCGACCGGCTTGGTCTCGACATCGTAATACAGCACAAGCCCGCGCCTGAGATCCTCGGGGAGATCGGAGGATTTCTTCGCGGTCTCGGCTCCATGTGTGTCGGTGGAAAAAGCAGCGAAGACGATGACAAATAGGGATATCGCGCCAAGCCCGCAACGCCCGCAAAGGGAAGAAATCGCAGTCCGATTCCTTGGCGATCCTTGCGCCCTTTGCGGGAGGTCCTGTGTTTTTGTGTTCATTGGACGATCAAATGGCATCGAGGATTTCTTTGACCCGCCGGTCGTATTCTTCCTTGTCGATCGCCGCCTCTTGGGTCATCTCCCCATTGAAATTGTGTCGTTGTTCCGGCACGACAAGCATACTCCCACTCTGACTCGGTGGGCAACCGGACAGGCTTCCCGGTTTTCTCGCTGAGCCATTTGCAGAACTGGGTTGCGTCATTCCAGGTGACACAGGCGACCGGATGATCGGCATCCTGTTCGTATCCGGGGCGCCGCCAGTCTCGACCGGAAATATGCTTGTTTGACCTTGTCGGCTTGTCCCAGAAGCTCGCCCAGCCGCGCTTCTCCGCGTCCGTCTGATAACCGGTCTCGGCCACGAAGGCTTCAAACTGCCTCCGGGTCACTTCGGTGGCTGCCATGTAAAATGGCTTGCTGATCGTCACCTCATGCTTCGGAATTTTACTTTCCTCCTTCGCCCCACCCATCATGAATTTACCGGCAGGGATCAACTTCAACAGCATCGTCACATCTTGACTGAAATTCAGCGTCAAATCCTTTTCTGTGGAGGATTCGGCTCCCTGCGCAATGGCGGGGATCAAAGCAAGGGCGATGGCAGCAACAATGCCGCTGACGCACAGGGGGCTCAGTTTTCTTTTCATGGAGGGAGAGACGAATTCATACCGGTTTGCCGACCTTTGAACAAAAGGAAACTCAGGGCAACGCTGTCGGAATTGATTTGGAGCAAATAATCGCCGGGAAGGCGCGGTGGGATCACAACGGCAAAAAATGTATTCCAAAAGCCATTTTATCAATTTGATTTCCCGGACAGGACCATACCATGGCACCTCTTGAAAAATCCCCCCGCTGCTCGCATGACAATTGATTCCAAATGGCTCCCGGCATTACCCGGCACGGATCGCCATGTGTTTTTCCGTGCCGGTTTCGAGTTGGATCGCCGCACTGCGGTGACCTTCCGGATTTTCGGGGCGCACTGGTTCAAGGTCTGGCTGGACGGGGGTTATCTGGCAGAGGGACCGCTCCGGTTTTGCGAGACGAACCCGGAATACGAGGTCTTCGAGCGAGTGCTGGAGACGGGGAAACATGTGCTGGCATGGCATGTGCACCAGATGAATATCGACACCCGGCTGACCGGCACCGGTGTCATTCCGTGCGTTCATGCGACCGTTCTCGACCCGGAAGGCAACGCAATCCGCCTGGATTGGAAGGCCGTGGAAACGGGTGCCTGGCGGGCGACCGGCAGGCGACTCGGGTGCGTTCTCGGTTGGGTCGAATGGTGCGACCGTCGCAAGGTGCCGGCGGATTGGAAATCGATCGGCTTTTCCGATGTGGATTGGACTGCCCCAGATGACGTGGCGGTGCCGTGTGTTTCCTTCCAAGAGACGCAATTGGGAAAATTGCGGCGACCGACCTGCGCAGGCAAACTCATCGGGAGTGGCGAGTTGGTCAACATGAGCATCATTGACCACGATCCGACCTCGGGGTTCTTCATCCGCGAGCTGGAAAATTTCAGCCTTCCGACACAAGGTCGCTGGTGGCGATACGACCTCGGTCGGGTGAGGCTCGGATATCCAATGCTCAAAGTCCGGACACAGCCTGGAACGATCATCCAGGTGGCTTATGCGGAATCGCTCACATTTGGCCGGTTACATCCGTATCTGAAAACCGGCGGCGGACAGGACTCGTGCATGCTCGACCATTGGGTGACCGCGGGCGGGGAGGAGGAACTGATTCCACTGCATCCGAAAGGGGCCCGCTTTATCGAGATTCACATGATCGGCACCGAGCCCGAATTGGAAAAATTCTCCTTCGAGGACCGGGTCTATTTTTCCGAGAAATCGGAGGGAGCATTTTCCTGCGGAGACGATCTGCTCAACCGGGCGTGGGCGGTCGGCCGCGATACATTTGTCGCCTGTTCGGAGGACTCGGTGACCGACAACCCGCATCGCGAACGCGGTCAGTGGCTCGGCGAGGTCGAGGCCCCGTGCATCGAGATGATCTCGGCCTGCTACTCGGACTGGCGGATCCTGCGCCGCAGCATCGAACAGGCGGCGCTCTGCGCCTCGCCGGAGGGGATCTTGCCCGCTGTCTATCCCGGCACGCGCGACTGCATCATTCCGTCGTTTGCCATCCAGTGGGTGAAGGCGATGCTCGATTACGTACGGCACACCGGCGACCGCAGCCTGCTCGAACCGCTTCACGCGTCGGCAGAAAAAAACCTCGAAGCCTTCTGGCCGGATGTGAGCGAGTCCGGCCTGCGGGTTAACCCGAAGTATTGGAATTTCATCGATTGGGGGTATCGCGGCGCGAACACCGTTTTTCTCAGCGGAGCAAAGGATGAGGCGGCGGCGGATCCCGCGCTGAGCCTTTTCTATCTCGAGGCATTGGAATCTCTCGCCCTCTGGTCGGAATGGATTGGAAAGCCGTCAGACACATGGAAAGCGCGCTCGGAACAGATGCGCGGCCACATGCGGTGCTCGGTGGAAGAAGTTGAGCGGGCTGGAACGTGGGAGACTTATGGATACCACGCCACGACCCTGTCGCTGAGGTGCGGGCTCGTGATAAAAACCGGGGATGCGGTCGCGTTTCTCAAAAATTTTCTCCTTGGTTGTTTTCCAAACGATCCCACTGCTCCGCGCCTCGCCGATGTGACCGTCGAGGCGGAGATGGTCATGACTCCGTATTTCGCGCACTTCAGCTTTCCGACGCTCGCGGAACATGGCGAGGTGGATTTCGTGTTCGATCAAATCCGGACCTGCTGGGGCTGGATGTTGGATCAGGGATGGACGACCTGGCCCGAGATGTTCGATCCCCGCTGGAGCCATTGCCACTATTGGTCGTCCACTCCCACCTGGATGCTCACGCGTTGCTGCCTGGGATTAACTCCCGCCCTCGACCGTGGTGCCGCCCATTACGACTGGACGTTTCTGCCCGGCACACTGAAACACGCAAAGGGAAGGATTCCCCTCCCCTCGCTTGACGGCAGCAACCCCGAACAGATCGAAATTTCCTGGGAAGAGCAGTCGGACAAGAACCGTCTCTACTCGATCCAATCGCCCATCCCGCTGCAAATCCGGCACGGGAAATTCGAGGAGGCGGTTCCAAAAAACACGAAGTGCCAATTTGTCCTCGGCAGCGACAACCAGGAATGGACCCGCGTTTCAAAATGAGCTCAGCAACCACTAACAGCCACTAAATTTCACTGAATCAAGATACCTGAGCAACCTCGCTTTCAACGCTTCAAATCACTTGCCGGTTGGAAAGCTCAACTGACTCCCTCTGACATTTAGTGATTATTAGTGAGGATTAGTGGTTCAACTTCTGAAATATCCATGAACAGACATCACATCAAAGCCGTTTTATTCGACCTCGACGGGGTTTTAGTTTTTACCGACCGCTTCCACGAGGCCGGCTGGAGGAGGCTGGCGGAGGACGAGAACTGGAAGTTCCCGCCCGACCTTGCGCACAGCCTGCGCGGAGTAAGCCGGATGGAAGCGCTCGATGTCATCCTCGAGCGGAACAGCGTCGCCGGCTCCACGCCTGAGCAAAAAGAGGCCTGGGCGGACAGGAAGAACGCCTACTACAAGGAATCCGTGGCCGGGATCGGCGTAGGTGATGTGCTGCCGGGATCGCTGGAATTCGTACGCGCGTTGAGGGATCGGGGCGTAAAGATCGCGCTCTGCTCGGCGAGCAAAAATGCACCGGACGTGCTCCGCCTGCTCGGGATCGGCAACCTTTTCGACACCGTAGTATGTGGATTTGACATCACGCGCTCGAAGCCCGATCCACAGGTCTTTTCGATGGCGGCAGAACGACTCGGGATCCCGGCATTCCACTGCCTCGTCTTCGAGGATGCGCCATCGGGTGTCGAGGCGGCAAAGCGGGCCGGAATGAAATGTGTTGGCGTCGGCGACGCAAAGGGCCTGCCCGAAGCTCCTGCGGTCATTTCGAGATATGACGAGATCGACATCGAAGCGCTGCTGGATTCCGGACGTCCGTTCCGCCCGGAACCGCACGGATGGAACCTCGTCGAAGGGCCGTTTCGGCCGACAAGGTCGCTCTACTGGGAGTCGATGTTTGCCGTCACCAACGGCGTGCTCGGTGTCTGCGGCAATATTGAGGAAGGATACGAAGGAAGCGTCTCTTACCCGGCCACTCTTCTCAACGGATTGGTCGGCTACATACCGTATTCCTACATGTGGGCGTTCCCTGGTTATCCACCCCGCGGGCATTGCGTGCTGAATGTCTGCGAGTGGACGAACGTTTCTCTGTCGGTGGACGGGACACGTTTCAGCCTCGTGCTCGATGGAATCAAATCCCACCGCCGGTGGCTGGACATGCATGAGGGCGTGCTGCACCGGGAGATCGAATGGACCACTCCGCAGGGAGTAAACATCACCATCCGCACGCGAAGGATGGCATCGATGGAACGCCGTCACAGCGCGCTGATGACGTATGAGGTCTCGGCAGACGCCCCGTGCGCCATCGTCATCGAATCGCTGACCGACTTCTCACCGAAGAGCCGCCATTTTGGTAAGCCGGGGATGGATTGCAAAAAACTCGAGGCGAGCGGGGATCTGCTGCTCGCTGAATCAGAGTCGAACACCAGCGGGCAGAAAGTCGCTGTCGGCATCAGGCATCGAGCGATGCTGGATGCTTCACCAGCGGCCACGAAACTGTCGATCAACGGCTCGACCGGAACAGCCCACATCGAAGCCGCACTCAAGGCCGTTGGCCGGATCGCCTTTGAAAAAACCGCGGTCATTTTCTGCGGCCTCGAATCCCCGGACCCGCGCACGGCGAGGGATGCGGAACTGGCCGCTCTGCCTGATGCGAAAACGCTCCTCGCAGGACAGGCGGAGTTTTGGAAAAAATATTGGGCGATCGCCGACGTGGAAATCGAGGGCGATCCGCTTGACCAGCTCGGCGTCCGGCTGAGCCTGTTCCACAACCGGCAGAGCAATCCGGAGGATGGCTTCCGCAGCGTCGGCGCGAACGGACAGACCGGCGACAATTATGGTGGGCACGTCTTCTGGGACACCGAGCAATACATTCTGCCGCCGATGCTCTACACCGAGCCGCGATCCGTGCGGGGACTTCTTGAATACCGATACCGGATTCTCGACAAGGCGCGCGAGCAGGCGCGGTTGATGCAGGGCACGGGCGCGGAATATTCCTGGAATTCGATCACCGGCGAGGAATGCGGACACGTCTTTGAGGCGGCGCAGGGACAGGTCCACCTGCAAAGCGATGTCGCTTGGGCGATCGATCGCTATGTCGGGGCGACCGGCGACCGGGAGTTCCTCCACAGCATGGGGGCCGAAATTATTTTTGAAACCGCGCGGTATCTGAAGGACCGCGGCGCGTTCTCTCCCCACAAGGGCGGACGGTTCGTCATCAACGCGGTGTGCGGGCCGAACGAATATTCCTGCGGCGTGGACAACAACGCCTACACGAATTTCATGGCACAATGGCATTTTGAGCGGGCGGGCGGAGTGTTTGCTGACATGCAGAACGAGGTGCCGGAGAAGCTCGCCGGGCTGTGCGCCAAGATCGCCCTCGACCCCACCGAAGTGGCAGGCTGGCGCGAAGCTGCGGAAAAAATGTATCTTCCATGGGACGAGGCGCTGGGCCTTGTTCCGCAGGACGACAACTTCCTCGGGCACGACCCGGTGGACATGTCGAAAGTGCCCCTGCATACCGACATGCGCTCGCTCGTGCATCCGCTGACCCTCTGGAGAAATCAATGGATTAAGCAGGCCGACGCGGTCCTACTAATGTTCATGCTGCGCCACAAATTCGACGGCGAAACAGTTCGGAAAACCTACGGGTTCCACGAGCCGAAAACGAACCACGGGTCGTCGCTGTCCGCCTCGGTCCACAGCATCGTCGCGGCCGACATCGGCAAACTCGAGGACGCCTACCACTTCTTCCGCGAGAGTGCGCTGATGGATATCAATGACCTCAAAAGCAACACCGGCGGCGGAGTCCATTCCGCGTGCCTCGGGGGAACCTGGATGGCCGTCGTCAACGGGTTCGGCGGAATGCGGGATGATCCGGATGGATTGCGGTTCTGTCCGCAATTGCCCTCCCGGTGGACCCGCCTCGCATTCCAGATCGTCTGGCGCGAAACGCATCTTGGGATCGAGATCGTGCGGGATATTGTAAAATACAGCCTCCTCAGAGGACCGGCAGTCACCTTCCGGCACGGGGACCAAACGGTAACGCTCGCGGAGAAGGCGAACAAAGAGTTTGCCCTGTGAGGAAAGCGACTGGGGCGAGATTTGGTAGGGCGGGATCGCCGAGCCCGCCGACTTCTCTCAATGGACGCCTCGGCGAGGCATTTGCTTCGCTTTGCTCACCGCTTCGCGGCTGCCTGCGGCAGGCTGTCTCCCTTCGGTCGGCTCTATCATCGCGAGAAGGGTCCTTCTTTTTCTTCACTCCCCTATTTCTCCAGATGACCAGGATGTTCGGGATGAAACCCGTCGTGTTGTTTGCGGTGGCTCTGGCGCTTCATGCGGGAGCCGCTCTTGCAGCCACCACGGGAGACCCGGTCACGGTCGTCTCGAAATTCGGCGGAACCGACGAATTCGTCTATTACATCTGGGATACCGGCGATGGACGATGGATGCCCGGGTCACGGGGAATGGCAAAGGCTGATGCCCCCGCAGAACTTGTCTGGTGGAAGCCGGGTGACTATCGAACGCAGTGGACCGGCATCACATTGTCGGGACGCAAACAGAGCGGCGAAGGGAAAGCCGTAAAAGTTGTCGGCGAAGCGAAGCCGCCGGGAGAACTCCTGGCTTCCGGAACGCCCGCACCATTCCGATCCCGCGATGCCTACGGCTCCGGCTCGGCTGGACTGAAGTTGGCCGGGCTGAAGAGGATCGATTGGCTCGTGATCCATCCGGCGTCCGGGGGCAATTTTCCGCAGGACTTTTCCATCCAGACCAGCACGGATGGCGGCGAGCGCTGGCAACCGGTCATGAGCGCGGGCTTTGTCTATTTTCCGGATCCCGGAAAAAACGAGGTGTGGATTCCGCTGCGCGGGGTTGCGGCGGATGCGGTGCGCGTGATGGTCCCGCGCGGGAATGATCTCGGTGGCGGCAGCTACGGGTGGGACATCGGGAAAATCGAGGCGTTCGGCGGGAGCGATTTTCCGTGGACCATCGAACACGGCTCTTCCTCCGATGTGCAGGCCTGGAACAACCTCTGGCTCAACTTCGGGCTCGCCGCCAACGAAGTCCACGAGCGGTTCGATCCCTGGTGGCAGACCGACCGTCCGCTCGACGGGGGGTTGCGCGCGATGGGCAGCACGATCTGGCAGTATTGGGATGCGCTCAAGCTGAGTTGGCTGGGAAAGAGCCCGGATACGGAACGCCTCAAATCGGCGATCGTAAATATCGATGTCGGCCCGGACGGCTACGTCTGGGCGGCCCAGGGACACGAGAAGCACCTCGACCACAGCCGCCACTACACGACGAATTCCAGTTTCATCCGGGCGGTCGCCCACCACTACCTCATGCAGCGGGACCGTGCGTTTCTCGAGACAAAGGATCCGAAGACCGGCGAGACGGTTTTGGAAAAGGCGCGGCGGGCGATGACTTTCCAACTTGAAACCCTGCACGGCAGGGACGGGCTCCTTGTCTTCGACGATCCGCAGCACGATGGCACCGCCTCAAGCCTCGGCGGGAACTACTGGGACTTCTGGCTCTTCGGTCACAAATCGGCGTTCGACAACGCCCTCTTTTTCGACTCCCTCCGCATGATGGCCGAACTCGAGGAATCGCTCGGAAACATCGGCCGTGCCAAGGAACTCCGCGACCTGCGAGTGGAAGTTCGCAAGCGTTTCAATGAAACATTCTGGGATGCGGAAAAAGGCCGCTACATCGGATGGGAAGACGTCAACGGAAAGCGCCACGACTACGGGTTCACGGATCTCAACCTGCTGGCGCTGGCTTACGGGCTCGCGGATCCCGAACAAGCGAAGAGCATTCTGGACTGGATGGATGGAACCCGGAAGGTCGCAGGGGACGACGCGCATGATGTCTATCATTTCGGATTCGCGCCCCGATCGACCACGGTGGATGCCGCGCGCGGCAACCCGAGGATGGTCAACACGTGGAATGGCGAACTCGACGTCTCGCCGGGCGGAACCGCTGCCTTCGGCGAACAAATCCAGAACGGAGGCTCGATCTTTGTGACCTCCTACCACGACCTGCACGCCCGCCGCGCGTGCCGCGGCCCGGAGGATGTCTTCGCGCGTTGGAGAGGCATCGCGGAGGAGTTTGAAAATGATCAGCTCCGCCGCGATCCGGATAACGGCCGCGGCCACAGTGATGTGGTCGGAATCCTCCGCGAATTCCCGGAGTCCGGACTCATCCCGTATTTTTTCATTGATGGAATCCTCGGTCTGAGCCCTGTGGCGGGCGGGCTTCGCATCGAGCCATCGCTGCCGCAAGCATGGCCCTCGGCAACCGTCCGGGATTTTGAGTTCGCGGGAAAAAAATATTCCATCACCGCCGACCGGTCGGCCTCCGCGCCGAAAATGGAGGGCAATCGACTTGTTGCTCACGCCGATGGCGCGTGGTTGCTCACGCCCGATGGAAACCTCTCGAAAGTGGAGAGAATCATTCCTTCCGAGGAGCCGGCATCTCCAGATACGCGACCGGAAAATCAGGGAGCATGGGCGTCCCGCCCGTGTGTGGCGCAAAACGGCATTCATGCGGAGACCAGTCTCCAAACAGGCGGGACGCCCGTTCTCCCTGAAGAGGCATCACCTCCATCTTCTTCAACAGAGCGGGCGGTATATTATGAGACGTTCCGCGACGGGCGGGATTATTCCAGAATCCTGCGAACCGCGTTTGCCGCGCGCGGATGGGAGATCGTGGAGGATTCCTCCACAGGAAAAATCCTGCGCGTGCACTTCCGTTTCGATCAGAAAGCAAAAGACGGTCTGCTGATTTTCGATCTGCCACCGACGCATCTCACCGGCTTCCGGTTGAGGATTCGAAATCCCGCATCCAACGAAGCTTTCGTCTCGGCAAGTTTCGGGACAACCGACGGCCGGGCCGTTATTTTTGCGGATCAGGCCCTCCCGCCCGACGGGCTATGGCTCGACTACGAAGGTGAAATCTCAAAGGGCTTCAAAAGCGTCCTGGCCGCTGGAAAAGCACTGCCAAAGGAACCCCTAGAAGGAACCGGACGCACCGCCCTGACGGTTAACAAATTGTTTTTCAAGTTCCGCCTTCCGCCCGGCTTGCCACAGGAAGTCCGGGAGTTCACATTCGACATCTCCCTGCTCGAAGCATTTTCCAGATGAACACCGCCCAACCTCCCCACGATCACATCCCCCTGAAAAACAAGCTCGGCTACGCGTGCGGGGCAATGGCGGACAACCTGATCATGAACGTCTTCTCGTCGCTCGTGCTGCCGGTTTACAACATCGGGCTCTTCATCAGCCCGGTGATGCTCGGCTGGGCGATGGCGATCCCGCGGGCGCTGGATGCGGTCATTGATCCGATGATGGGGAACATCTCGGACAACACGCGTTCGCGCTGGGGGCGTCGGCGTCCTTACATCCTTGGCGGAGCGATCGCCTGCGCGTTGATCCTTCCCCTCCTCTGGATGTCACCGGTCAAAACCGATTGGGGCGTCTTCTGGTGGCTGACGATTTTCGGGCTCCTCTACTTTCTGGCCTACACGGTTTTCATCATCCCTTATCAGGCGCTCGGGTTCGAGATGACGACCGACTACGACGAGCGAACACGGCTGCTTGCCTGGCCGAACTACGTCGGGATGACCACGTCGTTCCTGCTCCCGTGGCTCCCGAGGCTCATCGCATACAGTGGTTTCGGCGGGCTCGTTCCCGGCGCGATCTACGTGAGTATCGGCGTCGGTGTCATTGTGCTTTTCGGCGGGATCATGCCAGTGATCTTCGGACGCGAGATCGCGCGGGCCGAAGGACAGGAAACCACCACGTTCCTCCATGCCTTGAAAGAAGCTGCCTCGAACCGCGCGTTTCTCGTCGTCGCCCTCTCCAATGTCATCGTCCTCACCGGGCTCGCGACATTCGTCAACCTGAGCCTCTACGTGAATATTTTCCTGATCTACGGGGGCAACCGCGATGCCGGGCTTGCGCTGTGCGGCGTGGCCGGCTCCGTCTATGCCGGCGTTTCGTATGTGAGCGTGATCGTGGCGGTCTGGATGAGCACGCGCATCGGAAAAAAGGCGGCGGCTCAAATCCTGCTCGTCCTGACGCTCGTGGGCGTCGGGAGTCAGTGGTTCACTCTGCGCCCCGACATGCCTTATCTCCAGTTGGTCTCCACTGTGATCATCGGCCTCGGCTTGCAGGGGACGTGGATGACATTCTTCACCATGGTCGGCGACGTGTGCGAGGAGGACGAACTCCAGACTGGCCTGCGCCGCGAGGGGATCTTCAGCTCGGTCGGCGCGTTCTCGCGCAAGATGGCCGTCGCTGCCGCCTCGATCCTCGGCGGAGGCGCTCTGAGCTGGGTCGGATTCAACGCTGAGACAGCCGCCACAACCGGCATGCCGGAATCTGTCGGCCTCGCGCTCAAAGTCGCTTTCGTCTTCGGTCAGGCAGTCGTCGTGCTGCTCGGCCTGATTGCGATCAGCTTTTATCCGATCACCCGGAAACGGGCTCTGGAGACACAGAGGATCATGGCGGCACGGAGAGCGGAGGCTCGTGAATAATCGCAACTTCGTCTGTCCCTGTGAGTTTAAATCCGCTCATTTTATGAAAGAAAAGACGAAGCGCATGGCTCTGCTCCTGGCGAGCCTCCTGCCGCTTTTGCCGGCAAACGCAGCCACCCCTCCGACCGGGACATCTGCGATCGCGACCTCCTCACGCCATGATGATCCGGAGGCCTCGGAGAAGGCTGGAACGGTGCAGTGCATGGGAATTGGAAAAATCCCGCTGGTGGTGGGCGAAGCGAATGCAGCCTTGGACGGCGACCGGACGACGTTGTGGTGGTCGAAGGAGGGCGGGGAGCAGGAGTTCACGATCGATCTCGGACATCCGGTGAAGGTCCGTTCGGTCCAGATCGAATGGGGTGAGAATTTCCCGTCCGATTATGAAATCCAGTGGACGGAAGACGGCGGCACGTGGAAGACCGCGTTCACTGCGAAGGATTTTCAGAACACGTTCCGGGAAAAATCCAAGACCGAGTTCAAAGCGGGCTGGACATACCACAAAATCGAGCCCCCGGTCACGACGAGGGCGCTGCGGATCCGTTGCCTGAAAGGCAAGGGCGACGGGTATCAGATTTTCGACATCTTCATCAACGAATGCTGCCCGTTTTCTTACGAGCCGGTTCCCGGCGATGCGCTCTACCGCGACCCGAAGGCGGACCCCGACGCGCGTGTGAAGGATTTGCTGAAGCGGATGACGCTGCGGGAGAAAATCCGGCTGACCAGCGGACAGAATATTTTTTATATCCCGGGCTTCGAGCGGTTCGGCATCAAGCCGGCGCTGATGTGCAACACGAGCGCCGGCATCCAGATCCGCAAGGATCTCGACTGGGACTACACGCCGCTGAAAAAATCCACGGCGTTCCCGGTGGCCTCGGCACTGGCGGCCACATGGGAGCCGGAGCTGGCATTTGATGCCGGCAAAGCGATCGGAGAAGAATGCCGGGCGGGAGGCATGTCGATCCTGTTGGGACCGGGGGTCAACATCCACCGAACGTCCACCTGCGGACGGAATTTTGAATATTTCTCGGAAGACCCTTTCCTTGCGGCGCGCATGGCGGTCGCACAGGTCAAGGGGATCCAGAGCGAGGGAGTCGTGGCGACCGTGAAGCATTTCCTCGCTAACAACAACGAGTTCCTCCGGACCGACAGCAACGCGATCATCGGCGAACGCGCGATGCACGAAATCTACCTGCCGGCATTTGCCGCCGCGATCCAGGAAGGCGGCGCGAAAGCGATCATGTCGTCCTACAACTGGGTCAATGGGAAGAAGTGCGGCGAGGATAGGATCCTGCTGACCGACATCCTGCGCGGCGAGCTGGGCTACAAGGGATTCGTGATGAGCGACTGGGGAGGAACCGAGGATGTCACGAAAGCTCTCGACTCGGGGCAAAACATCATCATGCCGCAAATGAGGACGTTCGGCCAATACCTGCGCGCCGAGCTGGAAAAAGACCCTGCCGGAACGGAGAAAAAACTGGATGTAATGATCGCACCCACGCTGAGAGTTCTGCTCGAGACCGGAATCTGGAACCGGGTGCTCGAAACACCGGGAACCGTCGATTACGCGGCGCACCAGAAACTGGTCCGCCAGATCGGCGAGTCGGCGGTGACGCTTCTCAAAAATGAAAATGTTCTCCCGCTCCAGAGCGGTCAGAAGATCCTGCTGACCGGGAAAGGAAAAGCCGTGAAGAACGCCAGCAGCGGTGGTGGCTCCGGGTTCGTGGACGGTTTTGATCCGGTCAACTACCTCGACGGGCTGAAGGCTGTATTCGGTGATGCTGTGACCTACTCTGAAAACCCGTCCGATGAGGCGCTGAAAAAAGCGGACCGCGTCCTCTTCTTTATCGAGATGGGCGACCACGAGGGAAATGACCGCCCGTTCGAACTTCCGGAGGAAACCAACACAAAGATCGCGGACCTCGCCGCAAAAAACCCGAACCTGATCGTGCTCGCATCCACCGGAACCTCGTTCAGCATGCCGTGGCTGGAAAAGGTGAAGGGCCTGGTCCATTGTTACTTTCTTGGTCAGGAATACGGGGCTTCACTGGCCAATGTGCTTTCCGGAAAGGTGACCCCCTCGGGAAAACTACCCTTCACGATGGAGCAGTCATTCCAGGATTCACCCGCGTTCGGCTACAATGTGATCAACGGCCAGACGGTCTGGCGGGTCAAAGACAAGCCCGATCCCTATTTCGACATTCACTATAAGGAGGGCGTCTTCGTCGGTTACCGCTGGTATGAATCCAAGAACAAGCCGGTGAATTTCCCGTTCGGCTTCGGGCTTTCGTATACGACCTTCAAAATCAGCAACCCAAAAATCTCCCCGGACACCATCACAAAGGACAAGCCGCTCACCGTCAGCGTCACCGTGACAAATACGGGGAAAGTGGCCGGAGCCGAAGTGGTCCAACTTTACGTCCACGACGAAAAGTCCAGCGTCGTCCGTCCGTATCGCGAGCTCAAAGGCTTCCAGAAGGTTTTCCTCCAACCCGGAGAGAGCAAAACGGTCGCGATTCCCGTGGACTGGAAGGCGCTCGCGTTCTGGGACGCGAAGACCCACTCCTGGCTGGCCGAGCCCGGAACATTTGAACTCCTGATTGGAAACTCGAGCCAGGATGTGCAGTGGCGGAAGAGCATCGACTACAATGATCAAGGCGGAAAAAACTAAAACCATCCACCCATTCCTCACAGCGACCCAAACCAGAGCGTGAAACGCATCCGCCTCATCTTTTTTTCCATCACCCTCCTGCTCACCGCAGCCGGAGCGGCCGTTCCGCCGCAGTCCGACATCTCTCCGGTGAAGCCAAATATCGTATTCATCCTCTCTGACGATCTGGGCTACATGGATATCGGAGCGAACAATCCATCAACGTTCTACGAAACGCCAAACATCGACACGCTCGCCAAAACGGGAATGAGGTTCACCCAGGGATATGCCGCGTGCTGCGTCTGCTCACCCACCCGCGGCAGCATCATGACCGGGAAGTATCCAACCCGGTTCGGCGTGACGAATTGGATCCCCGGGGGAAAGCACTCGGGGAAGCTGCTACCGGCCCCCAATGCCAATCACCTGCCGCTTCAGGAGGAAACCATCGCGGAGGCGCTGCACGAACGGGGCTATTCGACTTTTTTCGCCGGAAAATGGCATCTCGGCGGCGGAGAATATTCGCCCAACGCCCAGGGGTTCGGACCCGGCTTGACCACCAGCGATGGCTCTCAGTTTTGGTATCCCGAATCAGGCACCCCTCCACCGGACCACAAGGATGACCCGAAGACCACCGACCGCATCGTGAGCGAGGCCGTGAAGTTTATTGATGAGAACAAAGACAAGCCTTTCTTTGCCTACCTGCCCTTCCTCGCCGTGCATACCCCTATTGGAGCGCGTGCGGATCTCGTCTCAAAATATGAGGCGAAATCCAAAAATCCGAAATCTCCCGCGCCCGCTGATGCCTGGGGGCAGGAGCGTGACCGGAAAGTGCGTCTTGTGCAGAACAACGCGGTCTATGCCGCCATGCTCGAGCAGCTCGACACGGGGATCGGCCGCGTGCTTGCCGCGTTGGACAGGAACGGCCTCGCCGATAAAACGATCATCATTTTTATGTCCGATAATGGCGGCCTCTCAACGAGCGAAGGCCACCCCACTTCCAATCTTCCGCTGCGCGGCGGCAAGGGCTGGCCCTACGAGGGGGGAATCCGGGAACCATGGATCGTCCGTGCGCCCGGCGTGACGAAACCCGGCAGCATCTGCGACACTCCGGTGATCAGCACCGACTACTACCCGACGCTTCTGGAACTCGCCGGACTGCCATTGAAGCCGGAGCAGCATCTCGACGGGGTCAGTCTGGTGCCCCTTCTCAAGGGAAAATCGATGGATCGGGGCAAGCCGCTCTACTGGCACTACCCCCACTACAGCAACCAGGGCGGTTCGCCACACGGAGCCATTCGCGAGGGCGATTGGAAGCTCATCGAGTGGTATGAAGATGGCGCGCTAGAACTTTACAACATCCCGCAGGATATTGGCGAAAAGAACAACCTCGCCGCAAAGCAGCCGGATAAAACGAGAACGCTACACGAGAAACTCATCGCTTGGCGCAAAGAGGTGAATGCCGTGATGCCCGCGCCCAATCCGGCATCCCCCACAGACGCGCCGACCCCACAGAAAACGTCGGAAGAACAGTGATGTTTCACATGGAAATCAATCAACCCGCTTTTTATTAATCTGCTTATGAATACGTGTTCCTACTCCCTCCTCGCGACAATCCTCCTCCTGCTCGCCCAAGCCTTTCCGGCTGTTTCCGCGACTCCCGCGGCTGAGCCCCCCAAACGCCCGAACATCCTGGTCATTGTTGCCGACGACATGGGGTTCTCCGACCTCGGATGCTACGGGGGCGAGATCGAAACTCCAAACCTCGACAGGCTGGCGGCCACCGGCTTGCGCTTTACTTCGTTTTATAATGGGGCCCGGTGCTGGCCGACCCGCAGTGCCCTGATGACAGGATACTATCCTCTCCAGACCGGATCGGATCCGAACAACGGGAAATACGTGAAGTGGCATTCGACGATCCCGGCGGTCCTGAAGCCGCTCGGCTACAGGACATACCATTCGGGCAAGTGGCATGTGCAGGGAACGGGATGCGAGTCGGCACACTCGGCGGGCTTCGATCATGCTTACGACCAGGCACAGGGATACCTCTACTTCACTCCAAAGAACCACGCCCTTGACGGAGTGGCTCTCCCCCGGCCGAAGGAAGAGGACGGCTATTTCATGGATCGCGCCATTGGCGATCACATGCTGGATTTTCTCAAGGATCACCAGAGCGAATATCCGGACAAGCCGTTCTTCGCCTACCTCGCCTTCATGAGCCCGCACTATCCGCTCAAGGCTCCCAAGGAGTTTGTGGACAAATACAAGGGGCGCTTCGACGCCGGATGGGACGTGATCCGCAAGCAGCGCTACGAAAGAATGATGAAGCTCGGATTCCCACCGGAATGGAAGCTTTCCGACCCGGAGCCGCATGTGATCTCCCCGCACTCCCCGGCCAACGCGGAGGCTGAAAAACTTCAGAATGACAAGCAGGGATACGAGGAGATCTATCACTACACCCCATGGGAAACCCTCACCGACAAACAGAAAAAGGAGCAGGCCGCAAAGATGGAAATCCATGCGGCCATGGTGGACCACCTCGACACTCAGGTCGGCAGGGTCCTCGAACTACTGGAAAAGGAAGGCCAACTCGACAACACGATCATCTTTTTCCTCTCTGACAACGGAGCCGACTCGACCCAGATGCTTCAGGATGTCCAACTCCCTCCGGATCTCGTTTACAAAATCGATCCGAATGCGCGCTGGGGCAGCGAAAAAACCTGCCTGTCGCTCGGCCCCTCCTGGGCGGCCGCCTCGAACAGCCCGTTCCGCCGTCACAAAATCTGGGTGCATGAGGGAGGGATCTCCACTCCACTCGTCGTCCACTGGCCGAAAGGGATCTCGCTCCAACCCGGTAGTTTTGTCTCCACGCCGGGCCATGTGATTGACTTCATGCCGACCGTTGTGGATCTCGCCGGCGGGAAGCTCACCCCGCCGGCACCAGAAGCCCCGCCCTACCCCGGCAAAAGCCTGTTGCCCGCCCTCGCGGGCAAGGATATCCCCCGCGATTTCCTCCACTTCAAACACGACGGCAACCGCGCGCTCATCAAGGGCCCGTGGAAAATCGTCTCCGCAAAAATCGACGGCAACAAATGGGAACTCTACAACCGCGACTCCGACCGCACAGAAATGCACGACCTTGCGGCCGAGAAGCCGGAGGTCCTCCGCGACCTCGTCCAGGAGTGGACCCGCATCGACAACAAATTCAAGGAACAGGGCGGATACAATGACAGCAAGCCGGCGGCACCGGTTGTCCCAAAGCACAACGAGGGCGGCTGAGCCATGCCCGGAATGAAATCCCTTGCCCGGATCGCGCTGGCTGCGACGGCCATTTTTACCTCCTCCTTCCATGCCACCGCGCTCAGTGTGACGGACTACGGTGCCGTCCCGAATGACGGAGAGGATGACACAGCCGCCTTTCTAGAGGCGTTCCGCGAGGCGCAAAGCAACTGCGATAATCTGATTCAAATCCCGGAAGGCCGCTACAATCTCCGGGCGGACGGAAACCCGAAAACCCGCGGAGTGCTCTTTCCGGTGAGCAATGTAAACGGCCTGACAATTGATGGACAGGGGGCCGAACTCCTGATGAGTGGCAAGGCGGCTGTCTTCGTCTTCGAGGAGTGCCAGAACATCGTCGTCAAAGGCCTGACCGTCGATTGGGAGCGCCCTCCATTTTCCCAAGGAACAGTCATCGCATCGACCCCTGACTCATTCGACATCCAAATCGAGGACAACTTTCCGGTGGAAGGCGATGAGCCTGTCGGCGCCTTTATGAGTTATGATCCGGAGACCAGGTTGCCCGATGGGAAAAATCTGGATGTCTATAAAGCTGTTGAACGGACAGAATTGGTCGGTCCGCAGTTGCTGCGCGTGCATTTGAACAGACACATCCCTGTGCCAGCGGGAACACTGCTGGTGCTCCGGCACGAGGTTTACGGCCCCGGAATTCTTCATTTTGATCGCTGCGTCAACTCACTTGTGAGCGACTTCACGGTTTACACCGTTGCGGGGATGGCCCTGACCGCGCATGTGAGCACGGACATCTCACTGAAGCATTTCAATGTCCTCATCCGCCCGGACTCCGGACGCATGATGTCGGCGACGGCGGACGCCACGCATTTCGCAGGTTGCAAGGGCACCGTGTCCCTGGAGGACTGCACGTTCGAGGGCATGGGCGATGACGGCGTCAACATCAAGAGCGGACTCTACCTGATTGTGCGCAAACGGTTGGATGAGCGCAGCGTCGTGTGCCAACACAATCTGAAAATGACCGATCTGCCCGATGAGAACGACGAGCTCGAGATGTCCCACATGGACACCCTCCTGCCCTTCTCGTCCGACAAGGTGAAAACCGCCGAAATGGAGTTGGGCGAGGAAAATTTTCACCGGATCTCTTTCGCAAAAGAGTTACCGGCGGAACTCCGTGAAGGCGACGTGCTGGGCAATGCGAGCCGGGTGGCCAGACTGCGGATGAAGAACTGCACGGTGCGGGGGAACCGGGCCCGCGGCGTCCTTTGCCAGACCCGCGATGCCGTGATCGAGGGCTGCACGTTCAGCAATTGCACCTCGGCCGGAGTCCTAGTGCTCACTGAGACATCCTACTTTCACGAAAGCATCGGCACTCGCGACGTCACAGTTCGCGGAAATCTCATCGAAAACTGCAACATGCACGCCGCAGCAGCCGAGGGTGCGCTGGCGGCCCTGGCGTGGCTTCCTGGCAATGCCTACCCGCCGAAACCTGGAGTGCACCGGGATGTGATCTTCGAGAACAACCGGATCATCAACACCGCCAACAGCGCCATCTTCGCAGTCGGGGTGGATGGTCTCACGATCCGGGGGAACGCCATCGAAAAGGCCTGTGAGATGCCGACGCGGGAGAACGGTCGGAATGCCATCAGAGTCATGAACAGTGCGCGCGTCGTCATCGAAGGCAACACCATCGATCCGAAGCAACAGGGAGCGGGAATGCTCGAGGCGGTGAGCAATACGGTCGGGAACTCGCCCACGGCTCCCTGAAAACTCCCGACGGACCACGGGAAGAATTGTTTTTCGCGAAGGATCCCGGGAGTTTGCCGGCTACTTGCGGTTGATGACGAGGTCATCGATGAGAACCCGCGCCTCCGGGGAAAATTCATTTTCTCTACCGGACGGATTCCCCTTCAAGATGAAGTGCGGACGAAAAAGTTGTCCGGCTTCTTCGGGCGCAACCGTGAACTCAAACTCGACGGGAACCCACTCGTCCTCCGGTTGGGTCTTCGGTGAAATGAAAGGGCTTCGGATGTCATCCTTGTCCTCTCTGCCCGCGAACGGAGCGATTGTTTCGGAGGAGATCCTCAGCCAGAGGTGCGCGCCGGAAGGAAGCCCGTGCATTTTCACCCAGAACGAGCAGGCATACGTCCCGGCCTGACTTTCAAAACTCATCATGGGGGAAACTGGGAGCCAGTTGGCCTGTATCACTGCGCCTCCCTGAGGTGAGAAATACTGCAACGCGCTCTCCCCCGTGTGAGAATCAACCCCCTCCTGTCCGGTGCTCACCCCCACCATGTCAGGATTCGTCGGCGAGACATAACTCTTCCACTTGAAGGGGATCTCATCCTTCTCAAAGGAAAACCGGGCGACTTCTTGGCAGAACCCGTGGATTCCCATGATCCAGATGGCGGCAATAAATGGAGTGAGGCGGAGGAAGTTCATGAGGGTCGAGGGGGAATGAAATACAGAGAACACCAAGCGAGCCTTATGGAACAGAATATGTCAACCGGCAACCATTGATCCTGCGCGCCACCTGCCGCCAATCCATCACTGTCCGGCCAACTCACCGCCATGGCCGCCGCCGCGGGCGTCGTGCCGCCAAGCCACCGGAGAAAGTCCGGTCTTGCGCTTGAAGAGATTCGAGAAGTGATACGGGCAATCAAAGCCGATCCGGGCTGCGATCTCTTTCACCGGATGCTGGGTGCTGTTCAGCAGGCTTTTGGCTTTGTTCAATCGGAGTTGCAGTTGATACTGATAGAGGGAAAATCCGGTGTGCTGCTGGAACGCGTGGCGCAGCGAGGAATAGCTGACGTGCAATTCCCGGGCCAGATCCTCCCAGTCGATCTTCTCCCTCAAGCGCTCCATCACAAGGTATTTGGCCTTGCTCACCACCGCATTGTCGAGTGTTCCGGCGAGCTTCTCCTCGCGTCCCAAGGCATGGAGCCGGGTCAGCATCTCGTAGGTGAGCCCAGCCAGAAGCTGGTGATGTCCGACAGGCTCCAGTTCCAAAGCCTCGATCGCGTGCGTGAACAATGAGTGCCATGTCTCTCCCAGCCCCGGTGAAAAGACCGGCGACTTCGGGGATAGGATGTTTTGCTGAACCAGCCGGCGGGGAACATCGCCGTCAAAGCCGATCCAATATTCGTCCCAGCCGGTCTCCGGGTTCGGTGCGTAGCGGTGCCAGACGCCGGGAAAAAGCACGAACGCATCTCCCGCCTTGATGGGCAGCCTTCCCGCCTCCGCCGACTCGAAGACCCCCTCGCCGCGGATGATGTAGAGCAGTTGGAATTCCTGCAAAATCCGCCCCTGCTGCCATTGGAAGTGATACGCCGAAGGATGCTTGGCCAGCGGATAGTCCGGCGAGTGCGCCGGCGTCCAGCTGTATCCCGCCGTGGGAACAAACAGCCCCCACTGCTTGTCCCCCGGACTGATCGGCAGATAGCGAAAAAATGTGTTTTTTGCGGGAGGCACGGTCCGCATATGCTAGCGGGCGACGAAGGCGGTGACAATCGCGGCCGCCAAAAAGTGCATTTCAAAAGCCATTTTATCAATTTGCCTGTTCCTGCCGTGAAGTAAGATACAAAGCTCAAACAATACGATCCCTCCCGACCATGACAACCATGACCTCCCGTGAACGCGTCCTGAGCTCCTACGACCGGACCGGCTATGACCGGATTCCCGTCAAACATGAAGCCACCCCCGAGGTGAACCGGGACCTCATCCACCACTTCGGGCTCACCAACATGGAGCAGTTGCTTCGCGTCCTCGGCGACGACTTCCGCTACGTGGATCCCGTCTATTGCGGGCCGGAGCTGCGGACGTTTCCGGACGGGAGCATCGAGGGCTACTTCGGGGAACGCTACAAGCGGGCGGAATTCGAAGGCGGCAGCTATCTGGAAGCCAGCTATCTCCCTTACGCGGGCGTCGAGACACTCGACCAGCTTGACCGCTCGCATTTTCCCAGCGCGGACTGGTTCGATTACTCGACGATCCGGCAGCAGTGTGAGTCCTGGAACGGGCAGTTCGCGCTCTGCTTCGGCACTCCCGGCGACATGGATTTCATCAACAGCATCGCCCGCGCCCGCGGCATGGAGGAGGTGCTCATGGATCTTCTCGATGACAACGAGGTTTTCATCGAGATCATGCAGGCGCGCTTCGACTTCTACTACGAGACGCACCGCCGCGTCCTCGAGGCGGCTGGCGGGCTGATCGATTTCGTCCACATCGGCGAGGACCTCGGCAACCAGCGCGGGCCGATGATCAGCAAGGAGATCTTCGAGCGCCACTTCGCGCCGAAATTTAAAAAGTATTTCGACATGGCGCACAGCTACGGCGCGCGCACGATGATGCACATGTGCGGGTGCGTGGAGTCGTTTCTGCCGCGGCTGATCGAGCTCGGCCTGGATGTCGAGGATGTCGTGCAGCCGACGACTCCCGAAATGGACATCGCATTTCTTCAGAACCGCTACGCCGACCGGCTGGTCTTTTGTGGAACAATGTGCGTCCAGAGCACTCTTGCCCATGGCACCCCCGCGGATGTCGAACGCGAGGTCAGACGCCGTCTGGAGCTCTTCCCGAAGGGCGGGCTGTTCCTCGGCCCGACACATGCCATTCAGGTCGGATCCCCTCTGCCAAACATCCTGGCCCTCTACCGCGCGGCTGGGTCGCTCATGGAAAAACCGGATGAGTCCATTCTGGCGATCGCCGGCGGCGAGGAACCCGGAAAAGTCAACATGTCGAAGTTGTTCTAACCGATCATGACAACCCCCAACGAGACAGAGGCGGATGGCCCAGCAGAAAAAATCGCGCTCGTCACCGGTTCCTCGAGCGGGATCGGCGCGGCCATCGCGGAACGTCTGGCCGCCGACGGCTATCTGGCACTCATCAACGCGCGATCCGAGAATGCCGGCGCGCTGAAGACCCGCGATGCTATCCTTGCCGCCGGCCACCGCGCGGAACTCTCCATCGGCAGCATTTCCAAAGTCACCGATATCCGGCACCTGTTTGCGGACATCCGGGAACGATACGGGCGCATTGATGTGCTGGTGAATAATGCCGGGATCTGTCCGTTCCACGAGTGGGACGAGGTCACGGAAGAAATCTGGGACATCACCCACGAGACAAATCTCCGGGCTGGGTTCTTCTGCACCCAGGAGGCGGCGAAGCTGATGATCGAGAAAAAAATCGCGGGGCGGATCATGGCGATCAGTTCGATCTCCGCGATCAAGGGCGGCACGGTCCAGACCCACTACTGCCCGACCAAGGGCGGGCAGATCTCGATGATGAACGCATTCGCCGTCTGCCTCGGACCGCATGGGATCACATGCAATTCCATCCTCCCGGGAACCATCGAAACCCCGATCAATGCGGAGTATCTCGCCACCGGGACAAACCGCGCCAACCTGGAAATTCAGACCTGTGTGGGCTACATCGGACAGCCCCGCGATGTTGCCGGGATCGTCTCATTTCTCGCAACCCCGGAAGCCCGCTACATCACCGGCGCCTCGATCCTTGTGGATGGCGGCGAACTGGTGAAGCACCTTTAATTCTATGTTCACAATCCAAATGTTGCGGACTGCGGAGATCGAGGTCCCCTGCCCCGAAGTGTATTGGATGGAGGGCTTTGGCGACTGGACGAAGCTGCAATTCCAGATGTCGCTCATCCGGGGTCAGGGCAAAACCATTCTCGTCAACACGGGGTTCCCGGAGGATGTCACCGGACTGACGAAAGCGTGGAGCGATTTCCTCGGCCCTCGCGGGTTGCTCAACCGGCCGGATGTCTGGCGCACGCAGCATCTCCTCGCAGAGGCCGGAGTAGACCCGGCGAGCGTGGATTACGTGATCGTCACCCCGATCCAGCTCTACGCGACCGGCTGCCTGCATTTATTCCCCAACGCCAAATTCTGCTTTTCCCGACGCGGCTGGGTGGAGGACCTCATCGCACCGACGTATCCGCACCATGTTCCGCGGCAGGGATGCATCAGTGACGAGCATCTGAAGTGGCTGCTTTTCGAGAACAACCAGAATCTCCTGCTCATGGACGACGTGCAGGAGATCCTGCCCGGCCTGACATGCCGCTGGGTCGGCGTCCATCACCGTTCCTCCCTGCTCGTCGAGGTGCAAACCGCGCGCGGGCTGGTGATGATGAGCGACTGCGCGTTTCACTATGCCAACGTCGAGGAAAACCGGCCGCTCGGCATCGCGGAAAGCATTATCGAGGCGCACGCCGCATACGCGGACATCCGGAAGCGGGCGGACGTATTCGTCCCTCTCTACGAACCTCTCGTTCAGGAACGTTTTCCAAAGGGCATCATTTCATGAGCAACGACATCATCAAAGACATCCGCTGCACCGATCTGCGGTTCTCGCGGACCCCGGACACCCTCAAGCGCCATCTCTGCACGCCGACGAGCCGGTTCAACGACGACCCGCGCTCGCGGGATGCGCAATGGTTCGGCCCGGTTGCCTTGACGCTCGTGGAGGTGGAAACCTCCGGCGGACAAACCGGCTGCGGCACGATCGGCGGGTTCACATCATCGGGAACGGACATCGTGCAGACCCATCTCAAACCACTGGCGCTCGGGCACAGCATTTTTGAAACCGAACTGCTCTGGGACAAGCTCTACCGCTCGACGGTTCGGTTCGGCCGACGCGGCGTCGCCCTCTCGGCGATGAGCGCGATCGACATCGCATGCTGGGATCTGAAAGGGAAAATCCTCGGCCAGCCTGTTTACAATTTGCTCGGCGGAAAAGTCCGGGACCGGGTGCCGGCGTATTGCAGCCGGCTGTATGCTCTGGAAGATCTCGACGCGCTGGCGGAGGAGGCACGCGGATATGTGAAGCAGGGCTTCCGCGTTCTCAAGCAACGCTTCGGATTCTCGCCGGTTGATGGAGTGGAGGGAATGAACCGTAATGTCGCTCTGATCCGGGCCGTGCGCGAGGCAGTCGGCGATGACATTGAACTCGCGGCCGACGCCTACATGGGTTGGGACTACGGGTATGCTGTTGAAATGGAGCGCCGACTCCGGCCCTATCGTCTCGCGTGGCTCGAGGAACCATTCCTGCCGGACGATCTGGAGAGCTACGTCAAGCTGCGCGCCAAAAGCGCAACGATGATCTCCTGCGGCGAGCATGAATACACGAAGCAAGGATTCAAACACCTCATTGACATCGGCGCGGCAGACATCCTCCAGCCCGATGCCAACCGGGTCGGCGGAATCACGGAAATGAAAAAAATCTGCGCGCTCGCCGAGGCGGCCGGCCTGCCGGTCTACCCGCATTCAAACGAGGCGCACAACTTCCACGTCATCGCCTCGCAATCGAACTGCCCGCTCGTGGAATATTTCCCGAACGTCGAACCCGACACCGGAAACGAATTGTTCTGGAAGGTCTTCACCGGCGAACCCACAGCGGTGGACGGCCACCTGATCCCCGGCGACAAACCCGGGCTCGGCATTGAGATCAACCGCGAGGCAGTCGAAAAATTGAAATGGATCCCGTGATCCCCATTCCCGACTGGCTCACCGGCGTGCTTCCGGTGCTGCCGACACCGTTCACCGGGCAGGACGAAGTCGATTATCAGGCACTCCGGCCGCTCGTGGATTTTGCCGCGAAGTGCGGAATCAAGACGGTCGTCACGCCGGCATTCGGCAGCGAGTTTTACAAACTTGATGGAGGCGAAAGACAAAGCGTCATCGAAACCGCCGTGGCGCAAGCCTCCACACACGGCTTGAAAGTGGTCGCCCAATGCAATCACACGACTCCGCGACTGGCCGCCCGATTTGCCGGTGAAGCGCAGGGTCTGGGTGCCGCAGCCGTCGCGACCGCGCTCCCCCGCGCGTTTGCCTCAAGCGAACGCCAACTCTTCGACTACGCGCGCCGCGTCTGCGACGCAACCGAATTGCCGGTCATTGTCCAGGACTGGAATCCCGGCGGCAAAACTGCGGACGCCGGATTCTTTATCGAACTTCACGGCTCGTGCCCGAACTTCCGGATGGCGAAGCTCGAAGAGCCGGGCATCGGAAATGCAATCCGCAGCATCATCCGGGAAACCGGCGGGCAAATCGGCGTGCTGAGCGGCTGGGGCGGGAGCTACACGATCCAGCTCCATCCCGCCGGATTGTCGGGCATCATGCCCGGGCTCGCATTGGCGGATGTGTTCGTCAGCATCTGGACGAAACTTCAGTCAGGCGACATCCGTGAGGCAGCCAACCTCTTCGGAAGCATTTCTTCTTACCTGCAATTTTCGCTGCAAACATTTGAACAATTCCATCACGCCGAAAAGCGCCTGCTCGTCCGGCGTGGTGTGCTGACCAACCCGGTCGTCCGCCCGCTCACGGTGGATCTGGATGCTGACGCCGACGCCTATCTCGATCTGCTCACGGAACAGACCTGCACAAAATGGACAGCCCGTTTGTAGGAGTCGCTTTTCATGCCATCGGGGGAGCAGCCCACGGGTCGTTTTATGCGCCGCTCAAGCGGGTGCGCGCCTGGGCATGGGAGTCCGCCTGGCTCATCCAGGGAGTCGCCGCGTGGATGATCATGCCATGGCTGGTGTCATGGTTGACAGGCTCCCATCCGATCGACGCCCTGTCCCGATCGTCCCTCCAAACGATCGGATGGACGTTTCTCTTCGGCGCGATGTGGGGTGCCGGCAGCCTCACCTTTGGATTGAGTATGCGATACCTTGGCATGTCGCTCGGTCAGGCGGTGGCGCTCGGCTACACCGTCTCGCTCGGCACGCTGGTGCCGCCTCTCTTCGTGGGGCAATTCGCAACCCTCACGGGTAATACGGGAGGGAGAATCGTGCTCCTGGGCGTTTTCGCGTGCCTGTGCGGAATTGGTCTTTTCGGTCTGGCCGGCATGCGCCGCGAACGGGAATGCCGGGAAAAAGCATCCGAAAAAGCCCCCACCTCGCTCGGCCTCGGCTTCGCGGTGGCTACATTCTCCGGCATCATGAGCTCTGGATTTGCATTTGGCATCCAGTCCGGCCAGCCAATCGCGGAAGCCGCGCTTGCCTGTGGCTCACCCTCCATCTTCAAAACCGGTCCCGTGTTCGTGGTGGTGATGGCCGGAGGATTTCTGGTCAACTGCATCTGGTGCCTCTACCTCGGCTTGCGGAACCGGTCGGTGGGCGACTTCATCGGCAAAAGCGACGGACGGCACCACGACTGGCACGGATCCGCCGACGAAAACCCGGAACCACGCGGTCTCCTCAAGCGCAATTACCTCTGGGCCGGACTGGCCGGCGCGACCTGGTATGTCGGCTTCATGTTCTACGGGATGGGGACGACGTTCATGGGAAAATTCGACTTCACCAGCTGGCCGATCCATCTGGCCTTCGTCATCGTGTTCAGCACCCTCTGCGGCATCGCCGCACGCGAGTGGCGCGGAGTCAGCCGCCTCACCGCCCTCTGCGTCGCCGCGGCCATGTTTATCCTTGTGACCTCCACTCTTGTCATCGCACTCGGCAACCGGATGGCCACTGGAGCAGCTACCACGAGCGAGCAGAAGTGACCTGAGCACCCAATAGCCCGATGAAAAGTGGAAAAAGAAAGAGAAAGGCAAAAAAGGGGGCAGTCAGAAATACTTGAAATTCAGTGAATCACCTTAGTCTCTTGAGATGGCAAGAGACATTCGGGTGAAATTTGCCTGGGCGTTTTATCACGTGATGGCGCGCGGCAACCGCCGGCAGGATATTTTTTCAATGATGAGGACCGCTGGTTTTTCCTCAAAACCCTTTCGGATGCGTGCGAGCGGACCGGTTGGGGGGGTGCATGCGTGGGTGCTGATGAACAACCACTACCATCTTCTGATCGAGACTCCGGAACCGAATCTCGTGGAGGGGATGAAGTGGCTGCAGAACACCTACACGCGGCGCCTCAACACAAAGCACCGGCTCTGGGGGCGGGTTTTCGGGGACCGCTACAAGGCGGTGCTCGTTGAGGGGGAAAGAGTGGAGTATTTCACGGCCTTGCTTCGACTATCACCTCAACCCGGCGCGGGCGGGGGCTGTGAATGTGGCGAAAGGCGGCAGAGTCAGGGATTATCACTGGAGCAACGTGCGGATGGCCTATGCGACCAGTGCCGGGAAGCGACCTTGTTGGTCATGCGTGAGGGCGGGATTCGGGGCGTTCGGTCTCAGCGACTCGGTTTCTCCGGACGCAGGGAGTTTTTGGAGCGGCTCGACAGACGGGCGAGAGAGGAACAGGAGGCAGCGGGCGTCGTGCCCGTGCCGGAGACGAGGGATGCGCGCCTGAGCCATTTGCGACGCGGTTGGTATTGGGGGGGCTCCCGGGCATTTTCCGAAAAAGCGCTTGCTCTTGGCAGGCGGCTCATCGAGTCGCGCCGCAACGCCTCATACCGCTCCGGTTTGATTTTTCGCACACGCAATGCGCAGGAAGCGGAGCGGATTCTCAAACGGGGGCTGAAACGGTTTCGACTTCCGGCGGCGGATCTCGAGAAAGCGTCCGGCTCGGATGTGCGAAAGGTGGCGCTTGCGGAATTGCTCGGAGCAAAAACCAGCATGTCACAAGCCTGGATTGCCTCGGAATTGCGAATGAAAAGCACGGCAAATGTCTCCCAGCAGCTCCGTCGAATCCGCAGTTCTGGGGGCGCACGACGAAAAGGTTATAAAACGGCCAAAGGGATGCTGTCAGATATCTTTGACTGACCCAATATTTGCATGAAGTTTTAATTGGGCAGGATCTCGCGCTTCCTGTATACAACATGTTAATATCTGTATTTACTTTGTTCATTACTGCTGCGCACGACACTTTGAAAAGCTTCCATTTACGACCCCGCGCTGAAAGGTTTCACGGCTTCACCCTGATCGGAATCTTGGCCATTCTTGCGGCGCTTCTTTTTCCGGCAATCGGCAAAGGTGTGAACACGGCGAAACTCGCGCGATCGCAATCGAATATCCGTCAGCTTGCCCAGTGCGTCCTACTCTATGCAGGGGACCACGAGGGGGTATTGCCACCAGCAGCAGGGCAGAGTTCGATTCCTGGCCCGGCGATCTCCAATTGGGTGTTGGCCCTTCGGGAATCGGGCTATAGCAATGCAATTCCGGATGTGCTTGTCGTCAGTGGCAGAATATCCACATATGCGTGCCCGCTGGCTCTGGCATGCCGACCATATGACCAGTCTGTAGCAAAGGGCACTTATGCCATGAACGCTTACGCGAGTCCCAAGAACGCCCCACGGAGACTCTCATCTTTTAATACTCCATCGGCAACCGCGCTCCTGATGGGCAGTCGGTGGCATCCCGGCTTGAAAACATGGCCTCAAACCGAGATCGGGGGAACCGGAGCTATCGATAACCGGTGGCCGGAGTTTCCTTATCCCATTCGTGCGCTGACAAGCGACGCATCCCCCTTCTCGGGGCACCCTGATCCGAGTGCCATCGTCGCATTTGTGGACGGGCATGTCGAACTTGTTCCAAAGAGCAGGATGCCCGACCCCTATGCTTCCACAAATGCATTCTGGGGTGGGTTGTAACGTGGTCTCCGGGAGTTTCTATCAATCCTCGACACCGGCAGGGATTTACCCAAGTCTGCAAAGAAATCCAAGTTCAATTCGGCAGGAAAAACACCCGCTCGAACGCGCGGAGGGAACTCGCGGTCGGAATGTCGATCTCCCCTCCGACCTTGATGGCGCTGTTCCACTGCTCCTCCGGAGAATTGGTGGCGCTTGTCAACGTGTTTGCCATCGCAGCCGAAACCGCACTGAGTTTTCCCGTGTTTTGCAAATGCTTCAACCCTTCACTGGACACCACCAGCAGGGAGACCCGCACGGCCACGGTAGCGTTCGTGGCATTGGTCGTGTTGGTGTCGTATCTACTGTTGAAGTTCGTGCTCCAGGTTCCATTTTTGCTGAGGTACGACCTCTGAAATCCGATCACACCGTTTGCAAGAGTATTGTTGGTTACCCGGCTCGCAAAGTCTGGGGGAATTGGCACCGGAAAGTTTGT